>JAFYDR010000350.1 GCA_017544725.1 Kiritimatiellia bacterium
ACCCCGCGTCGTTTCCAGACATCAAACTGGCTTTCGGTATAGACACCAAGAAGAATACCTGCCTCACGCACCTTGCGACTCGACTCTTCAAAGACGGTCTGGACCTCCGGTGCGTCCCAGTTGCCTTCCTGTCCCATCGACGCACTGAGATCGTAAGGTCCAATGAGAATCGCACCGACACCCGGAACCTGAAGGATCTCGTCAAGGTTGCGCACGGCTTCGATGTGTTCCAGCTGGATGATGACCAGAGGATCTTCTTTCGACGCTTCCCAGTAAGCGTTGAAATCACCCGCGCCATAAGCGAGACCGCGCCGGAATCCACACCCTCGGTTACCGATCGGCGGGTAACGGCAGGCGGCGACCGCACGTCGCGCGTCATCCGCATTCATCACCATCGGAACGATCACACCCGCCGGAGCAAAGTCGATAATCTTCTTGATTTCCGTATGATCGCAGCTTGCTACGCGGTACAGGCTGGCGCAGTGCGTTCCCTTTACCGCCATCAGATGGGCCATTGCGCTGAGGCGATCCATCTCACCATGTTCCCCGTCAATCCAGACAAAGTCGAACCCTGCTTCGCAGACAAGTTCCGTCACTGCCGGATCAGCAAAGGTGACACAAGCGCCAAGGGCAATCTCACCTCGCTGGATTTTTCCCAAGAATATTTCTAGGTTGTTGATCTTCATCTTGTGAACCAATTTCAAACCTTTCAGCCATCCTGTTCTTCAACCGCGACATACACGGAACGCACTGAACATCACGAGTTTCCTAAATAACCATTCCATGAGTTCCGTGTAATCTGTGGTTTTGAAACTACCTCTCATTTCATCAGCTTCGGCGCGTTTTTGCGGACAATCCGATGGAGCCGACTGCCGGGTGAAACAATCTTCCCGGCACGGATATCATCCTCGGTGAAGACATCGAGGATGATCTCTCCAATTCCCCTGCGGTCGAAATCGTGAACCGAATAGATTCTCCCGTCCGCGCCTTGCGAGACATCAGGATAAGAGGGCTTTGGACGAATGTCAAGCGGCAGTTTGAATGGAAAGGTCTGACCGTCATCTTCAGAGAGATAGGCGATGATGTCGCGGCGATCGGTCTGTACGTCTATCGGTCCATTCTTCACGAGCAGGACGTTCCCCGAACGGAGCTTGCAGAAGTGGAAACGCGCCGCCGGATTTTTGATCGCACTCGGCACAACGGGGGTCCATGTGCGTCCACCGTCGGAAGAGGTACATTCGCCCATGCCGTACTTCGTGCGCAGGAGCATCCGGAACGTGCCGTCCTTCCGTTCGATTGCCATGTGCTCATCGCAGGTACGTACATTCTGCGGAACCGGTGCGGTACTCCAGTAGCTCCATGTAGCCCCCTTGTCCGTGGATCGGTACACGTTCGCTCCGATGTGCGGCGTGTCGGTATGGTACCATTCGGGAAGTCGCGGTTGTTTCTTCAGATAGTCCCAATGCCAACCAGAGGTGTCGTCCTGCCATTGCTCCACGAGTAACCAACGGTCTCCGTTCGAAAGAACGAGAGGTTTATTCTTCATCACGCCGTCGCAAAGGCGACGCGGCGGAGACCACGCCGCGTCCTCCTTTCCCGGATCGTCACAAACGGTCGTCCAAAGGCCCCCACGCCCATCCCAGAAGTCATAGACCTGGCACCAGAAGAGCCACACGCGCCCTTCGGGATCAGTCCACATTCCGGGATCGAAGGTACGCATCGGTCCGTCGATGTCGAGTGCCATCTTGGGTTCGCTCCATGTGTCACCGCCGTCGCCACTCGTAAGCAGATCGACATAATTACGGTTCTCTTCGTCAACGCCGCCAGTCATAATCGCCACCCAAATCCGCCCGTTCGGCGCGACAGCAATCGAAGGCCCCGTCTGGTACACAATGTTCGCCGGATCGCGGTAACGCAGTGGTGGCGGCATCTGAATCCGGATCGGCTGGAGCGTCGCATCGGCGAGATTCCCGCGCACGGGCGTTTCCGCTGCCTGTACGCCACAGGTCAACACCCAAGCTGTCAAAGCAAACTGAAAAACGATTCCCTGTTTCATTGGATCTCCTACCGAAGAAGAATGGACATTCCACCATAGTACCGATAGAGGAGATCTTCCTCGTCCAGTAGTCCACGTGATGCGCGCCAAAGGTCGAAGCCGCCGACGAACGAGGTATCACCAGAGGAGGCACCCAAACGGAAGGATCCCTGATAAAGGCAATTTGAATTACGGTAGAGATTTCCAACGCTACCGACGGGCTTCCCATTGACAAAGAGCGTCCAGATACCATTCCCCTCGCTGGGATCGTAGCGCAGTGCGAGATGAGTCCAGACATTGTAAAGAATCGATGCATCTGCCAGTAACACGCCATCTGCCAGTGTGCGGACGGGCGTCGGTCCTTTCGCAAAGATGCGAAGTGTCGGCGTTTCTCCCGTCGAATCGAGGACGAGTTTCCAGCCTCCGTCAACTGCAACGTTGTACGTTCCCGCAATCACCTCTTTCTCCGCGCCGAGAGAACGTGACCACTTGATCCATCCTTCCACTGTGAATGGTGCGGTGACATCGAGTTGTTCGCCTAACAGTGGTGTACGGGCGTAACCGCCAGAGGCGAGAGCGACGGCTCCCGCGTTACACAACGGCAACCCTTGGAAATTCGCAGAGGTGTCGGGATTCGGCACCTCGGCACGTATGCCCCGTGCCAGGCCGGAGACGGCAGAGGAGTCAGACAAGTCCTGACAACCATAGATACCGGGAATACGTCCAGACAAATCAATGGTGCCACCTTCACTGTCCAACGGCCAGTAACTGATTGTCCGTTTTGTGTTTGCCGCCGCGCACAGGAATTCGGATGGTGACAGTACCCCGCGGCTAATCCGCAGGTTTGAGAACTCACCTCGGAAACTGTTGTCCGAAATGGGACGCCCACCGATCCACAACACCTTGGGTGAAACGGGTGTGCCGCTTGTGTAGGAGACGGTACCGCGCTTGACACCGTTAAGGTAGAGGTTGAATTCATGACCATTTGCTGTTTGCTCATACGTCAACGCAAGATGTGTCCACACGCCGGTTTCCAAAAGGATAGGATTGCCGTTGTCCAGGAATTGCTTATCGCCGCTTTGGATCGAGCAATAGAGCCAAAAACCGTTTGTTCGATAGGTCAGGTTCGCGCGTTGGGTACCAATCTTGTTTTGGGTAAAGATAACGTCATTGTGGCAGGCGAGAAAGATGAACTCGTTGTTGCCGGAAACCGGTTCCGCCGTACGGCGCACGTATGTCTCGAAGGTACTTCCCGCCGCGCCGAACAGGGAATCCACCGCTGGTGACTGGTGCAGGAAGAGATAGGCTCGTGGCGTTTCATCGGAGACTCGGAATCCGGTGCAGCCGTTTGTCGGAGTCGAAACGCCGGGTATCTCCGGTGCACCATCACATGCAGTCACGCGGCAATTGGCGTTTCGCAGGGTCTCGAACGTGTAGTTACCCACAACATCTGCCCCGTCCAGATAGATCCCGTTGGCGGCGTTCATCGGCCACAATGCCAGCACGGCATCCGCAGCCTCGGCTCCCTCGGAGGCGCAGAGGAACTGAGTCGGACGGAGAGCAGCCTTGGAGATACGCCAACAATCAAGTTTGCCAGCAAATGTATCAACATCGGTATTCAGAAGACTCATAAACTTGAACTTCCCCCATTCCACACCGCCGCTACGTGGAACGACAGAATTCGTCACGCAACCGCTGAACTCCCCGTTGACATAACCCGTCCAAACGCCTTGGGAGTTCTCGCCGGCAGTGTGGTTATAGACCAACGCCAAGTGGAACCATTCGCCCATGCGTCCGGCAAGGTTCGCAACCGTCTGGAGATTGACGATACGTCCGGCGGAATCATCGACAACCAGCTTCGCCTCCAGATTCTCCGCACTGCCGCTCAACATAAACCCCCACCCCTCTTGGGAATTGTTTTCGTTCAGTTTGGTTCCTAAGATGTGCGGTGTTCGGCGCACGAGGAGGTCACGCTGTTCGATCTTGACCCATCCCTCGCAGGTGAAGTCATTCGTTAGCGATAGGTCGTAGCCGATATTGTTGATACGCATGGTCGTTGGGGTGTCCGGACGTCTGCCGAAAAACGATCCGACGTTTCCGTTCGGAAGGGTAACGGTGGGATTGGGCGGATTGCCGGTAAAGGCACAGTCGGAATCCGGATAGATGGTAGAATCCGAATACGTATTACCATAAGGATAGGTTAGGATACCACCGGTGATGTGGCTCTCTCCAACCGAGGGTGCGCCGTTCACAGTCTCGTTATCAATGCGATCTAGTTTCCAGTGTCCCTGGGTTTGAGTCGGCGCAAAGAGAAACTGATCTGGCGTGAGAACCTCGTCGGAAAGACGACAATACGCGAGAGCTCCTTTGAACACATTGCCCGTATTGTTCCGGCATCCCAGTCCGAAATACCCACTCGGTTTCGCCGTGGCGATCGTGCTATAGGTAAGGGTTTTCAGTTGTTTCCCGTCCTGATAAAACCGCCACATGCAATTCGTTGGAGTCTGTTCAAGAGAGAGTGCCCAATGATGCCAACCGCACATGAGCGTACGTTGTTCAGATTCCGAAAGGGTGTACAGCAAAGTATCCGAGCCACTGTGGACTAGCGGACAGAGTTGCCAAGTCACTCCACTAAACTTACTGTTGTTCCGCAGAGTGAGGAACCAACGCTGGTTTCCCGACGCACCGTTCACTCCATCGGAATCGGCGATAAAGAAGAGTTGCCCCGATTCAGGGAACTTCGGAATGCGAATCCATCCCTCCAGCGTAAAGTTGTTTGTGCCTGTCACGTACTTGCCAACCGTCGTACTGTATGCGAAGTTCTTAGCGGCTGCAGTACCCGCAGAGTACACGACGCTCGTGATGGCAGGTTCGAACAGATAGGTATCCGTCGAAACGAGATTTCTCGGTTTTGTCCACCCCAGTCCCGAATCAATACCGCCATTGTAAACGAGCGAGGCATCACCCGAAAGATTATTGGCCGCGTTGATTGCACAACGTCCATCCACCGTACTGTTCACAGCGTCCCAATTGAGCGGCCACAGGGCAATTGTCCTCGCCTGAGCAGTCCACGCCAGACAAAGTGACATTCCGATAATCCCGATTCGATTCATATTCATCTCCTTTCCGAACGGCATCCGCCATATCGGCGCACGCATCAATTTCACAAACCAACTGAATCATACCAAACTTCTGTCTGAAAATCTTTGTATATTCGGCAGTGCGGTATTTTGATAGTTTCCGCGTGAGAAGCGTGCCCCTCCTATTCGATTGCATTCGATGGCAATCGATAGCTACTGATGACACGCAACAAAAGACACTCGACATATCGGGTTGGACCGGCGAAATCTCTCTTCACTCGTCACTGTGCGAAGCTTCCCCGCTGGCGGCTTCGCCGCCTGTCACTCTTCACGGCTCATCTTTCAATCCTGGATAGGCGGGACCTCCAGCCGCCACGTAACCGCCTGATTCGCCCGTAGGCTTTTTGGAAACCCAGAAGGAGTAAAGGGAGGCGACGCGCAAGTTGAAACGGAAGCGTACTGGTTTTCCCGCGAACCGAGAAAGGTCCCCGCCTTTCCATGCCACGGCTCGTTTCGT
>JAFYDR010000351.1 GCA_017544725.1 Kiritimatiellia bacterium
CGCCGCCCTGAAGCGGTACACCACGTCCTTCCGCGCCGCCACCGTGTACGTCCGCGTCCACCGGTTCGAGTCGAAGCCCTCCTGCGGCACGTCCGTCCACACGTTCGGCTTCACCTCCAGCGCCACGGCCTCGTCCTCCTGGACGGCCGGAGAGACGGCCAGCGTCACCGCCATGTTCGGCACCGGAACATTTTCGTTGTATTTCTCGTCAAATTCCTGCGCAAGGCCCACGTAATATATCCCCGTCGCCTTCGGCTCGACGAGCGCACGCACGTCGTGCGAATCCGCCAGCCCGTCCGTCCGGCTCTCCGCCACAAGCGTTCCCGTCGAATTGTACACGCGCATGACAATATTCGTACTGGCACCGACTGTACTCAAAAGGTATGACTTGTTTCCAGAAAGGTTGATGGTGTAGAGACATTCATCGGGAATGGAGTCGCTGTATGTGCTCGTCCAGGAATTGACACGCCCCGGCTTCACCGTTGCCGCAACGCCCACCGTGAGCGTGCCCGTTTTCGTGTGCTGGCCCACCGTGCGGGCAGCCGCGACGGAATGACGGAAGTAGAAACTCTCCATGGCATCCGTAAAGTGGAACACGAACTTCCCGCCCACCAGCGGATAGAAGGCAAACATGTTTTCGCTCCCAAGACGCTCACCCGCCCCCTCGATCTCGAGCTTCGTGCTTCCGGTGTAGGAGAAACTGTATTTGCGGCCTGCTTCAAGCGTCGCCACAAAATACGCCTCGCCGTCGTATGGCATCACACTGACGTTCGCCAGCGTCTCCATCGGAGAGAACAGGGTTGCGGTATAGGCGATCGCCTTCAGCGTGTAGGATGAATCAACTGCCCCCACGCCGGAATGCGACACGGTTGCGAACCAAGGCTTCGTGGAGGCCCCAAGGGAGAGATTCGAGATGACGGTCACGCCGTTTGCAGCCACACCCCAGTCCGCATTCGTCACGGAAAGAACGGCATCGCCCTCGACGGGATCCAACCGGAACTTGTATCGTTTGATGGTGGTCGCCGAGTTGTTCTCGGTGAAACTGAAGATGTCGCGCGGATCGGAATCCACAAGCGTGCGCACGACCGGCTGGACCGTCTGCGAAATGTTGAGCACCGTCGCGCCAGACGTCACGTCATCCTTTGGATCGTACGAGTCCTTGTACTTGAACGTGTATTCGCCCGGAACGGCAACCGTGACATTGGTCGTGGACGGCACGCTGTATCCGGTAACCGACACGAACTTGAGCTGCACATTCCCATTCGGCAGAAGCAGCTCCGCACCGTTGAAATACGATGGTACCGGCGCGGCATCCCCAACGATCTGTATGGCAGCGGTCTCCGGCCCCACCAGATTCACCTTGAGCACACCCACACCCCCGGGGGCCGAAGCCGATGTCACAATCTGATAGGGACCGTACCGGAGCCCCTCGCCGTTCACGACGCGGAACCGGATGTAATAGCTGGTATTGACACCTGCCGGCAGGGCGAATCCTTCATACGGATTCAGCCCGGACATCGGCTTACCGGAGGCGTCGTTCGCGATCGAAAGTTTGGAGTTGCTCACCGTATAGACGTCCGCAACGAGCGACAATCCCGCAACCGGTTCGATCCAGCCGTCCGCCTGTTCGGCCCGCAGGGAGTACGTCACACCCTTCCGTGCATCGACGCGCATCCAATCCTCCCAGTCCGTCCGGGAGAACGTATGGGGAGAATTCACCCGATCTCCGTTGGCGGCGAACGAAAGAACGACGGAGTGAAGGTAGTTTGAATCGGAAAAATCGAATGCATCCGCAAACGCGCTGTCGGCGGCGGCGGCAACGCCAATCTCGGACGCCTTGAACGTCAGCGCCAGGTCTGCCGGAACGGCAACACCCGTCTGCGCAAGGCCAATGTAGTAAGTCCCATCCACCGTCGGGGCGAACCCGATCGCCACATTTCGGTCGGTCGTGGTGCAGCATGTGTTCGAGGCAAGGCACGCACCCTTTGAATCGTAAAGCTCCATCACGAGATCGGCCGTGACCGCACTGGTCGATTCCGTCCAGAACACGTATTGGCGTCCGGTCTTCAGTTTGAATCCATACAGTTCCTTGTCGATGATGGCATCGTCGTAAATGCTGTCCGCAGGATATTTGCGCGTCTTCGGAGAACACTTCGTATCTTGCAAGACCAAATTGGCAGGCTCGACCGGAATGCTGCCAGGGTTGATGCTTCCGTTCAATGGATGCTCCGTGACGGTTCTCCGCGGATAAAGCTCGTGCTTGAACGCAAACAGCGACTTGGGCGATCCTGAAAGCCGCACGCAGTACGTTGCGTTCGATTCCGGGGTGAAAATGTATTTCACGAAACGCCCGTCAGGGTCGCTTATGTCCTTGACGGTTTTGTTGGTGATCACATCAATGGAATAGGAGTCGAACTCAGGGAAGTATGTTCGAAAACCGATTTCAATGTCATTCACCCCCTCATCCCCGACAGGCGTAACTTGAAGATAGTAATCGGTTCCGCCAGTCATCTGCACCGAATAGGTGTAGAAACCGTAGTCGTCGCTGTTCGAGAGGAACTTCCCCTGTATCGTCCCCTCCTTAGTTGCATCGTAGCTCGCGGGCTTTTCAAGCGAACCGTAAGGAGCGGACATGTCCGGGACGATACCCGAGGCGAGCATTACGGTCAGCGGACTTCCAACCGGCACTTCGGTCTCGTCCCAGGAACGGACGCAAACATAATACGTGCAGGAGTTCGCCATCCCGTTCTCCCATCGGCTGGCGTCGTACTTGAACGTGGCACGCACGTTCAACCCGTCTTTGGCACTACCGTAATCCCAATCGTGAAATTCGTCCGCTGTAAAGTCCGTCTCAATCCACATCTCCAACTCGCCCGTCGCCCCGGTCGTATAGAACGTATAGTCCTGCCCCTTCTGCGCGGAGAACTTGAACCAATAGACCGGTGTCCCCGTGTTCTCGCTCCAATCGGAATCCCACTCGTCCTGCAGCGTAACAGCTACCGCAGAGGATCCGACTTTTAGAACAGCAGGGTTCGCCTGGCAGCTTCCTTTTGTGTTGCTCGCAAAAAGGTTTGCAGAAAAAAACACCATCGCTGCGCCGAAAAGCGCAGTGTATGCAACAGATCTATATGTTTTCATTCTATCTCCTTGGTGGTATTCTCTTGAAAAGGTTCGTGCCGTTCGGCCATTCGATTACATTCACACCGTTCGTCTTCAGGTCATCGACGAAATTCTTGACCGCTTGCGCCTGAAGCTGGTACGACAAATCCTTAAACGCCTGCTCGTAGGTCAACTTGACAGGATAATCCTGCTTCGCCAAGGCAAGCTGATAAGCATGCCGCCGTTCGGGGTGAACCGTCTTGCCATCCTTGTTCTTTTCGGCAGGGATTACCTTGGCAACATACAACAGAAACAAGTCCTCCTCGGACTCCAGAACTGGAGAAATCATCCCTTCCTTCAGCGCGAAGACCGCATCGCGCATGGAGGCGGTATCGAACTCCATGCCCTCCTTCTCTCCGAGATCCCAATCCGCACAGCCGATCTGGACGGCAATGTTGGTGAAAGACGCCTTACCCGCAAGGCAATCCGCACGAATCCCCTCAAGCCGCGCGCGAATCGCCTCGTTCGTGCTGCGAGCCGCCGCCGTCTCCTCCTCAATCAAATTCAGGTAGTTTGTCGCCATCTGCGGTGTGACCACCACAGCCGGCGGAATGTTTGACGCCGCGTGCGCATCAATCCAAACCCGCTTCTCCACGGCCTCACGCACGAACCAGCCGTCTTCGCTATCATCCGCAAGCAGCTTCTCGCGGGTTGTCTTGCGGGACTTTGCCACGATGTCCAACAAAGCATCCATTCTCTTCTTTGCCTCTTCCGGCGTGAGAACCTTGCACCTCTTGGCGTCCTGTACAAGAAGTCGCTGATTGATATATTTCGGAACGAAATTGAAGAAATCCTTTTCGATCGCCTGTTCAAACCGACTTCGCTCTGCCCCCTTGAGCTTCCGAGCGTAGCCCTGCTCGATCTGGATGAACCGCACGATGTCCCGTTTCGTGAGCACGTCATCGTTTACCTTGACGATAACAGCATCGTCCGGAAGCGACGCGAATGTCACTTCCTTTTTATCGCTGCATCCGCAGACGGCAACGATAGCCAGAATCGTCAGATAAACTGGAATCTTCATTTTACTTGTTCTCTCTTAAAATATGCATTCAGTCGTTTTTCAATAAAACCAATGGGGAAAGACGGTTGCCCGACTCCCCCCAAAGGCTTTCAGTTTCTATACAACATTAACGCAGGTAGTTGGTGTAGAAGCTGTAG
>JAFYDR010000352.1 GCA_017544725.1 Kiritimatiellia bacterium
CCGTCCGCTGGGTGACCGTCACTGGTGACGGGGATGAGGATGAGCAGGTTGAGACATCCGAAACGGTGACGATACCTTCAGGAGAGGCGGTTGTGGCGCTGGTATTCATCCACAGCGAAGAGTACCCGACCTTCACGAGCGTGGCATCGCAGTACGACGACATGCTGTACTGGAATGTTTCTGCCGGGGATGGGTATCCCGTTCTCACGCGGGCGGTTCACGTCAATGAGGAAGAAATCGCTTGGGAAGAGGGCGAGAGCGAAGGGTTCGACGCCTTCGGGTTCTCCCCCGTCGCGCCGGCGTGCGGCGCCGTCTATTTCGCGGGAGGTGTGGATCTGGAGATATCCGTCACCCTGCGCGCGATAAATGTCGGCGACGGAATCCTGCCCAGCTCGGTCATCGTCGGCTTTTTCCCGATTCTTGTGACGCAGGCGAATATGCCGACACCCTGTGACGTCGAGACCACGACCGACGCGGGGACATCCTATTTCCGGGCCCGGATCCCCACGAACGGTGTGGCGTACATCACCGGACAGCCCGCGGCACCGTCCCTGACCGCGAGAATCAGGGGACTGCCCGAATGGATACCGGTTGACTGGGGCGGCACGCTGGTCTCGGAAAGGGGCGACAAACGGACTGGCGGGATTGACGACCGGACGCTGGGGCCGCAAGAGAAATACGGAGAGGAGGAATACAATATCACCGGTGCGCTGAACGGGGAGATCATCGGCGGCCGAGTCACGTTGAATGCCGCAGTCTCGGACCTCGCGGGGTTCGCCTACCGGTTCTCCATCCGGGGGAAAAATCCGCGGGATGCTGCCGCGAAGGCATATATCGATTCGTGCGTCCCGCAAGAGACAGTCCCGTACGCATGGAGGATCGCCTGCCACGAGAGTAAGGACGGGGACCGGTTCTATAACCAGTTCAACGCGCAGGAAACCGGATTAAAGGAACTGCCGAACTGGGGGTCTCCGCACGGCTGGGGCATCGCCCAGATCGACAAGGGGGAGAACGGGGATTCCACCGCCGAGGTGTACGACTGGCATGAGAATGTGGCATCGATGCGGGCGAAACTTATTTACGCCATTGGACGAACGGATGCATTTCTCGGCTATTACAGGTCGGCTTACTCAAATACGTCGAACTGGTCTGAACCTCCATCAACAAATATTAACGGATATGTGATCCTCCCGAGAACCTGGTCTATACTCACCATTTACAACGATGTTGACGGGATCCCTGCCCAAACGACACCGTACCACAGTGGAAAGTTCCATAGTCCGTTACAATTCATTCCCTCCGAGGGAAGATGGATCTTTCACACCAATTCAATCAATCCGAATTATGTGAAGCAGGTTTTTGAAGACTCTTCTTTACAGGAAGGAAACGGTGTAGAATGAGAATTGGATTGTTTTTTCTGTTTATTTCCGGAATGTTCCATTGTGCGGCGGACATGATCACCTCCGTGACGGTTCAACAGGGCGAATCTTTCGTCAGGTCTTACTACAGGGAGTACGGTTTCGAAAAGGGCTGTTTTGATTATGCCAGAGCCGCAATTCTCCCATTCGCCTGGCGGTTGGGGACGGGCAGTCTGGTGTCACTCATTTCAACGCCTGTAGATAACGACGGACCCGGTGCACACTGGCGATTCATAGAATTAAAGAGGGGCGACGTCCGCGAGTTGGAAATGCCGAGCAATGGAATCTATTTCGCTTTTTCGCAAGTTTATGGTATCGCATTGTCCGACGGTCGTGTGATGCCCGCCTTCTACAAGGAACGTTTCCGCAGGGATAGGGACAAATCCCTCGACACATTTATCGATGGGACAACATGGTATGGCCTAGATGTTTCACCCGATGGGAAGCCGATCAGCTACGCGATTTCCGACGATACTCCGCAACTTTTGGCAAGGCAGGATTTTCGTTCGATCGTTCATGTCCTACCTTTCTTTTACGAGGGTGAAAAGGCGGTTGTGTCAAATAGCGGGGCACTCGGGCATCTCGGCATGGAGGCCACCAACTTCCAGCAAATGTGCAGAAGGAATTTGGACAAGGCAATGTATCGTCGGCTTGCCTGCCGGCACGCGGAGTGGCTTCGTGCCAAGACCAGAGCAAAAACAGCCACCGTCTTTTATTTCGTGCTTTCGGACACGAACGGCGATGGAGTGTGTGATGCATACGTGTCGTCGAATGTTGAAGCGTCATCAGGTGACAGTTACGAGTGGACTCTTTATCTCGGCGGGAGAGGTGGAGAATTCTCCCGGCAGGTGAATCCTTTGAGTTTCCGCGCCGTAAACGAAATCATTTACATCGACCAGAAGGTCGTTGCCAGTCCGCGAAACTTCTTCCGCGTATCAAGACATGGCATTCCTCCGTATGTTTTACCCGTTGTCAAGGGGGACAGTGGCGTGATCTTGTCCTATCCATATCTCATCCACGAAAGCGTTTCGCAAAGATACAGGAAAGACAAAGGAAAAGTTATTTTCTCCGACTGCGTTCCCTTCGGGCAACACGGAGTTGGAGATATTCAAGACATTTTTTCAACGATTTCACCGAACAAGGTGATGCGGGTTGATCGTTTGGACTGCGAGAAATACGTTTTGGAAGAAACGCCGGGCAAACCGCGATGGTAGGCTGTGGAATGAAAGGCGGGCGGGGAGGGAAGCGAGGCGGAAAGCCTTCCCGAAACTGTGCGAGGCGGAGGACGAGCGGGGCAGGGTCCGCCAGCGGATCGACGACATTATCCGCAAGGCAAATGAAGGACTTGACCGGCAGAAATGACTGTTTGTCGGGTACGACGACGCGCACTACTGCCACAGCCGGGAGTTCCGGACATCGTGCGGGAGCGCGGAATCGGCTTGCGCGGGAGGCGGAAAGGTGGCAGAATAGTTCCCGTCAAATGGAAACGGAACGGACAGAGTACGGATGGAACATGGCGGACGGCACGGACCCGCTCTCGGACGAGTCGCGGGCGGAGTGGATCTGCGGCGGCGGCTACCTCATCGACAACCGCGACGGCCTGCTGACAACGCACGTCCACATGTGCGACACGATGCGGGACGGCAGTCCGGGCGGCGGGAACGTCGCCGGGGGGCTGGAGGCGAGGATACTCCTCCCGGACGCGCGGCTCGTCCCGGACTACGACCGTGACGGGGCGATCGACGCGACTGACGAGACATCCGTCCGCGACGACAAGACCTTCCGCTTCTGGGTGAACGACGACGAGGACAAAGGAAATTGTACATCCGGGGGCAAGGGAGACATCCCCGGTACGGACACGAAAGAGACGAACTGGAAAAACGGGTCTGTGGACGGGAAACGCGACCTGCTCGACCTGTTCCCGCTTTGGGCGGATCTTTCGGGGGCGCTCGCGATGCTGGACGGGATAGAAGGTGTCAAATACATGATCCGTGTCAAGGGCGTGAAGGTCGCGTACACCGACCTCACTCGCCAGCATTCCGGGGACTACCTGAAACAACCGGTCGGCGGGTGCGGGCTGGTCAAAAACCAGTCCGCCGAGTCCGTCAGCCTTTACCCCTTCTTTGCGGCCCCCTCCGAGTGGGGGGACTGCCGTTTCGTCCCGTCAAGGCTGGGGGATTACCTCTCCGATCCGGACAAGGGGGTGATTCTGACGGAATGCACCTCGCCAGACGCCGAGGTTTGGCTGGAGATACGGATGAACAACACGGTGTTCTATTCAGCCAAGTTACCCCTTTCCGCCTCCTCTGTTGAGGATATGTATCGCTGGGTGAACCTCCGGCATCTGCTGGGGGAAGCGGAAATAGACGCGACGGATGCGGACAATATCACGAAAGCGCTGGACGGTGAATATGACGGGACTGATATTTTCCTTATACACGGGTTCAATGTCTCGGAGGTTGAAGCCAGAGGCTGGTGTTCGGAAATGTTCAAGCGCTTTTATCAGACAGGATCGAAATCCAAGATTTGGGGAATAACGTGGACCGGCGACATGGGTACGGTGAACGCTTCTTACTACCATGAAGATGTGACCAACGCGTTTTTTGTTGCGGGTGAATTCGCCTCATACTTAAACCTGCACGGGGGGGACAAAAAAACCGTTATCGCCCACAGCCTGGGCAATATGGTTGTTTCCTCGGCGATCCAGGACCACGGGTTGATTGTCAGCAATTATTTCATGTGCAATGCGGCCGTTGCCACGGAGGCTTACAATGCGGAAAGGTTCAATACGGGGTCGGACAACCTGATGGTCCACAATGCCTGGAAAAGGTACAACCCGCATTGCTACGCCAGTTGGTGGCATAAGCTTTTTGAGTCGGACCCGGACGATGACAGGAAGAATTTGACATGGGTGAACAGGTTTTCGTCCGTCAAGGACAAAACCAAGCTCGTCAATCTTTTCTCTTCCGGGGACGAGGTTCTGGAACTGGACGGGGAAGGCAATGTCTGGCTTACTGAGGGGATTATCGGCGGAGGTTTTGGCCATTACGCTTGGCATAAACAGGAAATTCACAAGGGGCGTGGTGGAGTGCTAACCGGGACAAACTGGGCCGGGTGGGGGTTCGGCAATCCCTGCTTTTACCGGCAGGTGATGCAGGATGGGCATATCATAACCGTAGCGGTACCCTATTACCCCGACTCCGACTCCACTTTTAATTGTGACGAGCAACAGTTTAAAGAGCATCCTGTTTTTTTGAATTACCCCGGAATACTGTTTCAAAGAACCATGTCGCCCGCGGACAGGAACGAGCTCCTCGCGAAGGGGATTCCGGCCCTTTCTCCGCCAGCCGGCGGTGCCGCCATTGGGTTAAGGCTGGGAATAGCCGAGTATGATCTCAACTCGCAGGATTTCCGAAGGAACGGATGGGGCAGAACCGATTTTTTCAGCTGGAACTACAGTAACCGTTGGCTTCACGGAGACATGACGGACATGGCGTATTTCTATGTGTACAGGTTGTTCGAACTTTTTGAAAGGGAAAAGGCAAAATGAAAAAGGTGATCAAGGGAACCGTTATCGTCGGTGCGCTTGCGCTGGGCGCGGTTTGTTTCGTGGATCCAAGAATCGCCTCCGTGGTCGTCCCGTCCAGGGTCGTCCTGCTTGTGGAGGATGACGCGGGACGCCCGGTCGAGGGGGCGCTGGTCATCGCGGGGGTGCTGCGCGGGGTGATCCAGTCGCACACGGACCGGAACGGGCGGTGCAGCCTGAAGGGGATGTTTCTGAACAAACGATATTTCCGGATCGAGAAGTACGGGTATTACACGACTTCATGGGAGGAGAGCCTGCCGAGGAAAGACAGCTTGGACAGCCCTGCGGGGAGCGGCGTGCCGGCCGTGCGGGAGAGGAGGGTCACGCTGCGCCGCAGGAGGAATCCGGTCCCGATGTTCGCGAAACACTATAACGTCGTCCGCCTGTTCTTTCCCGCCACGAATACGCCGGTGGCTTTCGATATGGAGGTGGCCGACTGGCTCCCCCCGCACGGGAAGGGACGCGTCCGCGATTTCGACATGCTTCTGCGCTGGAATGGGGACAGCAGGGCAGATAGAATTGAGATGGAATGTATATTCACCGAGCCGCACTCCGGCTTCTATATCCTTCCGAAAATAGGCGAGAGCGAATTCAAGTCCCCCTACAGGGCGGATGAGGGCGCCGCCTACAGGACGAACCTTGTGGTTTACAGCCAGTGGCGGAACAATCCCCCGGGATGGGCCTGGTATTACGACGCGAAGGAGAAGAAAAGGAAATGCCGCCCCTATCCCCACCTGCCCCCTTCGGAATCCCAGGACGGGGGGGAGTATGAGAATAGCTTCCTTGACGATCAGTGCCTCGTGTTCCGGGTGCGCCCGAAAGTAGACAGGAATGGGAAGTTGCTCGGCGCGCATTACGGGAAGGTCTACGGCCCCATCGGATTCGCGCTTGGCTACAGGCAGAACGGCAGGAGAATCGGGGAAGGTTTCCTTACCGCAACCTTCTATTTCAACCCGACGTTCAACGATACCAACCTTGAGTATGATCCTGCAAGGAACCTGAATATGGATGGGAGGAAACGTTCACGCTGGAGTGAGATGGAGCATGAAGAATTGAGTCCGTAGGCATGGAGTGCGATGGTGTGGCAAATGTACGAAGGCTCTGGGATCGGGTGTGCCTGGCGCAAGCAGGAGAGTTTCAAGGGGAGGCTCGTCTCGAACGACTTTCTGGCGAAGTCCTCGGCGACGGACTGGTGCGGCTGGGGTTTCCGTTCCTACGAGATTGCCGATTCAGAGTTTGAAACGGTCTTTTATCAGCGTGTTTACAGCGCGGCGGAAGCGAACGCGATGCAGCTGGAGGACTTCCGGACGGACACGGTGTTCACCCCGTCCCCGGCGGGAATGTTCTCCGCGAACATCGCCGTCCAGACCCGCAACGAGCTTCTCGCCAAGGGCATCCCGGCTTTGTCCCCGGCGGCAGGGCGCAAGGAAATCAACAATATTATGGGCACCGAATTCAATTTAAACAATGATAAGCCAAACGGCTGGGGACGGTCGGGAAAGCCTTATAACGACCGCTGGCTCCACGGCGACATGAAGGACATGGCGTATTTCTATGTTTATCGGCTGTTTTACAAACTGCAAGGAAAGGAAGCTCGCTCGCGCCATGCGCGGGAATGTTCATGTGGATAACTTGGAAGTACTTTCAGGGCCAAATGGACACGACGCGCGCGGCCCTCCCGTTCGATCGTATTCGATAGCTACCGATGACACGCGACATGCCGGGGTGGACTGGCGAGGCTGGCGGCTAAACACCGACCACTCTGATTAAGTGCCGCGTTGCGGCTAAATACCCTGCGGGGTAAGAGTCTCTACGAGACTAAGTATGGCGACAGTTGAATCGAAAAGCGCGATCCTCCCGTACTTAGTCCCGCAGGGACACTTAGCCGCAAAGCGGCATTTAGCCCGAAGGGCACTTAAAGGGACCGCACCATTAAGGCGAATGAAAAGGTTAAAAGATTAAATCGCCGCTACGCGGCTTGAAATTTGCGGCGTCCATTTAAAGGGCGAAGCCCGATTTAAAGCGAAGCGATTTAACCATTTCATTTTAAAATGCCGCTTCGCTCACAGCCTGACGCGGGTGGTTTCGGCGGGGATATCGCGCAGCGTGACGAGTCCGGCACCGATTGTCGCCCAAGGTCCGATGGTACGTTGCTGAATCGTGCCACCGAGTGTGCCGACGAGTACGCCTTCTCCCAAGGTGCATTCTCCGGAGATGCAGACGCCGGGGGAGAACTGGCACCAGTCTTCCGCTTGGACATCGTGGCCGATGCAGACATGGTGGTTCACGATCGTGCCGGTTCCCAGTTTTGCGCCGACAGATACCACGCTGCCGATTCCAACGTAACTGCCCGTGCCCAAGCTGGCATTGGGTGCGATCACGGCTGTCGGATCGAGAATCGTTTCCGGGACGAGTCCTTTTTCGATCGCCTGCGCGAAGACTGCCTTGCGAATTTTGTTGTTCCCGATTGCGCAGAAGAACGAGGTTCCGGCAGGGAAGGTGGCATCTGCGAGTTTTCCGAGCAGGGGATAATTGGCACAGGTGCCCGCTTTCAGCGCAGGGGCGTCATCGCAGAAACCGAGGATTTCGTAGGTGGGACGAATCTGCTGGATTCGTTCAATCACCCAGACGATTTCGCGTCCCAATCCGCCGGCGCCAAGAATCACGATCTGTTTCATTTGTCCTCCTTTCGATCCGATGTCGTTCCAAGAAATTCGCTCGCGGTCGCTTCGCCTTTCATGGTGATCCCCTTTCGGGACAAAACTTGCCACAGGGTCATCCTAAGAATCTTGATGTCGAGCCAGAACGAGCGGTTGCGCACATACCACACATCATACTCGAATTTCTTTTCCCATTCGACCTCGTTCCGTCCGTGCACCTGCGCCCATCCCGTGATTCCCGGCAGAGCGTCGTGACGGTGCGCCTGTTCCGGCGTGTAACGTTCCAGATACTGCGGGAGTAGGGGACGAGGACCCACAAGCGACATTTTCCCGGTAAGCACAGGAAAGAGTTCGGGGAGTTCGTCCAGACTGGTCGCACGTAAAAATTTACCGAATCCAGTCAACCGTTTCGCATCGCTGTCGGTCCCGATTTTCATCGTGCGGAATTTCCACAACTGGAAGGGAATCGCGTTGAACCCCGGACGCAGTTGGCGGAAGAAGACGGGACGCCCTTGAATCAGGAGCGTGAGAAGCGCGACCAGTAAAAAGAGCGGAAGCCAAAGTGGAGATGTGAGCAGAACCAGAACACAATCGAAGATGCGCTTGGAGAGCGGCGCGGTCAGGGGCAATCTGTTCTCCCGCAACCGGAAGGATTCCAGAAATGCGGCGACTTTCGGATAGATGCGTGCGGAGTCGAACTCTTCCGCCGCCATGCACCGCGAATGCTCCGCTGCACCATCCGGAAGAGACTGAACCGCTTGGATGAAGCTTTCCGTGTTGCCGACTTGGTACCAGCTTCCCGCCTGATACCGTTCCAGCAATTTTCGAGTCTCTCCCGAAAGGCTGTTGACAACGGGAAGCCCCGCGGCTGCGTAGTCGGCGATCTTGTTGGGAACCGCCACGCCGGAACGATCGAACATGGGAATCACGCCGACGGTCGAACGGGCGAGCAGTTCCGCCACTTCCCGTTCCTGTAGGAATCCGTGGAACCGGATGTTCTCGTGGTCTGCTACCAACTCCTTGAGACGTTCTTCTTCCGAACCGCTTCCCGCGATGTCCAGTTGCCACCCCGTTTGAATCGCGGCGCGGATAACCGTCTCCAGATCATACGAACGGCCTAGGTTTCCGAGATAGACAAGGGCAGGCTTCACATTCATCGATGCCGTGGTCTCCGCGTGAACGTACACACTCTGGGGCGGCAGGTCGATTCCAAGGTAGGCGGTCAACACGGGACCGCGACATCCCCGCTTCTGTGCCCAGTTGGTGTAGCTATGACCGACGGCAAGGATACCGTCCGCGTGACGACAGGCAATCCGAGCCTCGCGTTCCAGAGGGAAGAGCAGGTGAAGAAGACGAGCCCACGAAGGAAGAACCAGATAAACCATGTCGGGCCAGAGGTCCTGAATGTCGATCACGAATGCGCATTGGAAATGGGTGCGGAAGAAACAAGCGTAGGATGCGCTTGACAAAGGTGGGAGGCTGGTCACGATCAAATCGGGATAAGCGAGACGATTCGCTTTGACCTCCCGAAGCGCCGTGGCTCGCCAAGTTCGTGCGAACGCTCGATGGCTGCGAAAGCGGCGAAGCGAGACCGTGCGTTGGTAAGGAAGTGTCGGAAGCAGGAACATGTTGACGCCGTCCACGTTGACAAACGTAGAGGGCAGGGGACGTAGCGTTTTCGTGGCATGGCGGAAATCGCTTGTCCACCAGACAACATCATGTCCGCGCGCGACCAGCTCGCGTCCGATCATCGCGTAACGCTGTCTCCTGCCGCCTTCCTCGGGAAGGTTGTCAAAGGGATTGCAAAGCCAGATTGTCATGTTGCCGCGTTCGCTTCACTTTCCTTCACGAGACGGAGCGCCAGTTGCGCGGCGGATGCCGCATCAGGCGAATATCCGTCCGCACCGATTTCATCGGCGAACGCCTGTGTGACCGGCGCACCGCCGATGATGACCTTCGCGCCGATTCCCGAAGCGTGGACCGCCTCAACAACGGCCTTCATGTTCAGCATCGTAGTGGTGAGCAGGGCGGAGATGCCGATGATCTTCGCCCCGTTCTCTTTCGCCAGCGAGACGAACTTCTCTGACGTGACACCGATTCCCGCATCTATCACCTGGAATCCCGCGCCTGCGAGCATCATTCCCACCAGGTTCTTCCCGATGTCGTGGAGATCGCCTTTGATCGTGCCGATTACCGCCGTGGCAACGGGCTTGACACCGGATGCCACCAGCTGCGGACGCAAGACCGCCATCGACTCCTTCATGGCTTTTGCGGCAAGCAGAAGATGCGGAACAAACTTCTTTCCCTGTTTGAAGAGTTCCCCTAGCTCGCCCATTCCCGCGCAGAGTCCATCATCCACGATCTGTGCGGCGGGAACGCCCTTCGCCAGTTCGTTCTTCACCTCCTGAATGACAACCGGAGCCTTGCCGTTGAGAAGAGCTTCTTTCAGTGCTTCAAACATGATCGGTTTCTTCCGGGATGGGGGGAATATCTGGACGAGGGAAAGAGGGCGGTTCGTTGGCACGTCTCTCCAATGTCTCGATTCGTGCGAGAAGGGCGGACTGGCTGGCGCGGAATTGTGCCTGCTCATCATTCCGGTCGCGTCGCATCTCGTTCAACTCCTGTTCCCGCTGGCGCAGGAGTTCGCGTACACTTTGGATGTCCGTCTGTGTTTTCTCAGCCTTGCCGAGTTGTTCGGTCAGATGTGCGGCCTCACTCTCCAGTTGCTTGATTCGCTGGAGAAGCTCATTTTCGCGCGTGTCGTAGAGTTGCTTCTCTCGCTGGGCGGCAAGGTTCTGGTTTTCTAACTGCGCCCGCAGATTGACGACCTGCGAATCATACGGCCGGTTGCGCAATGTCCGCTGGGTCATGTCGATGGGACTGCTTCCCAAAATCCGCAGGTACTTCCGGCGGTGATCCAACATCGTCTGTTGCCGCTCGATGGCGAGCGCTTTCAGCCGTTCCAAGTAACCGTGTTCGTCCTCCAGCGACTGGGAGAGCGTGTCCGCCTCTTCCTTGACCAAAGCATAGACGGCAGCCTGATCCATCTGGAACTTCCGGATTGCTTCGGGCGGGAGAGAGCAACTCTTCTCCAGTTCCGCCTGCTTCTTCCTCGCTTCCAGGTCGCGTTCGTTGGAGGTCTTCAGCAGTTCCGCAAAATCTTCATTCGCTTTCTCGATCTTCGCGTTCAGATCGTCGATCTCCGATTCGAGAGAGAGAATCTTGGCGTCGCGTTCGCTGATTTCTTGTTGGGAGTTTTGCATCTCCTGCTCGTGCGCGGCATTGTTTGTCCGTATCTTTTCGCGCAGTGCGTCCCGCTCCTGCTCCGCCTCCTTCAACGATGCGCTGAACTTTTCCAGTTCACGAATCTGGTGTTGCTGGCGGGCGACAAGGGACTCTAGCGACTTGACCTTTTCCTGCAAGGCCAACTCCGCTTCATTCGGTCCCGTTTCCTGAACGGGTTCTTCCTCCGGTTCCTCCTCCGGCTCCTCTTCCTCGACCTCTTCCGGTTCCTCGCTACTTTCGGTGTTCGTGAGCAACTTCGATCCGGCGGGGACGCGACCGCTCTTCAGCAAGGTCTCTGCCGCGATTCGGTTGAACGGACCACCGAGGTTTCCGTTTCCCATGTCGATATACACATTCATCGCCAGTTCTGGAACCGATTCCGCAGAACTCCATTCTTTCTGATCTTGGGACACCTCGTGACCGGGAAGTACGCGACCTTGTTCCGCCCATTGGAGAAGGGTAGATGTCGAGACCGGCCCATATACGTTTGAGCCGCCTGTCCTCAGATACCACATTCGGTTGTCGTTCTTCTCTGCCATAGACTTGCTCCTTTCCATTTATTTCTTCAAAAACGATGCCATCTGACCGGATGCGCGCATGGCGGCAAGTTCCCTTTGAACCTGCGCCTCCAATGCCGCAAGCGTCTGTTGCTGTTGTTGCCCCGGCTGGAAGGGGACGCTCGTCTGCGTCGGGGAGGGAGGAGTCTGCTGCCGATAAGGCTCCGACTGCGGGGTGATGATCTCCGCTTCCACAACCTCTACCGTTTGCTCTTCGTTCAAGCTCTTCCGTTTCTCCAGCTCCGCTTCCAGTTCCCTTGTGCGTTCTTCAGCATCTTCTTTCTCCCGTCGGAGTGCCTCAATCACACGGTCTTTCTCTTGGCACAGGGTTTCACGCGCCAGGTTTTCCGTCTCGATCTGTTTCCTCGCCAGCTCCGTCTCGCGCTGGAGGTCAAGCTGGATTTTCTGCAAGGAGTGAATCTCCTGCTGGAGCGATTCGTTGAGCATCAACGAGGACGCGAGCTTCTGTTCTGCCTCACGCGCCTGATTACGTGCATCCTCTGCGTCGGCTGCGTTTGCTCGCTCCTGTTCCTTCGCCCGTTGCAGGATGTCCTTCATGTTTTCCAGTTCCGCCTGAACAGTGAGGGATTTCCTCTGCGCGAGTTGCTGTTGTTGCAGAGCCGAAGTGAGTTGTTGCCGTTGTGCGGAGAGTTGCGCGGACGCGGTCAACAACTCCTGCTCCATCTTCTTCTCACGCTCGGCGGAACGCGCCAGCTCTTCCGCCTGTTTCTTCGCCGTCTGTTCCTGCGCGACAAAATTCGCCTGAACATCCGCCAGCTGCCGCCGCAGGTCGTTTAACAGGATTACGGCGCGATCCATCTCGTGCCGATGCGCCTCAACCTCTGTGCGGGCATCTGGCGAGAGACGATGGTACACGGATGCGCTTGCCGGAACGTTCCCGTTTCGGATCAGTCCTTCCGCCGCGTTCCGAGTGATGGGACCGTAGTAGTTGCCGGGCGAGAGCTCGACCAGCCACTCCATCTGCAATTCCGCGATGTCTGCCGCGTTACGCCAATGCGTGCCGTCTGGCGAGATCTGGTCAGACGGACCGATCCTGCCGTCGGATGCCCATCCCAACAGACTTTCCCATACAACCGGACCGAACTGGTTTCCCTGTTCGTCCTTCAGCAACCATGTACCCGAGGTATTCACTTCTTGAAGATTTTGGTTTCAGGCTTCGCTCCGGTTCTTCCTTCGGGGAAGATCCCCGCCATTTCCGGTTCAAGCTGGAAGAGCCGCAGAGTCTCCTTGTACTTCTTTTGGAAGAAGGGGAACCGTTCGGTGAAGAACGCGAGCAGTTCCGCAGATTCGGATTCAATCGCCTTGCCTTTGTAACGGACGAACGA
This sequence comes from Kiritimatiellia bacterium, assembly GCA_017544725.1. GTDB lineage: Bacteria > Verrucomicrobiota > Kiritimatiellia > RFP12 > UBA1067 > RGIG8368. Next base: position 12,853 of record JAFYDR010000352.1, read on the forward strand.
CTTACCGTCGCTTTGCGTTGCGCAGACCTCGATTTCAGGGCACTGCTTCAGTTGCGCGTAAACCTCCTTCTTGGTCGAGGTGGCGAGGATCAGACGGTTGTCGATGATCGCTGTGTAGCCGAACGGACGCACCCGTGCGGCGGTTCCGTCGAACGTCGCGACATACATCCACTTCGCCTGCTCAAAAGCTACTGCGACATGCTGAAGGAAAGAATCCGTCTGCGAAGCATCCTGGCGGAACGACAGATACGATTTCGGTGCACCCGCGAGAAGAACGGAGGCGAGTCCCCAACAAACGAGAGAAAACAGAACTTTGATCCGCATGGTTTATCATCCTTTCAAAAAGAACATTATAGACTTTTCGCGGCAAAAAGAAAAGCGAAGGTTTTCATGGAGTAGTAAAAGAAGGGCGCATCTGCGTTTTTCGCCACCAGTTCAGTTATCGTTTGAAACAGAAAACAACAGAAACAACTTACAAAAACAACTTGTCATTAGAGCGCGGGCCAACTTGCCCGCGCCGTGCGCGGGAATATTCATGGGGATAACTTGGAAAAGTACCACATCTCGTCACTCGTCACTCGTCACTGCCGCCTCAAGCGGCCCGAAGTTATAGACAAGCTCCCCGCCCGCGCACTGCGCGGGAACGTTCATAGAGAATAACTTGGAAAAACTACCACATCTCGTCACTCGTCACTCGTCACTGCCGCGTCTAGCGGCTTGAAGTTATAGGCAAGCTCTCCGCCTGCGCCTCGCGCGGGAACGTTCATGGAGATAACTTTTGATTTCGATGACGAGAGCGTCGTCGTTACGCGGCGGATGCGACGGAGCGCGTCCCTCACATCCGTCACTGCAACCTCTGGTTGCTTACTTCTCAGCCTCTCAGCTTCCCCGCTTCTCAGC
>JAFYDR010000353.1 GCA_017544725.1 Kiritimatiellia bacterium
AGAAGCGATGCGCGGACCGGTTGGTCCGCGCACCTCTTTCAAATGTTGTCTTCAAGTTGTTCTGGTTGTTTCCAAAATCTTCTCGTGCGTACGGAATGGGTGAATTACGCAGATGCGCCCCCAACAAATTTCCGCAAAAACACGCTTGACTGATGGTGGGAAAAAAGGTATAGTGCCTTTGTTTTTGCGAGCGTAATTCAATGGCAGAATAGGAGCTTCCCAAGCTTCTTACGGGGGTTCGATTCCCCTCGCTCGCTCCATTTTCACCGCAAGGTCACCCTTGCGGTTTTCTTTTTGTCTCGGACCTGAACATAACCGTTATTTTCCCCGCCCTCAATCGCGTACGCAGTGACATGAAGCCGAATCATTCTATTTCGATAGTTCGACGACGAAAACGTCGTCGTAACGCACGGTCGTACAAATGTACCCCGTAGTCCGTTCGATTGCAACCGATAGCTTTCGATAACAACCGAAAGAACAAAAAGAACCACTTATCTGAAAGTGACGAGTTATGAGATATGGCAAAACACGAGGGGCAAACTACCCATCCAGCCAACTGTGAGCGAATCGGGCTAAAAGCTAATAGCCAGTAACTAAAAGCTACGCCATATCAAGAACAGGATTGACTAGCGCGACGCATTATGCGATAGTCATTCCGTCTTTCGTTTCAATGGGTAGGTGAATGGAATGAGTGTGAGTCAAGCTTCCAACAAACGGTATATCATTTCCGTCTTGGTTCCGGATCGCGTCGGACTGTTGTGCGACATCACGGGCGCGGTGTATGCGCTCGGCGCGAACATCGGGGAGATTCGCCAGACGGTTGTCGATGGTTTCTTCAATCTGGTTTTCACCGGCGATTTTCCACCGAAGGTTTCCTCTTCAACCGTGCAGGCATCGATTGCGTTGAAGTTGACGGACATCGACGAGCCGGTGATCTCGGTAACGGATTTCCCTGAATTGCCCCCCACCCCACCCGTTGAATCGGGTTCTCGGTTCATCGCGATGACGGCGGGCGTGGATCGTCCCGGCACGATTTTCGCGATTACCTCGTTCTTGGTCGGTCACGGCGTGAACATCGAGGACTGGACGGTCTCGACAGAGGGGAATCATGTGATTTACATCGCGCAGGTCGCGGTTCCCGTCACGGTCGATTCACGCCTCGTGCAGTCCTCCTTCAAGGATGAGATGGCGAAAATCGGCCTGACAGCCGTGCTGTGCCATGAGAATATCTTCCGGGCAACGAACGAGATCGGTCCGATTAAGGCGTTGCTCGACCAACAGAAATGAGAGCTTCACTCTTCCAGATTCTGATTTCTCCGCTGGGATTTCTCCTTGCTTGGAGTGTGTTCGCCGACCCCGTCACCGTCACGTTCCTGCAAGGGTATGATCCGGATCATCCGGAAGACGCCTCCACACGACAGATTCTCAAACTGGCAGAGAAGGAATCCGCACTGAATCCGCAGAAGTGGGGTGGGCTCACTTTGCCTGGCGCGGGTGGTCGCGCCCCGTTCATGCTCTCGCTCGCGGGTGGAACGGCACCGGACATTTACAAATGTTGGTTCCACATCATGCGGCATGATATCGATCAGGGATTCTGCTATCCGCTGAACGAATGGATCGGGGAGGATACCGACGGGGACGGTCAGATTTCCGACGAAGAGGCAAAGTGGCCGGGTTGGAAAGATGTCCCTCCGCTTTGGCGGCAGGTCGCCACAAAAGACGGCAAGGTGTATGGGATTCCACAAGCGGGCATCTGGTACTACGGGATCGTCTATCGCAAGGATCTCGTGCGCCAAGCGGGAATCGATCCGGAGTACGTACCCGGCACATGGGATGAGTTCTTTCGCTGGTGCCAGCGGCTCACCTTCCCGCGTAAGACGGTTGCGGGTGCAAAAGTGCAACGCGGCCAGCGTGCGTTCGGCGCGGAAAACCGTCCGTGGGGCTGGTTGCCGTGGGTACAGTCCGCCGGTGGTGAATTGATCGTCCA
>JAFYDR010000354.1 GCA_017544725.1 Kiritimatiellia bacterium
AAAATTATCTGAGGGTCAAATTTCGGAACTGTTCACCGCGATTATTCTTCCCAAAAGAAATAGGGGCGATCTTGGATGCGGATTATCCTGATTGGTCGTCCCCTGACGAGAGCTGCCAGCCGCCTGAGGCGGCGGTGAAATGAAGAATGAAGGGATGAAGAATGACGAGGCGGCAAGCCGCCAGCTGAGAAGCTGAAAGGCTGAGAAGCAAGAGAGGCAAGCCGTCAAAGGCTGCAATGACGAGTGACGAATGAAGGGCAGCAGAGCCACCAGCTGAAAAGGTGGGACAATGGGGACGGGTGTTTAGCCGCCAGTCTCGCCAGTCCTGCCGGTCTCGCCAGTCCGTTCCGTCGCAGGCAACATCGTACAGATCGGGATTGGCAAGGGGAGGGGATCGGAGTATACTGTCGGCATGTCCACAGAGATCTATCAGTTTACGCCCATTGCCTATGTCCATTCGGATGCGAAGTTCCGTTGTGACGCGCCACGCCAGTCGGTTTTTTCGGGGACTGGTTCAATCTTGGAATTTGTGTCGGATACGCGCTTTGAATTGGCTCTTGCCGATCTGCGTGGCTTTGACCGCATCTGGATTATTTTCTGTTTTCATCTGAATGTGAGTGCGGAGTGGCATGCTAAGGTGCGTCCACCGGTTTCGTCGGACGGGAAACGGTACGGCGTCTTCGCCACGCGCTCTCCGCATCGTCCGAACCCGATTGGATTGAGTTGTGTCGAATTGCTTGAAGTCGGGAAGGGGATGCTACGGATCGGGGCGAATGACCTGCTCGACGGGACACCTGTGCTGGACATCAAGCCCTATTTGCCGGAGGCGGATGCCTTTCCTGATGTATCCGTAGGCTGGAAATCGGCACCGCTGGAGGAGCCATGGACTTTGCAATACTCCGAACCGTTTCTGCTTCGTGCTGAGTGGTTGCTTTCCGTTACGCGACTGGATGTGCGTCGGTTTTGCGAGATTCAGCTGGAGCGAAATCCGCTGGACAAACGACGGAAACGGATTACCATGCTGGAGGAGGAGACGCATCGATTCGCAATCGGGTATCGAACATGGCAAGTGGTATTCCGTCTAGACTCCGATACGCGGATGATTACACTTGAGACGCTCCTCTCCCATTACCGCGAGGATGAGTTGGTACCGGGGGCCGAAGACCGTTATGGCGATAAAGATGTGCACCGCCTGTTCCGTCAACGATTTGGGGAGGCGGAGCGGCTGACGCCGCCAGCCGGGTAGGCGGGGTAGGCGTGTTAAGCTGGTTAAGCGAGTTAAGCCGGTTAGGCGAGTTAGGCGGGGAAGCTGAGAGGCTGGTCAGGCGTGTTAAGCTGCGCAACGAGGACGTTGCCTCTCCCAAGCCGGCTTTGCGATAAGCTGCTTAAGCCAGCTAAGCACCCAAACTACCTAACTACCCTACCACCTAACCACCGAACCATTTGCGAAGCAAGCCTACGGCGTGGAAGGGACATAAAAGACGAAAACGACAAAAGGGACGAGAGATCGTTTTCCTCCATTCGTCACTTGTCATTCGTCATTACCGCCTTCGGCGGCCCATCATTCCTCATTTCCTTTCTTCATTTCATTGGCGGCTTACTTTTCAGCTTCTCAGCTAACGGCTTGCCGTCTTTAGGGCTTCTACTTTTGGCTTGTCTGAAAAGGGCGTGTGAGTGTACAATATAAGCGTTTGCGGACGAGAAAGAGGGAGAAGGCATGAGGAAGTGCTTCTTGTTGTTTTTGATCTGCTTCACGGTTCGTGCGTGGGCATTGCCTGACGTGCCGGAGGAAGCGAAGAAAGAATTGGGTTCGACGTATGGCGTTCCCCAGATGGATGGTTTCGTCTTCATCGAGGGAAAGTATATTGCGCCGCCGTATTCCGTCTCCCGCAAGGGAAACGGGATTTTCATCAACCGCATCCAGATTGCGCAGCCGGTCTCGTGGACTGCTGTGGGAGGGAGTGTTCCTGAGCCGCCTCCGCAGCCGTCTGTAAAGAAGGCAACGGACGGAGACTTCGAGGAGGTCGAGGAGCCGCCCGCCCCCGCACCTGCCGCCGATGCCCCTGCGGAAAAACCTGATGGCGAAAACAACGAAGTTGTCGATGAACAGGCTGCGCCCGCTGAGAACAAGGAGTCGGAGACGGTGAAGAAAAAGATTGATGATCTCTTCGCCGATGATGAAGACGAACCGGCTACTCCTCCCGCACCGAAAGTGGGGCTGCCGCGTGCGCCCGCTTCGCCTCAGGAGGGGAAAGTTGCGAAGGTAACGGCACCGGTTTCGGTTGCGGATGCTCCAGCGAAGAAGGCTGAGTTGCGCCAGAACTTGGACAAGCTGCGGCTACATTACGAGAACTCGTTAAAGCAAAACCATTTCTTCTTCTTTAGCGAATCGCATTCCGTGATCAGGGGTAATTCCGGTTCTTCGCGGACGTTGATCTATGCGTTGCCGTCCGCTCTGCGTTCCGCCCGTTCCGCCGAGGATCTCTTGGCTCGGCTCCAGCGACAGGGCGTGTATTTTCTGGATTTACCGACTGCGGTTCAGCTCTTTCGCAACCGGCTCTCCTTCCCTCAGTTGGAGCAACGGTTGGAAACCGTGAAGCAGAAAGAGGCAAGCGAGGCAGCTGCTAGAAGGGCGAAGCGGGGCTATTGATGAACGAGCAGGATGCATTTGACCAGTTGCTTGAGAAGGTTGCCAGCCTCCAGTCACACGAGGAGTTGCGGCAGTTCTTCTACGAGATTTTGACGGTCGGCGAGATCCGTGATATCGGGATGCGCTGGACTTTATTGAAACGGTTGGTTGCAGGGGAGTCTCAACGGAAGATTGCGCAGGATTTGAAAATCAGCCTGTGCAAGATTACGCGCGGGTCGAAAATCCTCAAGGAAAACGGCATGGTGGCAACCTTGCTGAAGACGCAAAGGGTAACAGAATGAAAGTGGTTTCTGATTCAATTCAACGCCAGATGGCTGGATCGTCGTGGATTCGCAAGATGTTCGAGAAGGGGATCGAACTGAAAAAGCAGTTCGGTGCGGAAAACGTGTACGATTTCAGTTTGGGGAATCCGGACATCGCGCCGCCCGCGAAAATCCGTGAGGTCATGTGCCGTCTCTCGGAGACGGTCTCGCAGCCGCTTGGATTGGGGTATTGCCCGAATGCCGGACTGCCGGCCTTTCGTGAGACGTTGGCGAAGTACCTCTCGAAGCAGCAACAAGTGGAGGTGCCCGCCTCGAACATCGTCTGCACGGTGGGAGCGGCCGGTGCGATCACCTCCTTCTTCCGTGCCGTGCTAGAGCCGGGCGATGAGTTGATCTGCCCCGCGCCGTACTTTGTGGAATATGGTTCCTACTGTGGACACTTCGGCGGCGTGCTCAAGCCGATTCCCGCAAAGCCGCTGGAGTTCCAGCCTGATATCGATGCGATGGAGCGTGCGATTACGGAGAAGACGCGCGTGATCCTGATCAACGCGCCGAACAATCCCACCGGGTGCGTGTATTCACAAGAGACGATGAACCGTCTTGCCGAAATGGTCGAGCGTGTGAACGAGAATCGTGAGCGTCCTGTCTTTCTGCTCAGCGATGAACCATACCGTTTCCTCACGTATGACGGTGTGGAGGTGCCTCCGGTTCTGCCCTTGACCAAGTTCGCCATCTTGCTCGGATCGTTTTCGAAGAATCTGTCGCTGGCGGGCGAGCGTGTCGGATTTGTCTGCATCAATCCAGCATTGCCGGACGCGCAACTGTTGACCAATGCTGTGATCTTGACAAACCGCACATTGGGGTTTGTGAATGCGCCGGTGATCGGACAGAGGATCGCGATGGAGTTGATCGACGAAGAGGTCGATAAGGGTGTCTATACGCGTCGGCGCGACGCGCTGGCGACGGTGTTGACGGAGGCGGGAATCCGCTTCGCCATGCCGAAGGGAACGTTCTACTTTTTCCCGGAGGTTCCGGGGGGTGACGATCTCAAGTTTGTCGATGCGCTCTTGCAGCACAATGTGTTGGCAGTGCCTGGATCAGGGTTTGGATTCAAGGGGCATATCCGCTTGAGTTTCAGCACGGTAGATGAGTCGGTGATCATGCGGTCGGCATCGGGATTCCGGAAAGCTGTTGAACAGATTGGATAGTGGTGTAGGGAAGGAGAAGAAGGTATGAAAAAGAGTTTGCTGTTAGTTTCATTGATTTTGTCGGTAGGATGTGCCATTTCCGTGAATGCGCAAATGCGGAAGGGAATGGAACCGCCGAATCTGATCAAGAACGGGAATTTCGACGATCCGCAGGATCCGTTGAATCACTGGATCTATGTGTTTGATAATAACAAGCACTACATGAAAAACCATACCTATGTTTCGGTGGTTCCGGACAAGGTTTCGACACGGAAGCATGTTATGCAGCTGGACGCGAGCATCCATGACGTCTGCATCAATCAGGGAGTGCAGGTTTATACTGCGCCGATTCGGTACAATCCCAACAAGTCTTACAAGGTTTCCCTTTCTGCACGTTCCATCGGGATCAAAGGCGGTCCTGGGCCGAGTTGCCGCATCTACCCGATTGCCTACCGGTGGCATCCGAAGGCTGTCAAGAGCGACAACCCAGCCTTCTTGGATTTGCGAGAGGAAGTCCGTTTCCAGCCGATTTATTTCGACAACGGCGGTCCGAACGAGACGGGGGCGTTCTCCCATGTTCAGAAGCAGTGGACACGTGCGGAGCGCGTGATTCCCGATCCGAATCGTTCGCAACAGCAACAGCACCATTTGGAGAATTGTGAATGGTTGATGCTTAAAATCTTGGCGATGGATGCGGTTGGTGTCAATAAATGCAACAACGGGTACCTCTATATCTCTGACGTGAAAATTCAGGAGATCGGGGACGCGAACGAGGTAAAGGTGAAGGCTGGGTCACAGACCAAGAGTTTCACGCACGGACAGAACTGGGGACAGAGCAGAACTACGTCGGAAGCGCAGAAGAAGTTGACTCCAATCAGCGGTCCTCACAAGGTGAAGAAAACGTCCAAGTAAGGAAGCCATGTTTTCACTATTCCGAGCTCCCCGACCTGTCGTTCTGGCGCGGGCAGACCATTGCATTTCGAGGAAGGATATTGACCATGATGCGCTGCGCGTGCTCTACCGCCTTCACGACAATGGCTACGAGGCGTATTTGGTAGGTGGCGGCGTTCGCGACTTGCTACTGGGGCGGAAGCCGAAGGATTTCGATGTCGGTACAAATGCGCGACCCAATGAGATCAAGAAGATGTTCCGGAATTGTTTCTTGATCGGGAAACGTTTCCGTTTGGCGCATATCGTCTATGATGGCGGCAAGAAGATCATCGAAACGAGTACCTTCCGCAAGGCACCTCCGCAAGCGGTTCAGACTGTTCAGGTTTCGCAGGGTACGGAAGTCGCGCCTGAAACCGAAGGCGCGATGCTGATGGACGACAATACCTTCGGGACGCCGGAGGAGGATGCACAGAGACGTGATTTTACGGTGAACGGACTCTTCTACAACATCGCGGATTTTTCGGTCATCGATTACGTGGGCGGTTTGAAGGATCTGCAGAAGCGCGTCATCCGCTCTATCGGCGATCCTGAAATCCGATTCCGTGAAGACCCTGTGCGCATGATGCGCGCCGTCAAATTCGCAGCCCGTCTGGATTTCACGATTGACCGTGCCGCGCGGCGTGCGATCACCAAATACCATGATGATATCCTGATGGCTGCACCGCCTCGTGTGAGCGAGGAGGTGTTCCGTCTCTTCTCCTTTTCCTCATCCGCTAAGTCGTTCCGACTTCTGTGGGAGACGAAACTGTTGCAAACGCTTTTCCCCAAGATCAGCTCGTTTGTTGATCGGACTGGCGGCCCGTCTTCGCCGCAGTGGGATTACCTCCAGGCGTTCGACAATCTGCCAGAGAACGACGAGGTTCAGAACGCCGCTCGTTTGGCGATTCTTCTCTATCCGGTTTTTCACAGCGAGTTCCAGCAGTTGCCCAGGTCGCCCCGTGATGAGCATCGAGGCAGGGGGGGGCGCTGGCGTTTTCTGCAGAACTTCGAAAGAGAGGTCTTGGCGAATGTTGCGATTCCACGCGGCACTGTTATCGCTGCGTTGAACTGCCTCTTCCTTTTGCCGCGCCTTCGCGAACGCCCAGGTTTTGTTTTGGCACCAAAGTTCTCGGTGTGCAGTCGCGATTTCCCGAACTTGATGACGCTTGCCCGTGCGGTTTACTCCGTTGAGGGACAACCTTGTGACCTGTTGGATGAATGGCAGGCGCTTCGCGATTCGGAAATGGGACATTTGTATGATTCTCGTCGTCGTCAGGAAGATGGCGAAGAAAAAGAGATTGCTGAACGGGAGTCGGACAGAGAGATGGGGAGTGACACCCCGCGTCCTCGGAAGCATTTCCATCGCAGGAGGTCACATCACCGCTTCCATCGCGGTCGGCGGGGAGAGGAACGGGACAACAAGGAGGGACTGGAATGAGAAAAGTGTTGTTTGTTGTTTGTGCATTGGTAACCTGTTGTGTGTCGGCGGCGTATCAGCCGACGTGGGAATCCTTGAATTCTCGCCCCTGCCCTCAGTGGTGGAAGGACGCGAAGTTTGGAATTTTCATTCATTGGGGCATCTATGCGGTTCCTGCCTATGCACCAACCGGGGGAGACGGCATCTACAACAAATATTCGGAACATTACTGGAATCGTCTTCGCCACCAGAACAAGGATTTCGTTGAGCATCACAAGAAGTATTATCCCGGCAAGTCCTATCAGGATTTTGCGACGGAGTTCACCTGCGAATACTTTGATCCCGTGAAATGGGCATCTATCCTGAAGAAGTCAGGTGCGAAGTATGTCGTGTTGACATCGAAACATCATGAAGGGTTTTCGCTCTGGCCGAGCAAAACGAATCCGCGCTGGAATGCCGTTGCGCTGGGACCGCGCCGCGATCTTCTGGGCGATCTCACGAAGGCGGTTAAGGACGCAGGATTGCGTATGGGATATTACTACTCCCTGCTGGAGTGGGACAATCCCCTGTATGCGAAAGAGACGATTGAGAAGTATGTGCAGGAGGTGAACATTCCGCAACTGAAGGACCTCGTGCTCAACTATCACCCCGATATCGTTTGGACAGATGGCGAATGGGACTTCGCCTACGACAAGTTACACTCGATCGACTTCCTTACTTGGCTTTACAACGAGTCGCCTGTGAAGGACCATGTGGTGACCAACGACCGTTGGGGGAAGGGGATACGCGGGAAGTGCGGTGATCACTATACCACCGAATACGACCAGATGGATGGCGATACGAAGGGCACACGTTTCTCCCATCCGTGGGAGGAGTGTCGCGGTATCGGCGGTTCCTTCGGCTTCAACCAATTTGAGGAGCCTCACGATTATATGACGGCTGCTCAGTGCGTGGAGATGCTGGTGGAGAAGGTCGCGCGTGGTGGCAACCTGTTGCTGAATATCGGGCCACAGGCAAACGGTTTGATTCCCGTCATCATGCAAGAACGCCTGTTGCAGATGGGGGCTTGGCTTGCGGTGAACGGCGAGGCGATTTACGGAACCACGCAGTGGGAAAAACATCCTGATGCGAAAGAGATGCGTGCCTCCCATGTCTATTACACGAGGAAGCCGAATGCCCTCTACGTGATTTGCTGTTCTTGGCCGCAAGCACCCTTGCGCGTCCCGAATGCGGGGAAGGGGACAGGTGTCTCGTTGCTCGGCTCCACGTTGCCCGTGCGCTACGAACAGTCAGACGATGGAACGATCACCATCACGCCTCCAGCTGTCAATCCCGGCAATATGCCCTGCGAACACGCTTGGACTTTTAAGATCGACCTATAGGGCGGCGAAGCCGCCAGCTGAGAAGCGGGGAAGCTGAGAGGCTGAGAAGTAAGTCCGCCAAAGGCGGCAATGAAAAATGAAGAGAGAAAAATGAAGAATGAAGGTGGCGTAAAATTGCCAATGACCAATGACCAATGACAAGTAACGAGTGGGTGGAAGCGGTAACTCGTCCCTTTTGTCGTTTTCGTCCTTTATGTCCCTTCCCCCGCCGAACAACCTTTCATCTTACCCAGCCTAACCAGCCTAACCCGCTTAACACGCCACACCACCCAAACCTCATCTTGAATTGGTAGAGATGTTTTGGTAGAATACTCGGCATGAAAACACTTGTGAATCTTCTTTTTTTGGGGATTGTCGCTTCTCAAGGGATGGCGGCTGAACGTGGGATTTTCGGTTTGTACGGCGATACGCCAGACGCCAAGCATGCGTGGGCGGTGCATGATTTCAATCGTCCTTATCCGAAACAGGTGGAGACGCCTATCGGCAAGCCTCCTTCCGATGCCATCGTTCTTTTTGACGGTACGCAGAAGAGTGTCGATGAGAATTGGTGCGACGATCAGGGGAAACCGACGAAGTGGCGTGTGAAAGACGGCTTATTTGTCTGTGTGCCGCGTTCTGGCATGGCCTGTACCAAGCGTGCGTTCGGTGATGCCCAGTTGCATGTGGAATGGATGAGTCCCGTCGCAGATGCACAGAAGCATGGACAGCTCGGCGGCAACTCCGGCGTTTTCCCGATGGGAATGTATGAGATCCAGATCCTTAATTCTTACGATCCTGATCCGAACGCTGACGTAACTCGTAATTATCCAGATGGGATCGCTGGCTCTGCCTACGCGGAGAATCCGCCGCTCGTTAATGCGAGCCGTCCAGCGGGAGAGTGGCAGAGTTACGACATTGTGTTCCACCAGCCAATTTGGGACGGGACAAATCTCATTCACGCGGGAACCATCACTGTATTCCACAACGGCGTTCTTGTGCAGGACGCCTGGGAACTGGAGGGAATGAGTACACACCGCGTGCGTCGTCCATTGGCCCCGCATCCTACCAAGTTGCCGTGGAAGCTTCAGGATCACGGGGATCCCGTACCTTTCCGCAACATCTGGATTCGCGAGATTCCCTCCCGTTGGGCGAACACTACGCATTCGGTCATGTCCGCGAAAGAGGCGGACGTGCGTGCCCTTCGCGAACAGATCGCCGCCAAGCTCTTTGCGCAGATCGATCCAGCGAAACCTGATGTCCGAAACGTCAATGCGATTTTGGAGGTGCTGTCCTACTCGAAGCTCCCCAAATACACGGACACGGCAAAGACGCTTTGCGGTGGTTATGAGAAGATGCTAAGATCACTTCCGGAAAAAGATCTGGATTCAGTCCGTACTTATGTTACCGGTACGTTGAAGGGCTTTGATGTCCTTTTGCGCAATCAAGTGATTGCACCTGCCGACTACCCGCTCTACGCCACGCTTCAAGAGATCGTGCGCAAAAAGAAATGGTAACTCGTACTGGGGCGCAAGCTGCCAGCTGAAAAGCTGAAAGGCTGAGAAGCTGAGAAGTGAAATGAAGAATGAAGAAAGAGATGACGAATGACGGGCCGCCGAAGGCGGTAATGACGAATGACAAGTGACGAATGACGAACGGAGGAAAGCAACACTCGTCCCTTTTGTCGTTTTCGTCCTTTATGTCTCTTTCCCTGACTTTCTGCCTCTTAGCCTAACCCGCTTACCCAGCCTAACACGCTTACACGGCTGGCTACGTCAGCCGCCATGCGTTACCGATGAACGATTTCGTACCAGACGGTTTTGTACTTCGGGCTGATCTCAATCGTGGCATTGCTGTCTCTTCCCTTCGTCACGGGAACGGGTTGCTTGCGGTTGCCTCTTTCGTCCAACGCAAAACAAGCGACTTGCTCTGACGTTGCCGAAAGCGTAATCAAGGCGGGGATTCCCTCGTTCATGACAGGTCCCTTGCCCCAGTCGTCATCACGC
>JAFYDR010000355.1 GCA_017544725.1 Kiritimatiellia bacterium
AGTAAGCAACCAGAGGTTGCAGTGACGGATGGGAGGGACGCGCTCCGTCGCGTCCGATTGCGTAACGACGATGCCCGCGTCGTCGAAACCGGCAAGTTATCCCCATGAACGTTCCCGCGCTCGCGGGCGGGGTGCTTGCCTGTAACTTGCAGCTATGGAGTGCCACCGTCTCGGCGGCTGTATCGTTCACTTCATAGCCGCCGGGACGGCTGCTCTCCATATTACCGCCGTGCGCTACGCGGGCGAGTTAGCCCGCGCTCTAAAGACAAGTTGTTTCTGTTGTTTTCATTTTCAAAAGATGATGGTGAAATACGCAGATGCCCCAGTCTTCAGCGTCCCACCCATCACCACATCAAGCTTGATTTTCAGTTGGTAAGAGGGCATAATAGTTCTTTCTTTTTGAACACGGGGACGGTCGCGGTGATCGTCACCAATCGAGGAGTACACGAAGAATGCGCACGAAGATTGTTGCTGGTAACTGGAAAATGAACAAGCTGCCCTCCGAGGCTGCTGCTTTGATTGACGGAATCAAAGATCTGGTGAAGGATGTTCAGGGTGTCGAAGTGGTGGTTTGCCCGCCGTTCACGGATCTGAAGGACGCGGCTGCCGCCGTAAAGGGTTCGAACGTCGCGTTGGGCGCGCAGAATGTCGCCTGGGCAGAGTCCGGCGCTTTCACGGGCGAGATTTCTGCGGGCATGTTGAAGGATCTGGGCGTCGAGTATGTCATCATCGGACACAGCGAACGCCGCCAGTATTTCGGTGAGACGGATGAGACGGTCAACCGGCGCCTGAAAGCCGCCTTGGCGGCTGGACTGAAGCCGATCGTCTGTGTCGGCGAAAAGCTCGAAGAGCGTGAAGCCGGACAGATGCCTGCCGTGATCGAGAAACAGGTCAAGGAAGGGTTCGCGGATCTTTCCCCTGAAGAACTGGCGAAGATTGTCATCGCCTACGAGCCTGTTTGGGCGATCGGCACTGGCAAGACCGCAACTCCGAAAGAAGCGCAAGAGGTTCATGCGCTGATCCGCCGTCTGCTGGCGGAAATCGCCAATGCGGAAGTCGCAACATCCGTCCGTATCCAGTACGGCGGCAGCATGAAGCCGGCGAATGCGAAAGAGCTGATGGATCAGCCGGATATCGATGGCGGACTCATCGGTGGTGCCGCGCTCAAGGCTGATTCCTTCGCCGATATCGTCAAAGCCGGCGTGTAGGGAATAATCGGATGCTGGGGCGGCGGATAGGGTACCGCCGTCCCGCTCGAGACAGGGCGTGAAGAAGGCAAAGGTCAGGCGAATTGAGCGGATCGAGCATTATCTTGTCCGCATTATTCAGCAACCGGGTGCCGACCAGGGGCATCCGTGGCCTGTTCGATTGCTTCTCTTCACGCTCAAATGTTTTTCCTACCTCTTTCGAGCCGTCGTGGCGACACGCCTCTTTTTCTATCGCGTCGGCATCTGCCGCAGTTTCCCGCTTGGTTGTCAGGTCATCAGCGTGGGGAACATCACCGCTGGAGGTACAGGCAAAACGCCCGTTGTCGAAATTTTCGCACGCGAATTGCAGAAATCCGGGCGCAAGGTAGCGATTTTGAGTCGTGGCTATCGAAAGAAAGAAGCACCTTGGTATCAGCGGATGTTCCGCGAGACGATTGAACCGCCCCGCATCGTGAGCGACGGCAAGAGGTTACTGTTGGACAGCGAAATGGGCGGCGACGAACCGTATATGTTGGCAAGTAACCTTCCCGGTGTCGTGGTTTTGGTAGATAAGAACCGTGTCAAAAGCGGACGTTACGCAGTCAAGCATTTTCATTGTGACACGTTGATTCTCGATGATGGCTTCCAGTATCTGAAACTGAAACATCACCACGAGATCACGCTGGTCGATAAACAGAATCCCTTCGGAAACACCTACCTGCTGCCGCGCGGCGTTTTGCGCGAACCTATCCAGAACATCAAGCGTGCGGACTTTCTCTTCATCACCAAATCGGACGGGAACTCGGAAGAGTTGCGCGCACAACTACGGGAGTTGAATCCCCGTGCCGAAGTTATTGAATGTTGCCATCAACCGCGTTTTCTCCGCAATGTCTATTCACGCGAGGAATTGCCGCTCTCATGGTTGCAGGGACGAAAGGTGACCACGCTCTCCGGCATCGCCGTTCCGCAGAGCTTTGAAAACTCGCTCCGCACGATGGGCGCCCACGTCATCTACTGCGAACGTTATGCGGACCATCACCGGTACGCCGCACAGGAGATTATCGACGCTTTGAATAAGTCGGCAGACCTTCACGCAGAGGCACTGATCACAACGGAAAAGGATGCAGTCCGCTTCCCGCGTCTCGAAACGACGCCAATCCCCGTTTTCTATCTCCGCGTGGATATTCAAATCTTGAAAGGTGCGGAGAATTTCCACGAGGCTGTGGAACACATCTGCTTCGGAAAGAAATCTCGACAGGAATCGGAATCATGATCTCAGAACTGTTTCACATCGGTCCCATCTGTATTTATTCTTACGGGGTATGCATGGCAATCGGCTTTTTGCTCGCGTGGATGCTTGCGGGACGCCTTTGCCGAAAGATCGGCGAAAATCCGGATTATCTGTCCGCATTGATCACCTGGATCATGGTCGGCTCCATCATCGGTGCGCGTATCGCCTACGTTTTGGAGCATTGGACGGTCGAGTTCAAGCAGTATCCGCTACATGTATTCCGCCTCGATCAGGGTGGTCTGATGTTCTACGGCGGATTCATCGGCGCCGCCCTTGTCATCTTCCTCTTCTCTTTCATAACCAAGCGCAAGATTTTCCACATTACCGATCTACTCTTGTCCGTCTTACCGCTCGGACACGCATTCGGGCGTCTTGGTTGTTTCCTGCACGGGTGCTGCTTCGGATTCCGAACGGATGGTGTTTGGGGTGTCTGCTTTCCCGCACACTCGCCGGCTTGGGTCGAACAGGTCAAAGCGGGACTCATCTCCATGCAATCCCCCCATTCCCTTCCCGTGTTGCCGACACAGCTCATCGAGGCGGCGGCAAACGCCCTTCTGTTCGTCTTTCTGTTTGCGCTCTATCCGCGCTGCTACGAGAAGCGCGGATTCGTCACAGGGGTGTATCTGTGCGGATATTCGGTGATTCGATTCCTGATGGAATATCTACGCGGCGACCCAAGACTTGCCGTTGGACCATTCTCGATCGGGCAGACCATCAGCATCGGGCTGTTCCTGTTGGGTGTGGCGATTCTTTTCCTCGTTTCCCGCATGCGTCACGAGCAATATGTCCGCTGATTCTCTCTTCCAGCTGAAATCCGATTTCCGCCCGATGGGCGACCAGCCCGAAGCGATTCGAGATCTGGTTGACGGGTTGCGTTCCGGAAAAGACCGCCTGATTTTGGAAGGCGTAACCGGTTCGGGCAAGACATTCACGATGGCGAACGTGATCCAACAGGTGAATCGTCCAACCCTGGTGATCTCGCACAACAAAACCCTCGCCGCGCAACTCTTTGCGGAATTCAAAACCTTTTTTCCCGACAACGCGGTCGAATACTTCATCAGCTATTACGACTACTACCAGCCAGAAGCGTACATTCCACAGACCGATACCTACATCGAGAAGGACGCCTCGATCAACGAGGAGATCGAGCGATACCGACTGGGTGCAATCGATGCACTGGTCAGCCGCCGCGACGTGATTGTTGTCGCCAGTGTCTCTTGTATTTACGGTCTAGGTGAACCGCAGGACTTCCGCAATATGCTGGTGATCGTGAAGCAGGGAGAGGAGTTCGGACGCGATGCCCTGCTGCAACGTCTAATCGAAATCCAGTTCTCGCGGAACGATTACGAGTTGAAGCCTGGAACCTTTCGTGTGCGCGGCGATACGGTGGATGTGATTCCTGCGTATGAAACCAACGGTTATCGGATCGAGTTCTTCGGCGACGAGGTGGATTCCATTCGACGATTCGAAGCTGTGACGGGACGCACGTCCAAAGCGTTGGAGCAAGTCGTCTTCTCCCCTGCGAAACCTTTTGTGATGCCGCAAGACCGCATGGCTGCCGCCATCCAACGAATCGAATCGGAATTGGAAGAACGACTGGCGTTTTTCGAAAGCAAGGGAAAGTTGCTGGAGGCGCAACGCCTTCGCCAGCGAACCGAGTTCGATATGGAAATGTTGCAACAGCTCGGCTACTGCAACGGCATTGAGAACTATTCGCGTCCGCTGGAAGGACGTCCTGAAGGAAGTCCGCCTTCCTGCCTACTCGATTATTTCCCCGATGATTTCGTTACGTTCATCGACGAGTCTCATGTCAGCATCCCGCAGCTCCGTGCCATGTTCAACGGCGACCGCGCGCGCAAGACAATCTTGGTCGATAACGGATTCCGCCTTCCGTCTGCAAAAGACAACCGTCCGCTTACCTTTGATGAATTCATGGAAAAGGTCGGTCCCATCGTCTTCACCAGTGCAACCCCCGGCGTCTTCGAGAAACAAGTCAGCGAACTGACGACGGAACAGGTGATTCGCCCGACAGGACTGCTCGATCCGCCGGTAGAGGTTCGTCCCCTCAAGAACCAGATCGACGACCTGATGGAGGAGATCCGATCCTGCGCCGAAAAGAAGGAACGGGTGTTGGTCACGACGCTGACAAAACGTTCCGCAGAAGACCTGACTGCGTATCTGCACGGGACAGGAATCCGTGTCGAATACCTGCACAGTGATATCAAGGCGTTTGACCGCGTTGATATCCTCTCGCGCCTTCGCAAAGGAGACTTCGATTGCCTGATCGGCATCAACCTGTTGCGCGAAGGTCTGGATTTGCCGGAGGTCGCGCTGGTCGCCGTACTGGATGCCGACAAAGAAGGTTTCCTGCGCTCCACCACATCACTCATGCAGACGGCGGGACGTGCCGCCCGCCATGTCAAGGGGCGCGTCATCCTCTACGCCGACCACGAGACGGATGCGATGAAGCAGATGATCGAGATCACGACGCACCGACGCGAGAAACAACTCGCATTCAATCTTGAACACCACATCACGCCGCAAAGCGTCAAGCGTTCGCTGAACGAGAAGGATGCATTGGATCTGGATGCGATCCAGATTGAGGAGAAGATGGTTGCTGCCGAGTCACACGAGGCGTACGACATCCATCGTACGATTGCAGACCTCGAAAAAGAAATGCTCGAAGCCGCACAATCTCTCGAGTTCGAGCGTGCGGCCATGCTGCGTGACGAAATCAAACAACTCAAGGCATTGCTCGACGCTCCATCCGCCTCCGCTTCAAGTGACACAAAGCCCCCCACTCCTTACCCACGCATGGGGAAAAAACGTCGCCCAGCAAACCGCAAGTAAAACACAGAGCGGCAAAGCCGCCAGCTGGTTAGGCGCATTAAGCGTGTTAGGCTGGTTAAGCGCGTTAAGCTGAGAGGATGAAAGGCGGGGAAGGGACATAAAGGACGGAAACGACAAAAGTGACGGGTGACCGCTTTCCTCCGTTCTACATTCGTCACTTGTCATTCGTCATTGCCACGTCTAGCGGCTCTTCATTCTTCATTTTTCATTGCCGCCTCTGGCGGCTCGCTTCTCAGCCTCTCAGCCTCCTCGCTTCTCAGCTGGCTGCTTGCCGCTTTCATTCCACGCACGACGAATCGTGTGTGCGGCGATTGCGAAAGAGGTGACGACATTGAGAGAGTTCTTGCAACCGTATAGCGGAATCCGCACGATTCCGTCGCACAGCGACAGCACGGACGGCGTAATTCCGAAACGTTCGTTCCCTATGACCAAAGCTAACGGAAAACGCCATTGGACAGTCTCAATCTTATCCGCATCAGAAACCGTTTCCAGTGCATAACAGGCTATTCCATCTTCCCGCAAGCGAGAGATCGCTGTTTGGATATCCACCTCGGTAGACCATTCGACCAACCGTTCCGTACCCAGCGCAGATCGAACGATTGCCGGATCTTCTGGCGTCGCCGTGTATCCGCACAACACAAGACGTTGTACGCCGAAACATTCTCCCGTTCGAAAGATTCCCCCGACATTGAACGCAGAACGGATGGAATCGAGCACGACAGTGACGGGCATGCACAACGAGGACTTCACAGCAGATACAGGCAGATCGCCTTCCAGAATTTCTACATCCGTGATCTTCAGGCGAGCGATCTCCCTCTCCAAGGGAACCAGCACACACCAGAGTTGCCGCCTCGTCAACGGAGGAACCAGCAGATTCGCCAAGGAGGACAGGCGAGGTTGATCAGTCTGGGCGCGGAACCAAATTGCCACATTCGCCACATCAGCGGAGACGTCGCGCCCCGATTCCATTGCGGCGTCAATTGCTCGGACAAGTTCCCACGCCCGTTTCCACACCTGTTCTTTCGTCATTGCGTCTCCTGCGGGGACGATCAGCTAACCAGCGACGAGTCCCAGTTCTTCATCACGGGATCGAAGTCCAGCGCGCGCAAGGCGGCAGCCACCTCGGGCAAAGTCCGCGAATCGGCAATCTCAAACTGCGGCGTATCGTCGTTCTCCCGCGAATACCCGCCGGGATTGGTTTTCGACTCTGCCGAAACTTTCGTAACGGCGAGTTTCACCAACTCCTCGCGGAATCCCGGTAGTTCGCGTGTCGAAAGCGTCATGGTAACATCGGGGAATTCACACCGCAACGCACACATCAGCTGTACGAGGTTCGCATCAGACACAGGAAACTCAGGCGGCGTTCCGCCCTTCGCATGACGCATACGCGGGAATGAAATCGCAACAGAATCCCTCCAATACCGCCGTTGCAGGTAATCCGCGTGCAAACCGAGATAGAATCCCTCCTCGCGCCAGTCGTTGATACCAAGGAGCGATCCTAATCCGATAAACTCCATTCCCGCCTGAGAGGCTCGCTCAAAGGCATCAATCCTGTTCTCGAAGTTCGCCTTGGGGCCATAGGGATGATACCGCTTATACACCTCCGGATTGTACGTTTCTTGAAACATGGTCATGCCATCGACACCCGCTTCGTGAAGCATCCTGTATTCATCAAGAGAAACCGCATAAATTTCGATGTTTACAGATGCGAAACGGGAACGGATGCGACGCGTCAACTCCGCATAGTAGGCTGGAGGCGTGTTTTTCAGATCCTCACCGCCCACCAGAAGAATATGCCCGAAACCCTTTTTCGCCAAGCACAATGCTTCCGTTTCTGCCTGCTCCAACGTTAACGCACAACGCACGGTTCCCTTGATCGAAGTATTGAAACCACAATAGCGGCAACCGTTGCAACAGATGTTCGAGCAATAAAGAGGCGCAAAGAAATCGATCGCACGTCCGAAACGCTGGCGTGTCCAATGAGCGGAAAGCTGAGCCATCGACTCGAGCATCGGTTCAGCAACCGGAGAGAGAAGTGCCGCCAAATGCATCGGATCGTAACGTCCCTTATCGGCTGATGCCGCCAGCGCAGTCTCCACATCCGCCGCAGTGGTGGAACGAATTGCCTCCTGTACGCAATCCGGTGGCCAATCCCGCAACACGTCGATAAACTTCTTCTCATTCGCATTCATACTTGTTTCTCGGGAGGCTCCTCAAAGCGGACACACAGATTGATCGCCTCCGTCTTCTGGTTGGTCAGACCACAACGCTGGTCAAACGGCGAGGTGACATAATGTTTGCAGTAGAGGCAGCAATGATGCCGTTCCTCGTTGGCGAAGATCTCGGGAATCACCGGCTTGTCAGCTTCCGAAAAAACTGACGGTTTTGCGCTCTTCTTCAAAAAAGGTGTCTCCGCCTCCGAAGGATAGCGATGCCCGCATGACATGCAGACAAACGCCTCACCCGCCTTTCGGAATCCGTCATAGATCGGTTCGGGACGAACCATAGCATTCTTTCCGCAAGCGGTACAATGGATTTCTCTCGTGTTCACAAGGTGAAATTGTAGCGCAGGAACGCCCGTCATGCAAGAGCGGGTTTTGATGGCGGACACATCTGCACTATTCACCCACCTCATACACACGAGAGGATTTTGGAAACAACATGAACAAGCTGAAGACAACAACGGGATATATATGCAGACCAACCGGCCTGCGTATCGCCTCTCCTTTTCCTATAACTTCGCTTCGCGAACGGTTAGGTGGTTAGGTAGTTCGGTGGTTGGCAGGACTTGCGAGGCTGTCGGTTCCCCCCGCCCCGATTGTCCCCATTGTCCTCATCGTCTCCATCGTCCCCGTTTCTCAATTGGCGGCTCCGCCGCCCTGTCACAATACGAAGTACCTTTGCTTAACCAGCTTAACACGCTTATCTCGCTGGCGGCTCCGCCGCCTGTCACTACTTCGCACAGCGAAGTTGTTGTTTTCTGTTTCAAACGATAACCGAACTGGTGGCGAAAAACGCCGATACGCCTTGTTTTGACCACCCTCGCCCCTACCCTCAATCCTGCTTTGTCAAAGGTTCTGCAGGTTACGCATCGCAGGTGATTTCGACGATAAGAGCGTCGTCGTTACGCACCGCACCACCCAACTACCTAACCACCCAACTACCTAACCACCCAGCAGTTCCACGATATCTTCTGCAAACGGTAGATTCGGCAAAGGTGAATCGGAACACCATCCGATCAGAGCGGTTTCCAGCTGCTCAATCGAATCGGTATCCAGTGCGTCTGTCGCAAGAGCGAGTTTTGTAATTCGTCCTTTCGCATCTGTTTCTGCGGCGAGGTCGCAAATCCCCCATGGAAAGACTGCGTGTCGCTGGATCGGCGCATTCCGAACATTCATCCAATCGCCATAAATCCACTCTTGAGACATATATCTTGCACATAACTTTTCCGTCTCGGACACGGCAACGAGATCGGAGAAGGAAAGCGGCATTGGCTCTCCGTATTCCTTTGCGAATGCATCGCGTAATGAAGCAGTCAAGGCTTCGACTGTTAAATCTGGCTTGAGCTCGGTGAGGTTCACCACACGACTGCGAACCGAGACCGCGCCGCGCTTCGCCAACTTCTCGCGAGGCGGCGTTAGGTACTTGCGCATCCGTTCCGAATCCGTACGAAGCAGAATGGTTCCGTGGTGTAACCCGACACCACGAGAATGGAGGAAAGCATTACCGGAGAACTTGCGGTCACCGATCATCAGGTCGTTGCGTCCCGAAACCAGTGCATCCAATCCAAACACTTGGAGAGCGTGCGCGATGACACACAATTGACGGGTTACGTCATAGAGATCATCCCGAACGACAAACGAGAAGTTCAGATTTCCCAGATCGTGATAAACGGCACCGCCACCGCTTCGCCGCCGAACCAAGAAACCATCGTCTCGCAGCAACGTCTCTACGGCACATTCCGTCCAAGGATTTTGATTCCGCCCAATAACGACCGTCCGTTCGTTGCGCCAAAGGAACAAAACGCACTCCGGTCGATTCTCCATTTCCATCAAGCGTTGTTCGACAGCGAGATTCAAATAAGGATTAAACTGGTCTGAAAAAACGATTCCCGTCTTCATTGCACGAAATAAGAACGCCATGAACCCGAAACGAACGGATCGGATTCATGGCTGATTCTGTCAGACACCCGTCGGGATTACTTGTCGAAATTGGAATCGAAGGCAATCTTGCTCGGAGCGAAATCGACCTTACGCACAAACTCGCAAGCCTCCTTCGCACCATGCCAACGTTCCATGCGGGAATCCTCCCACTCGACCGAGAGCGGACCTTCGTACCCGATATCGTTCAGCGCGACAATGATGTCCTCGAAACGGATATCACCATGTCCGAGGGAACGGAAATCCCAATACCGGCGCGGATCGGCGAATTCCGTATGGCCGCCAAACACACCCACGGTACCGTCACCGTGACCCCACCACGCGTCCTTCATGTGAACGTGGAAAATACGATCTTTGAAGGTGCGGATGAACTTGACGTAATCAACACCCTGATATCCCAAGTGGGAAGGATCGTAATTAAACCCAAATGCGGGATGGTAATCAACCGCTTCCAACGCACGTTGTGCAGACGCGATATCGAACGCGATTTCAGTCGGATGGACCTCCAGTGCGAACTTCACGCCATTCTCGGCATAGTAATCGAAAATCGGTTTCCAAACTTTCGCGAACTCACGATAGCCTTTGTTGATCATTTCGGAAGAAACTGGCGGGAAGGAATAAAGAAGATGCCAGATCGGAGAGCCGGTGAACCCGTTGACAACCTTCACACCAAAGTTGGCCGCGGCCTTTGCCGCTTTCTTCTGCTGATCAATCGCCCATTTGCGGATTGCCTTCGGATCACGAGAGACACCCTTTTTCAAGAAGGCATAATGGCGTTCGTCAATGGGATCGAGAACCAGCTGCCCCGTGAGATGGTTCGAAATCGACCAGCATCCCAACCCGTATTTTGCGAGCTGCGCGAGTTTGTCCTCGCACCAAGACTTGCTCTTTGCCGCCTTGTCCAAATCCACATAATCGCCCCAGCAAGAAAGCTCCAGACCATCATACCCGATAGCGGCCATTTTCTCGCAAAGTTCATCGCAAGGCAAGTCAGCCCATTGTCCCGTATAAATCGTCACCTTCCTAGACATACTACTCCTTTCGTTTCAGTGAAACCGATCGTTCCCACACCCGTGCGGGAAGTTCCAATCGATGTGGAAGATTATACCGAAACTTTTCCTCTCAACGCAAGCGGTATTTCAACAAGGGGTGCACAATTCATCCATCCAATGTGCACAAAAGAATTTTGGGGAAAACAAGGACAACGGAAGAAATGTGAAGTACACAGATTTCCATTCTCGCTCAGTGAACTTCGTGATAGAAATTGAAAGAAAGGAATGCTATCATGTTTGGCGTTGGAAGCAAGGAACAGATTGTAACGGCTACGGCAACAGGGATGACGATAATGGAGAAAACTGTATGAAGACGATAATCATTGCAATGATGGCGATCTTGGCAACTACAACCAGCACAATTGTCTCAGTGCAAGCCGCTGAACACGCACACAGGGCATCGGATTTCAAGGTCAAGCTCATTGGTGTAGCAGCTGCCAGTGCAGAAAAGGATGACGAGAAAGTGACGCCTTTGTCACCCGAGACACGCATCGTCGTTCCGCCAGGGAAACTCGCGATGTTCTTTCTGGAATATGATTTTCCGGAGGATGTTAAATCGCATCTTTTCCTCGGAGCCAACTTCGACAAATCGGATACGAGCGAAAACCCGTTTGGATCAAGTGGCTCAGGTCTCTATTCGGGCAAAGGGCGTCTCCAACGGATTCTCATCATCATGCCTGAGGACTACGGGCAGCCGATTCGTCTTCAATCGGTTCGGATAAGCGGAGAAATACAGGCAGATGAAGATGCGCCACGAAACAATTCCTTTTTCATCTGTGATTTCCCTGTCGAAGTACTGTTCGCCAAAGAGACGGACAAGGACAGCAACGCTGTGAAAGTCCTGCAGCCGAGTCCAGCTCCCGCACCAGATCCAACGCTGGGAATCATCCCTGCGGAAAAGGTGAAACGTGCGGAAAAGACCTCCTCCACTCCGATAGGATTCACGGACAACCTAGACAAGGCACTCGTCAAGGCAAAGTCTGAGGGGAAGCTTGTCTATACTTGTTTTTCCGGAAGTGACTGGTGCGGATGGTGCATGAAGCTGGAGAAAGAAGTGCTCTCGCAACCAGCCTTTCTTACTGGTATAACGAACGACTTCGTTCTCGTGTTTATCGACTTGCCGCAGAACAAGAAGCTGCTTTCCCAACATGCGAGAACAGCGAACAAGGGGTTGGTCGAGAAATACCATATCGAGGGTTTCCCAACAGCATTGATTCTTGACCCTGATGGCAGAACGATTGGAATGACTGGTTACATGCGGGGTGGTCCTAAGGCGTATGTCAAGCTCCTCATGGAGTTCCGAAAGAACAAAGCGACAGGAATCATCGAGAACAAATAATCTTGGAGGCAAGCGACAAGAGATCACCACCACGTGGTGTCGCAGGCCATACGGCGGATGGAGCCGCCGCCTCTAGGGCGTCAAGATTGGCAGCAGCATGATCCGGATCGGCGAAGAAGGTCTCCCACCGTTTCGCGTAATAGTTGGAGAGCAGACCAGCAAACTGGTGGTGCGCATAGTCATTGAGATTGGAATGTGGATGTTCGATCCAAGTCGTGAACATTCGACGCAATGCGCGGACACCGCGTTCCCCTGCCCTTTTACGCGCTCGCGCCTCGTACGTATCGAGGCGGAAGGCATCCGTACACGAAAGCAGTTCGTCCATTTGTCGAATGAGCGCAAGGAATTCCGCACGTGCGGAAGCATTCTCTTTCAGCTGCGGTACAAGTGCGCGTCCTCGATCCGAAAGTACCTGACGGAAAAGGTCTGTGAAATCAAAGCGGAACGTCTCGCGTTGTAACACTTCCGGACATTCCTTGGCGACTTCCAGATAGAGCCGAGCCGCAGACTCCACATCCTCTGGCTTGTAGTAGATGGGAGCGCTGGTGGCCCATGTCGAGGACTTCGTCACGTCCCACTTTGGTCGCGCACAGAACACAGTCTCGGAACATCCTTCCTGTAAACGACCCACATTCCAGATCGAACGCGCCAACATCGCTAGCGCCTGTTCGATTTTCCCATCTCGAATACCATAGCGTCGTTCTGAGTATCCCGCCAGCCAACGGTCGAGCGCGCCCTCGCCAGATACCACATCTGGACGGAAGAATAAATCGGTGAACAAATCATAGAAAACTGGATTGCTGTCCAATCCCTCCGATTCCAACGCATACCCGCGTAGCGTTCCGCCATTCTTGCCTTTCCTGTGCCCTCCGAGGTTGAGAAGCGCGTTCAGTCCGCCGTACATTCCTTCGTTACCCCCGAAGTTGAGCAACTCTCCCCAGATCCATGTGATCTTACCGAAACCACGCGGAAAGACACCACCGTTCGCCATGTTCCTGTCGAGAACAATAATACGCGTCAGGTCTGGATTCAGTCCATCGAGTAAGTCCTGCCTCGGTGCAGCCCCCCAACAACTGATGCACCATGTCACACCGGGCGCGGCAAGTTGTTGCTCGCGCTGCATCGTAGCCGCGATCTTCCGGCAGTCCACGCCTTTTGCGATACCGCCCTCGCTAAACAGGTTGCCGACAAAGAAACGCGGATTGGAAATACCGTACACCTCGTAAAGGCGCTTGTACCACATCTTCGCAAGTTTCGCGTAGGTCTCCGTTGTCGCGTCCAGCAAAATGGGACGTTTGAGTCCACCCGCCCAACGTCCTTGATCGTACAGTTTCACATCCGGCCATTTCTCCTTGTCCAAGGCAGTTGTCGCGGCATTCGGGAGAAGCCCTGTAAATCCCTGGAGCATCGGTTCTATACCGAGCATGCGCATCTCCTGTACGATCCATTTGCCTAGACGTGCCTCCTCGTCAATGCGCTCCGGCGGGAAAGGCGCACCGACGCCCTCCATCACACCGCAGTTCACCCATGACTGTGCCGTCTCGTCTGGGATGAATGCGGCAATCTGCGACTCCGTAAATCCAGCGTCGCGTAGAAATAGTTGCCACACCTTCATGTTCCCTGTTGGAACGAGTGCGGAAGTGAACCCCGAGAGCGCAAGACGGTCAATGTTCGCCCGCCACTCATCTTCTCCGTAGAACGCGAAGGAGTACGAAAAAACACAGTAGTTGTAGGCGTGCAGATGCGGCAACACAGATTTAACCTTCAGCGTCTCCTTCGGCAACGGCCAAGATTCCGGAACACGATTCCCGCTACGGCTCCAGTGCCCATGTGCAATTTCGCGGATATAACGACCGACTGCTGCCGCCGCACGGTTCTCATCCGTGGCACGCACCAGAATCTTTTCGTCACGTGTCAATACCTCCGACTGTGGTTCAGCAGTCTCCATTCGTTCAAACGCGAATTTCTGAGCCACCGACTCCCCGGCAAAACGCACCAAGACCCCGCGTGCGGCAGGGAAAGCACACGTTTCCTTCTGACCGAAAGCTCTGGCAGAAACCAAAACCAAACCGGTTACCGCCACCGCACAAAAGACTCCTCCCCACCTTCTCATTGTTGACATATCCTTTCTTTTCATTTGGCAATACATTCCCACAATTGGCCGATGCTAGAAAATGGCAGCCACACCGATGATACATGTATCCCATAGCAATACCAAAAAACACGAAACGAACCAGCCCACTTCGGGAAACCGTTCAGAGAACAAGGAAAATATGCCGTGACAAATCCAACCGGAATCGAACATTTCCATGCAAAACAAAAATCTTTGACACTAACCCTCTCCTCCGGAGAATGCAGAAAGGCTAACATCAGGCATAGCAAAAACAAGCATGACAACAGATTAAGCCCGAATGCCACCAAAAGAAAGCGAACAATCATTCCCACACGTAAGTTCATCATCGCGTCACCTTCCTCAAGAAAATTAACAGTGGCACCCCACAGCAAAAGGGATTATGTAAATCGTCATCACCATGCACGAGAAGATGTTCGCCAAAGAGAAAAAAACTTTTTCAACTCCCGGTATAAATCCTAACACGAACACAACTGAAGCGGAGATCGCAACGGCAGGAACAAGTAAAAACATGATGTTGTTAAATCCAGTCACCGCGACACCTCCGATTACCAACATCAACATATACCCAGTACAGGCGGAATGTACAAACGCAGAAAGGAACGTGAAAAACAATCGTCGAAACCGAATCCGTATTTTTCGTTTCATGGTAACCTCACTCAATTGTACACATCTACAGTGCACCACCTATTCGACCTTGGAAATCCAATAGCCTAGAGGTCCGATTGAGAATCCGTCGGTCTGCGAATAGGTCGTATCCTTGACGAGAATGGGGTACTGGGAGATAGATCCCTTCACATTACGATCCGTCTCGTCAGGGGCGAGATACGAAGCGGTCGCGCGCTTCTGGACCTGAAACGAGACCTTGCAGGTCGCGGGTTTTCTCGTCCAGTTCTGAACCACGATCACAGTCTCATGACCGTTCCGACGTACAAAGGCGCTGACAGCATCTTTCGCCGTCGTATCCAGCCATGTCAGACCTTCCTTCCCGTTGAGACCGGTAAAAACGGAGTGTTCACGACGAAGCGCGGCAAGCCGCTGGACGAAGGCGTGGCGTGTTTTTCCTGGCTCGCGTTCCAGTTGCGACCAGTCCATCGGAGTCTTTCCGAACATCGAATGTTTCTCATCGGCATCGGCAATCTCGTTTCCGTTGAAGAGCATCGGAACGCCGTCGATCGTGAACATCCATACGAGCACCTGCTCGATGGCATCGCTCCCCATCGTCTTCTCACGGCGCGGCCGTGCGTCGGTTGCGATGTCGTGGTTCTCGTAATGGTTCACAAACTTTGACCCAACCGGGCATTGCGCCTCACGTCCTGTCCATGAGTTACGTACAGACTGAGCGTTCATTCCGGGAAACCAACCATAGTCGGCGTCGAACCCCTTGTACTGGTCTGCGACCGTGAAACCTTCGCAGAGAAGCACGGCATTGTTTCCGGTCAGTTTGTCCATCATGTCATGCGCATCACACCAGAAGTCGAGCGGGATTCCGTCTCCCACGTCGCAGCGAAAACCGTCCGCCCCATATTCACGAATCAGATACCGGATGTTCCCTATCAGATACTCGCGTAACTTCGGTTCTGCGAAATTGAGTTTGGGGAAACGCCAAGGACCTTTCCTCACAGTCCCGTCCGGATTCCACCAGGTGAATTCGGGATGCTCCTTCAGAAATGGTGCGGTTGGACCACAGTGGAGATAGACGAGGTCGAAGAGCACCTTCATGCCGAGGCGGTGTGCCTCCGCACAGAAGTCTTTCAGATCCTGATCCGTCCCGTATTCCTCATCGACGTGGAAATAGTCTGCGATGCGGTACTGGTTCTTGGGATTGTTGAAACCGCTTCGAATCTGACGTGGGCTCCAATAACTCTTGTCCATGTCTGTGTCCATTTTCATCACTGGGACAAGATAGGCGATAGTGACCCCCAAATCCTTCAAATAAGCCAGTTTCCCTTTCGCAGCCTTAAGCGTTCCTTCAGGCGTAAACGCACGAAGCTGAATCTGGTACATCACGCCTCGCGTGAACCACTCCGGACTTTTGCGTGCGTCCTGCATGTAGGCGTTCGCAGCATCCGCGGCAAATGGCGAAGCCACCAACAGAATAGCCAGTGCCGTCAAACCGAACCACAGTTTCATCTCTCGTTTCATTCTCAATTCCTCTGTTTGACGTAAAGTCTATCAAAAATCCATATACTCTCACACTCAAAAATGAGCCTACCTATAACTTCGCTTCGCAAAGTAGTGACGAGTGACGAATGATGAGTGACGAGAGAAATTTCACGCGGAGACGCAGAGGTTCGCATGAGACCGCAGAGAATGGGGAGGGACAACGTCCTTCGTTGCCTAGCTTCGCTCGGAATGAAGAATGAAAAAATGACGAATAAAAGCGGGAGGGGCAACGTCCTCGTTGCCCGAAACGGAAGTTATCCCCGTGAACGTTTCCCCGTGCGGCGCGAGCGGGGAACTTGCCTATAACTTCAAGCTGCTTGAAGCGGCAGTGACGAGTGAAGTAGTGACGGGTGACGAGATGCGGTACTTTTCCAAGTTATCCACATGAACATTCCCGCATG
>JAFYDR010000356.1 GCA_017544725.1 Kiritimatiellia bacterium
AGGTGGTCAGCAGCTTGGTAACGCCCTCGGCCAGCTTCAGATAGGCCACGTTGCCGGGCGCGGTCTCGGTGGTGCCGATCTCGACCCACAGCTTGCTGCCCTCGCCCGCGCCCTCCAGGCTGATGCTGACGGTGGCGCCGCTGGCGGCGTTCACGGTCACGGGAATTTCAATGGGCGCGCCGGACTTCGCAGCAGCCTCGACAGCGGCCTGGCTGACGCTGGCCTCGGCGCTGAGGGTGTTGCCCTGCTCGTCGGCGACCACCTTGCCGGTGGTGCCGTTGGTCATCTCCGCCTCGGTGATGACCGTGACAGTCTCGGTCTTCGTGCCGTCCGGGGCGGTCGTCGTGGTCTTCGCGGTGGTGACCTCGCTGACGGTGCCCTTATCGTCGGTGCTGACGGCGACGGCGCCCTCCGTGACGGCGGTGGTGGCCTTGCCGTCCACGGTCACGGTGGACTTGGCGCTGTAGGTGCCGGTGCCGCTGACCTTGCCGTCCGCGCCGGTGGTGGTGTTCAGCTGCTTGGTCTCCTCCGTCTCGGTGACGGTGGTCTGCTGCTTCCCGTCCGGGCCGGTG
This sequence comes from Kiritimatiellia bacterium, assembly GCA_017544725.1. Taxonomy (GTDB): domain Bacteria; phylum Verrucomicrobiota; class Kiritimatiellia; order RFP12; family UBA1067; genus RGIG8368. The sequence continues at coordinate 573 of JAFYDR010000356.1, forward strand.
ATGGTCTCGGTGACTTTCTCCACTGTCTGCTCCGTCTCGGTGACGGACCCGTCGGCATTCTTGACGCTGTTGGAGGTGGTCTCGCTCTCCACGACGGACTCCGTCGCGGTGACCTTGCCCTCCGGATCGGTGACGGTGGTCGTGGTCTTTTCGGTCACAGTCTCGGTGACGGAACCGTCGGCATTTTCCTTGGTCTCGACGGTCTTCTCCGTCTCGGTGGTGACGGTGCTGCCGTCGTCAGCGGTGACGGTGTTGCTGTCGCTCGTGGTGCCGCCGGTGCCGGTCTTCTCATCCTTCTTGTCGCCGGTCTGGCTCTCGATGCCCGTACCGCTGGGCAGGCCGCTGGCGCTGCCGGTGCTGTCCGGGGCCTGGAGCCAGTCGTTCCAATAGTTCTGCGAGTTGCCGGAGAGCTGCGGCCAGCTGGCGCCGCCGAGGTTGGCCCAGTCCTCCACCTCCCAGGCGTAATCGTTCACATAGTGGAAGACGATGGCCGCGCCGTCATGCATGGTCTGGGTGTTGATGGCGTTGGTGTGGACGCCGTCCATGGTGTACATCCACCCAGAGCGCGGGCCGTTGGTGAACTCGCTGAGGGCATAGCCGCTTGGCGCGTAAACCGTGGAAACATAGCCCTTATCCACACCCTCGGACCGGATGCCCGCCGCCTGCGTGGCCGTGAGGAAGAGGTCGGCGACCGTGGCGTTCTCGGGCACGGTGTAGCTGGTGGTGGGGATCCAGGTGACGTACTCCGCGCCGTAGAAATAGCCGTTTGCCAGGTCCACATCCTGCGTGGACTTCGTGGAGCCGACGAGGCGGAAGGTCACGTCGATGGTCTCCTCCTTCGGGACGTTCTCCTTCGGAACCCAGAGCGCCGTCAGAGTGGTGTCCACGATCTCGTCCGGGATGCCGGCAAAATGCCGCTGGCCGATGAACCAGCCGCCGAAGGTGACCTTATTGTTCGGCGCCGTCGGCTCGGGCAGCGGGTCGCCGGACATGTTGGCGTCAAACTTCATGGTATAAGTCGCGTTGCCGTTGACCGTGCCGCCGTTGGCGTCCAGCGTCAGGGTGGCGGAGGCGGCATGTGCGCTTGTGGTTTTGGTCAGGTTCAGGATGTAGATGACCGGCTCTTTCTTACCCTCTTGAACAATAACACGGATGATCTTATGCAAGGGCATACCGTCATAGTTCGCGCTGGCAGCACAGTTGTTGTTGATGTAGATATACGCATCCTCCGGCGCGTCCACAGCCACCTTGAAGGGCCCGTCCACCGGCACGTCGTCATAGACGAACTTGCCTTCTTCAAGTGTTAGCTCAATACCGTCGACGATGATCTTCGTTGGCGCGGCAGTCTTGCCGACGGGTGCGTCATTGGCCTGCGCCACGCGCACCATGTTGACCTCGGTGGATTTCTCGCCGATAGCATCGTTATAGATGTTGCTTGCGGTAACAATCTTGATATAGTGGATACCATTCGGGAAGCTTACAGGTTGGCCGTCTGCATCGACCGCCCAAGCAAGGTCCATTCCATCTGGCGGAACGCTGTACGTTTCGGCCTGTTCATTCAGATACTCCGAAAGGTACGGATTCCTGGCTACATTTCGTGCGAGGTTCTCAAAGAGCGTTTCTTCATCCCAACCTCTGCTGGATTCGCCCTCCAACACTGTCCCGATGCTCCCGCGGTCTGTATATCCAAAGCCCTCATATTTCGGCAGAGTGTTGCCATATTCGTTTGTACCGGCTTGGATACCTACATTGATTCCGCTCAGCGTGATACTTGTTGCGTCAGCATCATTGAAACGGTGCAGAGGATATCTTGCAAAATCAGGATAAGAATACGCGACGGAAGTTGTTTTGCCGAGACTGTCACTTACGATAGTTGTTCCGTCATCGGCTTTCGTATAGGTGATGCTGTAATCCCACAGAGTGGTATCGTCGTAATGCATACCACCCGCGAGGGCATACCATTCAACGCCATCTTCGGATACCCAGACCTGTCCGGGTTCGCCAAAGTTTCCAGTACCGTTCACGGAATTGCCGAAGGTGATAAAATCAATACCATAAGGATTCGCGGGGTTATCCGTAATCGCCTCTTCGTAGTAATAGGTAATGTAACCGCCAAGATTGCCCAAAGAGACCGGCCCGGAATAACCGTTGCCCGTTGTAATATTGCTGCCAACAAGAGATCGAGCGGCACGCAATCCGTAATCCCCAAACATATCGTCAACATTCGTATATTGCGAACCGATACACAGATAGTCAACAACTTTATCGGGCAAGTCAGAGAATCGCTGATTGATTACGTAGACATAGTATTCGTTGACAACCTGTCCGTTGTGATATATGGAGATTTTGTTTTTTGAAGTATCTGACAGTTTCGAATTCTGTTCAAGCAAATCGCTTGACGATAAGTGGACAGAAATGGTTTTGTCTTCTTGTACAACAGCAGGCGCATTCCCATTAACAGACAGGGAAGCGTCCGCAGTACTTAATTCAAAGACTACATCGACTCCATCACTGCCCTTGGGGACGATGAGAAATGCTTCTTTCGAGCCGCTGTAAAGCTCAAATTCTCGATCGAACTGGCCAACGGAAGGTGTTGCACCGACAAGCGCAACGTCATTTCCAGCAATGCCCTCAACGATGAAATCCACAACTATCGCATAAGGAGTTCTATTATCGTCGCCTTCCCATTTCCAAGTCGGATACGCTTTTGTTCCGTCTGAAGTGAAGTCGTAATAAAAGACAACTAGTTGTGCTTTCCCATTATTAAGTGTAACACTGTAAGTTCCATGATACGTCTCTTCGTCAAGGCATATCCGCGCTATCGTGTCATCTGAGATACAATAGTCAGGTGTAGTGACAGTTTCAAACATCCCGGGATCTAACATGCCAGGATCAAAACCGGGAATTATTATTTCTACTGGATTTGCTTCTGTTGACGAGTCAATAGTAATCATGTCAGAATAAGTATATCCGACAGTTGCAATCTTCGGAAAGTTCCCAAAGTTTTCACTCGGCATACTCCCAGAAGGCGTTAATGCTATCGTGAAATTATCGTTTTCTGCAATTGAAGACAATCGAATTTCATAGCATCGAACGCTTTTATAATTGTCCTTGGTATATTCTGATGTGTTTACTACTTCTCTTATAGATTCAACCGTTGCGCCTGTAATTGTGCCATCGATTAGTTCGTCCAGTAATTTAAAGGAATCATTTAGTGTAGCAAAAGAATAAATAGGCACGCAGGCAATTATCAGTAAAGCAACGAGAATGCAACTAGTTACACGCTTCAGCATTTATTGCCTCTCCTTCATTCTTCTTATTTTTGAAAAGCGAAAGCGGTCCCTGTGTATTTGGGGACATAATAAGTATTGCCATTTTTAGTTCCGCTGTTATAAGTCGGAACCAGTTCAATTGTATGAGTTCCCGCGGTTACATTATTTACACTAAAGATTCCATATTGATTAGTGGTAGTCGTATATGTTGTACCATCAAATTTGTATTGAATCGATTTATTGGCATAAAATGAATAGTTGCTGACATCCCAACCATTCACACCTTCGTCCGTAACAGAGGAACCATATACAATAAAATAGACTGTATTGCCACTCTGTGCTACGGCCTCAAGTACTGTTGATACGGTAGCGCTATCAGCATCAATGCTTGCATAGTACAAGTCAATATGATCGCCGCCTTTTATATACGTCTGGTTCATGAGAAGCCCGGTTATTCCATCCGAAGCCATAGGAATCATTCCATTTACCCTAAACATCCATCCACAATAGGCAGTACTCCCGTTGAGGGAAACATTAACCGGCGTAAACATTTCAGTAGTACTGACATCTGAATCGTTTACTCCATAAACGAAGTAATCAACATGAAGCGGCGTATTAGAACTGCTATAAAACGTTAACCAGTCATATTGAGTTTGAGCTGCGTTCAGAACATCACTTACCGTATATGCTTTCGAAATGCCATCTGTTCCCATTTCAACGGTATAATACAATCTGCTGATTGGTCCAGTAGAGTTCACTTTATCGCTTTGAATGGATAAGGTTACGACAAACTCCCCGTTTTCAGTGATGGTTCCGCTCTGAATGTAGGAACCCGCAGTGCTGCTAAGTGCAAAGCTCGGTGCCGCCATGGCAAAGATCAGCATCAGCGCGAGCGCGACGGTCAGAATGCGTTTTGCGGTTTTCATGATGAAATCTCCTTTTCAAAATAATAGTTTTTCCCTTGTTTTGCCGGAAGGGAGCCGGCCCGATCTGTGTGTGAACTACCGTGTTCTATACGCATCTTTCTTTTCCTCTGGCGGAACCACCTCCTCAACGCCGTTGATAAGGTCAAGGTCCCACGAAAGATAAAAAGATGGAACACCCGCCGACCGCGCACTGAACTTGACGTATACACCGCAATCATCGGTTTGCATACGCTCTCGCTCTCCCCCTCTTTACGACCGGGGGACGCGCGGCCGGCGGGTATTCCATCTTGATACCTGACCTAATCAATGGCTGACAGTCCTGGCTCGCAGCTCGAAGCTGCACACAGTTGAGATAAGACAGCGCCGGTCTCTCACCGGCTTGTCATTTACCCGGGCCTCCACCCGCCGAAGCGGACCATCCCGGCACCATTGACCAATAGTTATTCAATTCACACTACGCATTATAGCACCCGCGCAGAAAATCGCAATACTATTTCTGCATAACAAAGGCGCAGGAGAAAAGCAGTTGCTTATTCCCGCGCTTTCGGCTATACTATGGATAGAGGCAAAGAAAGGGGTGAGGCGGAATGCTTCCCTATACCATCGAAGAGATCACGCGGCGCATCACGCCCGTCGCGCAGAAGTACGGCCTCGCCGCCGTCTATCTTTTCGGCTCCTACGCCAGAGGCGAAGCCACCGCAGACAGCGACGTGGATCTGCTGGTGGATCTCCGCGGGTCCGTAATCAAAGGATTAAACTTTGTCAGCCTGTATAATGAGCTGGAGGCAGCGCTCGGCATCAGCATTGATATCGTGACTGCGGACAGTCTGCAAATCCCGACGACCCGCCGTGGGCAGCTCCATTTCCGCGAGGCAGTGCAGCGCGAAAGGAAGATGATTTATGCAGCCGCGTGACGAGCGCATCCTGGAGCATATCGTGGATTACTGCGAAGATATTCAGGATGCATTGAATTTGATCGATAGTTCATACGACCGCTTTGTTGCGGATAAGCAGTCGCAGTATTCGATTGCCTTCAGCATCATGCAGATCGGGGAGTTGGTCGGAAAGCTTTCGGAAGAGCTGCGAATCTCGACAAAGCAGGAAATCGACTGGCCTGCCGTCAAGGGGATGCGGAATATCATCGTCCATGACTACGGCGAGGTGCGGTTGAGCGTAGTTTGGAATGTGGCAACGCTCGACGTTCCTATTCTCAAAACCTTCTGCGAAGAACGTTTGGGATGAGCGATCAATCAATAAGGCCGCTGCCTTTCCCGTCATGGGTGCGAGAAAGGCAGCGGCTCATTATTATTTCTCCGCCCGTTCGTCCGCCTCATGCATCAGGGCGACGATCTCCTTGAAGCGGTCCAGCACTTCGCCGTAGTTCTCCCGCTTATGCGGGAAGGTGCAGTTGGTGCAGTCCTTGTAGCCGCTTTTCAGATAGCGGAACTGCCCGCCGCAGCGTTTGCCGAGGGCGTACAGGGGGCAATAGCAGAACAGACAGTTGAACGCATCCGGGTCTGCTCCGGCGTGGCAGGGAAACGCCTCGCACTGCCGGTTGGTGTAGAAGGCAAAGTGCTTGTCTTTCCAATCCTCGGTCATAGTATCAGCTCCTCTCGCTGTGATATGGGCATTCTACCGGGAAACGGGAGAAAAATCAAGCGGATATGCAGCAGCGCTTTTCCAAAACGCTTTTTTTCTTCCGCTTTTATGGATTATTTGCACTGTTTCCTGTATAATATCATATCTTCATCCGAAGGACGTTGCAAATGAACGACGACAAGATAAAGCGCGGCATCATGTACGCCTGCAAGCGTTATATCGACGCGCACTTCCGGGAGCCGCTGGACCTGCGCTTTCTGGCGAATCGCTTTGCCTACTCCTACAGCGTTTTTCGCAAGGATTTCAAGGACGTCTGCAAGTATACGCCGCACCAATATATCTGCATGCGCCGCATCCAGTTCGCCGCCCAACACCTGCGGGAGGGCCATTCGGTGACGGAGGCGGCGGAGTACGCCGGTTTCGAGACGCTCGCGGGCTTCTATAAGGCGTTCAAGAAGTATTACGGCATCACGCCGAAGGAGTTTTACGCCAGCCGCGGCATGGCGCTGATGACGCCGCCGACGCCGGTGGAGCGGGAGGACTTTTTCCTCGTTGGCTATGTGCTGGAGCCGGTGGAGGATATGAAGGAGGAGGAACGCGGCGCTTACTGGATCGTGCGCTCCTGCCCGGATCTGCCCTATGAGGAATACGCCAGGATCGGCGGCGGCGCGGACATGGCGGCGATCTGGGCGGAGGGCGCGGACGGCGGCCATTATCTCATGGGTCCTCCGGTGGACGAGGTGCGCTATGTCCCGGCAGGCATGGAGGCGCAGCCGATCCCCGGCGGGCGGTTTCTGGAGTTCCCCGTGCCCTTCACGAAGGACATCTTCATCCTCTATGAAAACGTCCGCGTGACCTGGTACTACGCCCGGTATCAATGGCTTCCCGGCTCACACTGGGAGGAAGACACAGCGCGGCACGCCTTTGAATACTACGGCGTCGGATATACAAGCATCCTGATCCCGGTACGGGAGCGGGAGACATAGAAGCGAGAACCGACAGCCGGTGTGGAGCGATCCCCACTTATTTAGTAATGCAATACAATTCCCTGCGGGTCATTGCTGTGAAAGCTCCGCTTCCACAGCAATGACTTGATTCAGCGCCTGGCCCGCGCAGCGGGCCAGATGCGATAAACCTCCATGCGCCTGTTGTGCTTTCATTTTTGGTGGCACGTTGCAGGCGAATGGAGGTTTCCGAACCAGTCCGCGGACTGGTGTGGCAATCCGCAATCCCCGCTAAAAAACACGCGCCCGCCGAAGCGGGCGCGAAAAAACAGAAAACCGCTATCTTACACTCTTGCGGACGGCAACGACCTTTCCAGCGCCTTCGAGACGTACTGATTGAGTGTCATGCCCTCCAGCGCGGCCTGCAGCGAGATGCCGCGGTGCAGCTCCGGCGAGATACGGATGTTGAACGAGCCCTTGAACTCCTTATCCGGCGTCTTTCCGGTCTCAGCGCACATCTGGAGATAGTTTTCGATGCTCTGGTGGAACATCTCCTCTAGCTCCGCGACGGAAGTCCCGTGAAAATTCAGCGAGTCCACAATGCCGTAGACCTTGCCGACAAAAATCTCATCGTCGCTGTCGTATTCAATCTGGGCATGATAGCCCTTGTAATCCATCATCTTGCTCATATGAAACACCTCCTCAGATTTCACCCACGTCACGCAGGAACTCGATCACTGCCTTGACTTGGTACAGATAAAGCTCTTTCCCCGGATGCGGCGCGTCGAACTGTATCGCCCTGCCGGTAGGGATGTGGCGGAAGCCGATCCCGGAGCCGCGTCCGCCCTGATACTTCTCGCAGTTGCACTTGCTCATCAGCGCATCCAGATCCGTGACCGTGAAGTTCCGGGGCAAGGGTTTTGCTGTCAGCTTGCTGACGAGCGATTTCTTTGTCGGCATATGGCCTTGCCTCCTGTTGCAACTATTTATCAGTTGCATTATATGCTATGGGTCCGGAGCTGTCAAGTAGTATTCCCCATTCTTGCTGCCTTTTGCGAAAAGGAGATCCACGCACTTTTAAGCATCCTGATCCCGGTACGGGAGCGGGAGACATAGAAGCAACAACCGACGGCCGGTGTGGAGTTGATCTGCACCGGCTGATTATTGTTATGCAAAACTTTTATTTTTCCAAAACGCTTTTTTTCGCGTTGAAATATAGACGCATAACCGAGTGAAATGCTATCATGCGGGGGAACAGAATCAACAGCATCGTGACCCGGCGGCCACGGACGCCAACGCCGCCTGGGATGAGAGAAACCGGTGAGAACCCGGTACAGAACCCCCGCTGCTGTATGCACATGAGACTGCTTCTCATGGAGTGATCCGGTCATTGGCGAGAGCTGAGAAGGCGGAGAAGCAGACGCAGAGCTTGCTGAAAGCTCCCGATGTGTGAGTCAGAAGACCGACGATGCTGCTGCCCTTGCCGCCCGGGTGCGTGTAAGAGGCATATTAGGTTGCGAAAAAACGGTCGCATTGGCACTTTCGTGTCGATGTGGCCGCTTTTCTTTGGTTTCGAAAATTAAAAATACAGATATAGCAGAAATGAGGGAAGGTGATTCCGATGCACAAAAGGAACGCCGGGAGCGCCTAAAATGGGCGTGCCGGTATGAACAGTCACTCATCCGACGGGTGAATCCCGACCCGGCGGCGGACACTGGCAAAGGGAAAACATTTTGAAAATAAGGAGTACGAACATGAAAAAGTACACAAAGAAGCTGCTGGCCCTGGCAATGGTGCTGGCAATGGTCCTGTCCCTCGGCGTGAGCGCGTATGCGCTTACCGATCCTGGATACTATGTTCAGAACCCGGTAACCTCCAATCCATCGCAGGCGCTTACTATCACTGGTACGGCAACTGTTTACCTATCAATTGTTAGTGATCGCATTTATGACAGCAATGACGATTATGTACAAATAGAACGCTATAACATGCCAGTTAGTATTGGCACATCAGGTGTGACCAGTGTATATAATGTTTCGGACGTTTTGGTTGCTGCCGCAAATCAGTACAGTGGGTTAAGCTTTACTGTGGCTAATGGTGGCACGTTTACTAGTTCATCTACTTATCTCTATGGTGTTAAAGATACAGCAGTTAGCAACCAGGTCTTCCAGCCTGCAACATATGAAGACTTCTTTGATGCTATGGATTATTATGACGATCCATAC
>JAFYDR010000027.1 GCA_017544725.1 Kiritimatiellia bacterium
CACCTATACAGACGGGGGTGAGCGAAGCGTAACCCCCGGTGGTACAGACAGTATCCACCAAGCCCTGAAGGGGCGGCAGAACAATCTACCGCCACTCGCCATGCCGCGTCGCTTTCTGCCGCCCTTTAGGGCTAACGTGCCTTTGTTTGATTCCGGGGGCTACGCTTGCCTATAATTTCGGGCCGCCGAGGCGGCAGTGACGAGTGACGAGAGAAATTTCACGCGGAGACGCAGAGGTTCGCATGAGACCGCAGAGAATGGGGAGCGGCAACGTCCTCGTTGCCTAGCTTCGCTCGGAATGAAGAATGAAAAATGACGAATGAAAGCGGGAGGTGCAACGTCCTCGTTGCCTGAACTGGGGAGGAGTGCGCTTGTTGTGACCGTTTGGTCCTTCTAACCTTGTCGAAAGTTATCCCTATGAACGTTCCCGCGCACGGCGCGGGCGGCGGGCTTGTTTGGAAATAAACAACGTGGACAACTGATTTACGACTCGCCAATGGTCTTCGTGTAATCGTATGACGACTTCCTTTCGAATTACGGTTACGAACCGACTAGAACAAAGTTTTTGTTGTTTTACAATTACATCTGTGTGCATGACGAAGCAGATGTACCCGCATTTGTCCCGAAGTGAGAATCCGGTCTTGACTTTGCAGGTTTTCCGTTTTTATAATGGAGGTGTCATGGGTGACGAGACGTTAGAAAAAACTGAGGCGGAAAGTGCGAAGGCGGAGAGGGAAAAGACTCCGTTTTTCGTGCGCGTTCGCGCTTTCCTCCGTGATTCGGGGTGGGACTTAATGTACGTCCTGCTTGCGCTTGGCGTCATTCTCGTCGGATCTGCAATCTGGTACCAACCCCCGCTTCTTTCCAGCCGTGCGTTGCGTGTTTCCTATTCATTCCTTGGGAAGGATTTTGCGGATGCCGCGCTCTACCGTCCGCTCGCTATGCCCACGCGCTACTATGTGAAGTTGCCGCACGAACTCCAGAAGCGTTACCGTTGGTTTTCAATCGATCGGCGTCGCGAGGTCTGCGCCTTGGCAGAACCGCCGTCTTTTCGGACGTTCGGTCTCCCCGCAATCCGCCGGAAGGAACCGCTGGGAATCGACCTTGAGTTCCGCCATCTTGACAACTCCGAGTGGCGCGTCTCGTTCGAGGACGAGGCAATCGTATTTTCAAACGCGATCCTGTGCGTACGTCTCGACCACAAACAGACCGAGGAGGAAACCAAATGAGGCACGCGTTTTCTGTTTTCGCAGCCCTGCTTTCCACCGGGACGGTATTGGCGGAGCCGCTTTTCAATGGGAAGGACCTGACGGGGTGGAAGGTCGCGGGATTCATCGACGAGGGGACTGTCTCCGTCTCGAACGGGGTGATTGCTTGCGGTGCGGGGCATCCGATGTCCGGCATCGTCTATACGAACGTGCCGCCGTCGATGAACTACGAGATTTCGCTGGACGCCATGCGTGTGGATGGCAGCGATTTCTTCATCGGGTTGACATTACCCGTGGGTACGAATCGTTGCACGGTGATTATCGGTGGTTGGGGTGGTAGTGTCTGCGGAGTCTCCTGTATCGACTACATGGATGCCTCCGAGAACCCTTATTCCACTGGCATCACGCTCCGTTCGGGCAAGTGGTACCATCTGCGCGTACGTGTCGAACCCAAGTTGCTGACAGTCTCGCTGGACGATACGGAGTACTCGGCGAAAATCCCCTACGAGAGTACGGATCAGTTTTCGCTCCGTTCGGGGTATGAGATTGAGAAAACCGCGCCGCTCGGCATCTGTACATTCCGGACTACCGCTTGGTGGAAAAACATTGAGCTGACGGCATGGCCGCCGGCGCGTTATCCCTGATGCGGAAACACACTTTCCGAGCCAGCGGTTTACGCTGGCATCTTTCCGTTTTTTGTGCGATAATAACGTTTTACGCAACGGCGTTTCCGTTGCCGGGAGAATCTAGAGATGATCAATGTGTTTAGAGCTATTTTCGGAACCAAGAACTCGCGCGACCTAAAACGGTTGCGCCCGTATGTGGATCGTATCAATGAAATCGAGAAGTCGTACCAGTCGCTGAGCGACGAGGAACTGAAGGCGAAAACGCCGGAGTTCCGTGCACGGGTCGCGGCGTTGCTGGCGAAGAACGTGCCGGTGAACGAGGCACTCGACACCGTGATGTGCGAGGCGTTCGCGACGGTCAAGAACTGCTGCCGCCGCCTGATGGGCACCAAGAAGGTCGTCTGCGGGCACGAGCAGGTCTGGGACATGATTCCCTTCGACGTGCAGTTGCTGGGTGGCATCGTGTTGCACCAAGGGAAGATCGCGGAAATGCAGACCGGTGAAGGCAAGACTCTGGTCGCGACGTTGCCGCTCTACCTGAACGCGCTTTCGGGCAAGAACGTGCAGCTCGTCACGGTCAACGACTACCTCGCGCGTCGCGACGCGCAGTGGATGGGGACGATCTACGAGTGGCTCGGTCTGACGGTCGGCTGCATCCAGAACCACATGTCCCCCTCCGAGCGTCGGGCGCAGTACGCCTGCGATATCACCTACGGCACGAACAGCGAGTTCGGTTTCGACTATCTGCGCGACAACGGCATGGCGCAGGAGCCGGAGCAGGTTGTGCAGAACGGCCATTTCTTCGCGATTGTCGATGAGGTGGACAGCATTTTGATTGACGAGGCGCGTACCCCGCTGATCATCTCCGGTCCCGCACAGCAGAATTCGATGTCGCAGTACAAGGAACTGAAACCTCTCGTCGAAAACCTGGTCTCTCGTCAGCTGAAGGTCTGCAACACCATGGTGACGGAAGCGAAGGAGGCGATCGAGAAGGGCGATCGCGACACCGCCATGTGCCGTCTCTACCAGATTTACCACGGCATGCCCAAGCACAAGCAGTTCCTCCATCTGTTGGAGAACGTCGAAGTGCGCAAGATGCACGAGCAGGTGGAGAACCAGATGCTCACGGAAATGCGCAAGGCGCAGGCGCGTGAACTGGTCGAGAAATTGTACTTCACCATCGACGAACGGACGCGCGAATGCTCGTTGACCGACAACGGTTGCGACTGCCTCTGCCCCTCCGACCCCAACATGTTCGTCATGCCGGATCTTGTCACCGCACTCTCGAAGCTGGATGGCGACACAACGATCAGCGACGAAGAGCGTGCCCAAAAGCGGCAGCAGATCCAGTCGGACTTCATGCTGCGTAGCGAACGCGTGCACAACGTGGAACAACTCTTGCGCGCCTACTGCCTCTACGAGCGCGATCAGGAGTATGTCGTGCAGGATAACCACGTGTACATCGTCGATGAGTTCACCGGTCGTATCCTTCCCGGACGCCGTTGGTCGGATGGTCTCCATCAGGCGGTCGAGGCAAAGGAAGGCGTGGAAATTGAGCGGGAGACGCAGACGCTCGCCACCATCACGATCCAGAACTACTTCCGACTCTATGACAAGTTGGCTGGTATGACCGGTACGGCGGAAACGGAAGCAACGGAATTCCACGACATCTACAAGCTCGATGTCGTCTCGATCCCGACCAACCGTCCTGTCCGTCGAATCGACGGCAACGATCTGATTTACCAGACACAGCGCGAGAAGTACCGCGCGATTCTGGAGGAGGTGCAGAAGCGTCACGCAAAAGGTCAGCCGATCCTGCTGGGCACAGTCTCTGTCGATACCTCGGAGATCCTCTCGCGTATGTTGCGCATGGCGAAGATTCCGCACAACGTGCTGAACGCGAAGAACCACGCACGCGAAGCCGAGATTATCGCGCTTGCGGGACAGCCCGGTGCCGTCACGATCGCGACGAACATGGCTGGCCGCGGCACGGACATCAAGCTCGGCGAGGGCGTAGTCTGGATGCCGGAGAGCGATGTCAAGTCGCAGATCAAGCTGGAGGACAAGTACGAGGGCAACAAGACGCTGGCGGAGTTGCTGGAAGAGCGTCCTTGCGGATTGCACGTGATCGGTTCGGAACGGCACGAGTCGCGCCGTATCGACCGCCAGTTGCGCGGACGTTGCTCTCGTCAGGGTGACCCCGGTTCCTCGCGCTTCTACATCTCGCTGGAAGACAACCTCATGCGTCTCTTCGGTTCCGACCGCATCAGCGGCATCATGAAACGGCTCGGCATGAAGGAAGGCGAGGCGCTGGAGCACAAGTGGCTGAACCGTTCCGTCGAAACCGCACAACGCCGCGTCGAGCAGCAGAACTACTCGATTCGTAAGAAGACGCTGGAGTACGATGACGTGATGAACCGTCAACGTACGGTTGTCTATGAACTGCGCGGCGAAGTCCTGAAATCCGCCAGTGCGCACGAGAAGATTCTCGATGTCTTCAACGACATCATCCTCACGCAGTGCGAGCGTTACCTCTGCGGAGAGAAGGACTCGCAACCGGAGGATTTGGTGAACTGGATCGTCACCACCTTCCCCATCGCCTTAACGGTCGAGGAGGTAATGCCCTTCCGCGAAACGCCGGACAAGGCGGGTGAACTGATCTACCAGCGCGTGGTCGATGCCTACGAACTGAAGTGCTCGATGGAGGAACAGGAGGTGCTTCCGTACTTGGAGCGCGTCGTTTTCCTTGGATGTATCGATCGGCAGTGGCAGGACTTTTTGCGTGCGATGGACGAACTGCGTCAGGGCGTGAACCTGCGCGCCTACGGGCATCGCGATCCGCTCGTCGAATACAAGCGCGAAGCGTACGGGATGTTCGAGGTTCTGATGACCAACATCAAGACGGAGATCGCGACCTCTGTCTTCCGCGCACAGACGGTGCGGAACTTCATGCGCCAGAATGCATCGAAAATGCCGAGCGTCGTCACCGTCCACAATGACGTCAATATCCTCGCCGACATGACGCAAGACCCGGCTCTTGCGGGACAGCCCATGCCGCCGCAGGAAGACATCATTCCGTTGGACGTTCCGGATGCGGCGATCCGCAGTTTTGACGCGAAGATGAAGGCGATGTCCGATACGCCGACACCACCCTCCGTCCGCATGGCGATGATCGACGGCAAGCAGATCGGACGTAACGACCCGTGCCCGTGCGGCAGCGGAAAGAAATACAAGAAGTGTTGCGGACGCGGACTCTAGTCTGCGTTCCGCACAGGAGGATTTCTCACATGGTTAACCGCGTACTGACATTGGAACAGGCTGCCCGGCACATCCATCTGGCTGTGCGGGAGTTATTCCACCTGGCTCAGCAGGGGGACATTCCCTGCCGCAAACACAATGGCGAGTACTTCTTCGAACACAACGCCATCGACGACTGGGCGCAACGCAACCTCTTCGAGTTGACGGAGAAGGCACGCGTCCGCAGGCATTGCGCGGAACTTGCCGAGAACCGGAACATCGAGGGAGACACGATTGTGGCGTCCTGCCTCAAGCCCGAATGGATTCAGGCGCAGCTGCCCTCGCGAACCAAGCCGGGCGCGATCCGTGACATGGTCGCCCTCGCGTTCTCGACGGGTATGCTGTACGATGATGCCGCCTTTTTGCAAGAGGTTTCCGAACGAGAGGAGATTTCCTCCACAGCCATGGAAAACGGCGCGGCATTCCTCCATGCCCGCTACCCTGATCCCTACCGTGCGGCGGGATCTTTCTTCGTGCTGGGCAAGGCAGTACACCCCGTCTTCTTCGGTGCGCCCGACGGCAAGCCGACGGACATCTTTTTCCTCCTTTGTTGTGCAGACGACGTGTTGCATCTGCGTCTGCTTTCCCGTCTCTGCGTTCTCTGCCATGAGTCCGACGTACTAGAGCGGATTCGCGAGACCTCCAATACATACGACATCTACGACCTGTTGAAAGACGCCGAGACAGAATTCCTCGCCCACGTCCGTCAGCATACGGGAGATTAAGCGATGGATGCGGACGAACTGAAACTGGAATCGGAAAAACTGAAACTCGAGCGTGAACGTCTCGCCATCGAGAAGGAACGAATCCAGGCGGCGCAGGAACGCATCCAAAGTCAGATGAAAGCGATTGCGACGGACGGGAAGGGAAAGCTGATGGTCAACTTTCCGACCCTGATTCTCGTCTCGATCATCTGTATGTTGTTAGGTGGTATCCTAGGTGCCTTCTCCACGACTTTTTCCGCGAACCTCCGCGAGAAGCAACAGCTCTCCGCCGAGCGGGAACGGTTGAGCGACCTTGTCCGCACGCTTGAAGATTCGCAACCGCAAGTTCACGTTCCCGTCCAGCCGTTGGCGGGAACCAACCGTACAGGCGTGGCGGCAACTCGACAACAAACGTCATCTTCGGAATCGCCGCCTCTTCCTTCCAAGCCAAAAGGGCGGTACGACAACGTCTCTCTGATCGTAATCAAAGGACCGTGATGAAACGTTTCTTGTATCTATGCCTGATGCTGGCGATCGGTTCCGCATCTGCACACACACTCACCGAATTACAGCAGAAACTGGAAACCGTCCAGACTGTCGAGGCAGAGTTCGTCCAGACGAAACACCTCCAGGTGTTCCAGAACGAGATTGTGCTAAAGGGCAGGATGGGGTTACGCCGGGAAGGTGCCGACCTCGCATGGCACGTTACCTCTCCTATCCGCTATTCCGTCTGCTTCCGGGGAGCGGTCATGACGCAGTGGGATGAGACCTCGCAAAAGACCACCACCTTCGACACCGCTTCGAATCCTCTGCTCAAAGCGTTGCTCGATCAGATGAGAGGCTGGTTCTCCGGAAACCTTTCCGAGATGCAGCGAGAATACGACCTTACCCTGCGCGAAGCCCCGAAAACAGGGCGTCCCGTTCTCACCTGTATCCCCAAGGGGGAGATTTCAAACTTCATGAAAGAAATCGAAATCCGTTTCGCGGAAGAAACCGGATACATCGATTCGGTCAAACTCGTGGAAGCCTCTGGCGACTGGTCCGAAATCCAATTCTTGAATACCAAGCTCAACCAGCCGCTTTCTGACCAGCTCTTCCACCATCCGTAAGGGGGGATGCTGGACGGGAGAGGACGGCTAACGCCGCTGAGGGGTGCGCAGACGCGCACCCACGCAAAACCCTGAATACCTGCGCACGAAACCAAAACAAAAGAGGCGGTCGTTCCTTCCGCCTCTTCTGTCGCTTTCGTCCTTTTGCTTTTCAGGTTTACAACACGCTTGCCCAGCTTTCTTCGCAGGCGGCGCTTTGCGCCGCCGCTCTACTGTGCCGACGCGAAGGCGGCTTCCAGCTTGACGAGGCGTTCGATGGTCGCTTCCAGCTCCACC
>JAFYDR010000357.1 GCA_017544725.1 Kiritimatiellia bacterium
CCCATCCGTCACTGCAACCTCTGGTTGCTTACTTCTCAGCCTCTCAGCTTCCCCGCTTCTCAGCTGGGCGGCTTCGCCGCCCTACGAAGTTATAGACAAGCGCCCAGCCCGCGCCGCGCACGGGAACGTTCATGGGGAATAACTTTCGACAAGGTTAGAAGGAGCAAACGGTCACGACAAACGCACCCCTCCCCATTTCAGGTAACGAGGACATTGCCCCTCCCCATTCTCTGCGACCTCATGCGAACCTCTGCGTCTCCGCGTGAAATTTCTCTCATCACTCTTCACTCGTCACTGCCGCCTCTGGCGGCCCGAAGTAATAGACAAGTTGTTTCTAACATCTCTCGTGCGCATGAGATGGGTGAATTACGCAGATGCGCCCAATCGAAACCTGATAAAATATTCTCCGTTCACAAGAAAGCACTAATAGTATAGACTATGCAGCGGGTGTTGCGCTGGAAATTTGCTGGCGGGATTAGATTGCCGTCTTCTGGAGAAAAGGAGCACATGCGATGAAAGAGAGAATACGCATTGCGAACAGATGTACCGCGTTGCTTGTCATGTTGAGTGCATCGGCGCTGGCGGAGAAAAGGTTCGTGGACGTGAGTCCCGATGCGCCTGCCTATTTTCAGACGGACGACGGACGTGCATGGATTCCCGTCGGGTGCAATATCTGCTTCGAGCGGTTGTACGGCACGGAAGGCAACGACCGGGCTGTCTGCGAGGAACGCTATTTCTCGCGCATACGCAAGTTCGCGGCGAACGGTGGCAACTTCCTTCGCATCTGGCTGGGGCATCCGTTCTTCGAGGTGATGCCGTCCAAGGCGGACGAGTACGACCCGGCAGCGACGGAAACACTGAAGAAAACGGTTCGCCTCGCCGAGGAGCTGGGTATCAAACTCAAGTTCACGCTAGAGAGTTTCCGTTCGGTGTTGCCGCCGGAGAAGGTGGGGAATGGAATGTATGCGCCGTTTTTCAACCGGTCGCTGTACGCTCCATACGCGAGAGACATGCGCGAGTTCTTCAAGTCGAAGAAATGCTTCGACATCTATCTTGGAAAAGCGCGCTACCTCAAGTCGCTGGGGTTGGGCGATTCGCCGTCCGTCATTTGCTGGGAACTCTGGAACGAGATCAACGCAACGGGACCTATCGACATATACGAGGACTGGAGTAACAAGATGCTTGATGCGTTGCGTGCGCTCTTTCCCCGCCAGATGGTGACGCAGAACCTCGGCAGCTTTTCCGGTATCGACGATTTCCGTATCTACGACTATCTGGGACAGGTGAGGAAGAACGCCTTCATGCAGGTGCACCGGTATCTCGATCCCGGCGCGTCGCTTGATGTGTGCCGCGGACCGATGGACCTCTTGTGCGCCGATGCGGTGCGTGAGTTACGCGACCGCCGTCCGGACCGTCCCGCCGTGCTGGCGGAGGTTGGCGCGGTGAAGACGCACCACACGGGACCTTCCGATCTCTATGAAGTCGATGCGAAGGGGATGCTGCTGCACGACGAAATCTTCGCGCCATTCTTCGCGGGATCAGCCGGATGCGGACAGCCCTGGCACTGGGACCATCAGTACATCGAACGTCACGATCTTTGGCATCATTTCGCCCGTTTCGCGAAGGCAACGGAAGACCTTGATCCTGTCGCTGAGAAGTTCAAGTCGTTCAGGACGGAGACGAAGAGACTGCGCATTTATGGACTCAGGGGACGACGGACAACCGTCCTTTGGTGCCGCGACAAGTCGAACACATGGGAGACGGAATACAGGAACGGCGTACCTCCGGAAACGCTCCGCGACGTCAAACTGCCGTTTGTGTCTCGTGAGGGATTCAGCGTCTATCTGCCATGGGAGGACCATACTGTCTCGCTTCCGGCAGGCGGGTGTGCGTTGCCGCCGTTCCAACGGTCGTGCGTCGTTCGATTCTCGGGAAGCTCGTCGCCGAACCATAGTGGTCGGACTGTATCGGTGTCTGCGAACCTGACACCGCAGACGAGGGCAATTGTCGAGAATCTCCGCCAGATCGCGGACTCGGGGCGGTTCGTCTATTCCTGGACGCATCCGTGGCAGGAGACGGATCCGTCCTTCCGGGCGTCCGATGGAAACGGCAACTGGAGGGCGAAGTCCCCAGCCGAATTTACGTTCTCGTCGCACTTCAATCGTTTGACCGGCGAGGAACCCGTGATGTACTTTACTGAATTCAACCATGTTGTCGGCACGTATCTGGGCGAAGCGAGATACGTGCAGAACCGGGCATCTCTCACGGCGATGATACGGAAGGCATGGCATGACTACCACGCCGTACCCGTATTCAGCTGGCATGTCGAGAACCCATACGTGCCGAGTGGCTGGAAGGATCCCAGATGCGGCGAAGCGCCGTACAGATACCGTTATCTTTCCGAGGGTTATCCGCAGGAGGACAAATGCGTAATACGGGAGATGCTGGAGGGCATCGGCCGTCCGTGCGGATTCGGTCGGCATTCGTCGTGCGATGCGTCCGCGCCGGTGGCGACGAACGAGAATCCGCGTGCTTGGTTCGATGCGCGCCTTAAGGAGATCGCGAAGTTCCTCGGCGGCCTAAAAGGTATGGACGGCAAGCAGATTCCGGCGGTAGTGCGTCTCTTCCACGAGTGCGAGGATGACTGGCAGTGGTGGGGAGCCAACTCCGTGAGCGTGAAGGATTATATCGAGATATTCCGCTACACGGTGACACGCCTTCGCGAGCTGACAGACGGGGGCGACAACCTTCTGTTCGCCTATTCGCCAGATCGCTACTGGTGGAACTTCGGCACGGAGGGCGACGGGAATGCGCACTCTTTCATGGGGCGTTATCCCGGCGACAAGTTCGTTGACATCATCGGTTACGATGACTACCTGATCGGCACCGGTACGAACGCGCAGCTTGTAGCCAAGCGGTATGACAGCACCGTGGAGAAGATGCGGCAGATCACCGCCGAAGCGCAGCGGCGAGGGAAGGTGTGCGGCCTCTTCGAGAGTGGCGCGATCGACGGAGCGCTTCCTGACTATTATGACTGGCTCTACAAGGCGCTGACAGCGGAGGGTGTCGGCTTTTCGTTCGTCAACATGTGGGGTGGATACGAGATTCCGAGAACGCCGGAGGGGAAGGAATGCCTAAGGCGATTCCTCAAGAAACCGGAAGTTGTCACGTTCCGTGACGGGGTTAATCTGACCGAACCTACAGATCTTCAACGCAGTCAATAGATGGGACGGATGCGGCTTTCCAAGTGCTGGCAGGACGAGGTGATTGCGCTGTATCGGTCACAGTCGTTTCTCCACTTCCACCCTTATCAGATATTGGCTCGAAAAATGAAGCAATATTATTGACGAATTGGCTCTAATTTTGTGCAATAAAGCGCATGAGAAATGCGATAAAAGAAATTCTCTCGTCACTCTTCACTGCACGAGATGCCTCAGCTTAACACGCCTAACCAGCTTAACACGCTTATCCCGCTGGGCGGCTTCGCCGCCCGCGAAACTACCGCATCTCGTCACTCGTCATTCGTCACTACTTCGCAAAGCGAAGTTATAGGTAAGCTCCCACCCGAGCCGCACGCGGGAACGTTCATAGGGATAACTTTCGACAAGCCCCGAAGGGGCGAAGGTACACAGACGGGGGCAAGCGTAGCGCCGCCCCCGGAATCAAGTAATGGCACGTTAG
>JAFYDR010000358.1 GCA_017544725.1 Kiritimatiellia bacterium
AAGCGGGGAAGCTGAGAGGCTGAGAAGTAAGCAACCAGAGGTTGCAGTGACGGATGGGAGGGACGCGCTCCGTCGCGTCCGGTTGTGTAACGACAACGCCCGCGAAATCGACAAGTTATCCCCCATGAACGTTCCCGCGCACGGTGCGGGCGGGGAGCTTGCCACTCCGTTCCGTCACGGGCAACGGGGACGTTGCCCCTCCCATGGCGGCTTTGCCGCCTCCCTACTACCTGCTTACTCTCTCTGCGTAGAGATCGTAACCACGGTAACGGGTGATTCGGACTTTGCAGAAGGTGCCGGGTATTGCCTTTTCGGGAACACCCGTTACGTAGGTGACGCCGTCCACATCTGGCGCCTGGCGCGGGAGTCGGGCGATCCATCCATTCTGTTGCTTTCGAATCAGCAGTGCGGTGCCTTTGATTCCGACAAGTTCGTTTTTCGCACGTTCACGGACAATCCGGCGTTGCGCGGCCAAAAGCCGTTGGGCACGTTCATCTGCGACTTCCAGCGGTGGCAGGTCGGGAAGGTCGAAAGCGCGTGTACCATCCTCGGGAGAGTAGGGGAAGACCCCGAGATGATCGAATTTCGCAGCGCAGATAAATTCGAGCAGTTCCTCGAAATCACGGTCTGTCTCTCCGGGGAATCCGACGAGGCATGTCGTGCGCAAGGTAATGCCGGGAACCGCTTTACGCAGTCGTTCCGTCAAAGTCAGCGTACCTTCAATCGCATCTGCGCGTCCCATCGCGCGGAGGATTTTCGGGGAGATGTGCTGAATCGGGACGTCTAAATAACGGCAGGCATGACGGGATGTCGCGAGGAGTTCCAACAGTTCGTCCGTAACAGCCGAAGGATATCCGTAGAGGAGGCGGAACCAGAAGTCGCCATCCAATCCGTCGATCTCCCGCAGGAGCGCAACAAGTTGCGGTTTGTGGTCGGCGGAAAGGTCTGTGCCGTACCGCATGACATCCTGCGCGATAAGGTTCAGTTCCTTGACACCAGCATCTAGCATAGATGTCGCCTCTTTGATCAAGTCCTCGCGACGGCGTGAACGGTATGCTCCTCGGATTCCGGGAATCGCACAGAATGCGCAACGGTGGTCACATCCCTCGGCGATTTTCAGATAGCCGAATGGTCCGCCGGAAAAGATCAGCGTGGGAAAGGCGGGGTTGTACAGTTTGTGCGGTTTACGCGAAGTGGCTACCATACGCTTCTGAAGCGTTCCCGTTTCCAGTCTCTTCACAATGTCGGTAATCGCTTCCAGATTATCAACGCCTAGGAAGGCATCGACGTTCGGGAAAACTTCGGCAAGCTTGTCACGGTAACGCTGAACCATGCAGCCGGTGACAATGACCGCCCGGCAAAGTCCGCGCTTTTTCTGCTCGCAGGCTTGGAGAATCACTTCTGCCGCCTCGTCCCGTGCGTCCTGAATGAAGGCGCAGGTGTTGACGAGGATCACGTCTGCCTCTTCGGGAGAATGCGCTAACGTGATCTTTCCCTCTTTCAGGAATCCCGCCATCACTTGCGTATCAACCAGATTTTTGGAACATCCCAGACTGATGAAACCGACCGACAGACTCATCCGTATCCTCCTTTTGTGGGTGTAGCTGCGAAATTCACCATGCGCCCAAGTGTAGTTGGAAAACAACAAAACGACTTTATTCCGGTGAAGGCACAAAGGCTCCCTCTTTTAGTTCATCGCACGATTTCGCCGATGATCATGAGCTGGCTCGCCCAGAAATTCCGTCCGTTGTATTTCGGCGTTTTGAATTCCGCTTCGGGATCCTTCAAACGGAAGGCGACGGGGTGGCGGTCGGGCTGTCCTTCATCCAAAACGATCTTCACGGTATGTGTGCCGACTTCGGGGAAGGAGCAGCACCACATGGTGGCGATGCGCCAATAGGTGCAGTAACTGTCAAATCGTGCGCACGGTTTCTTGTTGACCTTGACGCCATCTACAAAGATATCCACCTGTCCGCCGTTCGGTCCGAGCAGATCGTAAATCTGCGCATACGTTCCATTGAAGGTGAAGGTCAATGTGGATCCCGGCGTGTCGGTCTGCCAGATTTGCCCTTGGCGGTTGGAGAAGGATTTCATCAGGGAGTTGTCGGCTGGTAACTTCTGCCAGGTTCCTGAGAGCATCGACTCCTCGATGGCGACCATTTTGGCTGTTTCGAAGTTGTTTGCGACGAACGGTGTGTCGAGTTTGGCTTTGTGGTTGACTGGGGCGCTGTCTTTCATCTGCGTAAAGCCGTTGATGATTGATGCCAGATAAAGCTCATGTCCTTTGTCGTAAGGGTGGACGCCCTCCGGCGCAAAGACGATGCGACCTTTCTCGTCCGTGCCGTTCTTGTCCTGCTCGACGGTGTACGGATCAAACTTCCGGTTCAACTCGTGCGCACTCATGATTAGTTTGCCCTGTTTCAGCAGATCGGCAACGCGAGGTCCGAAGTTGATTGAGGGAATGCCGTAGTGGTCGGCAAGTTGCTCCATTGCGGAAGCGGAACGGTTGCAGAGTCCTCGGCAGTAGTCGTTCGTCATCGGCGTGGTGATGGTGTACGTGAAGACGATGTCCGTGGTTGGGTCTTGTTTCCATGTCTGGCGGACGATACCCTCCATGGATTGCCAGATACTGTTTGGCGCCGCACCGCCATCGTTCGTGGCGAACTCGACGAACAGCAGATCGGGTTTGTGCCGCAGTACGTCGTGTCCAAGTCGGAATACGCCGAGATTGCTGCCTGTTCCGCCGATGGCTGCGTGGATGGGCGTGATCTTTGCGGCGGGATATTGTTGCTGAAGCCAGTTTGTTGTCTTCACGCGCCAACCGTTCTGTGCGGTGATTGAACCGCCCAGATACGCCACTGTCACGGGTTTCCCATCCTTCAGCTTTTGCATGAAGTTGCCGACGCCCTCCCTTGCGCGAACTTCTTGCGCAGTCTGTTGTTTATACTCGGGTGCGGATTGCGCAGGCGAGGCGAAAACCATCAGGAAAGATGCGAAACAAAATCCGATACAAGACGCTTTCATAAAAACTCCTTTTGTAAAAGACGGAGAAAGTATAACAAACCTGGCGATGGAAGAAAAGCGGGAAGGAAGGGCGGCGGCTAATGCCGCCAGCTGAGAAGCGGGGAAGCTGAGAAGAAGGTAGTAGGCAATAGGGAGTAGGGGGTAAGGGTGGCGGCTGATGCCGCCAGCGTGTTAGGCGAGTTAAGCGTGTTAAGCTGGTTAAGTGTCCCTGCGGGACTAAGTGCTCTTCGGGCTAAGTCACTTCGGGGCGAAGCCCCACTTCGAGCAAGCGGGGAAGCTGATAAGCTGAGAAGCGATGGGGACGATGGGGACAGTGGTGACGATGGGGACAGTGGTGACGATGGGGATAGTGGTGACGATGGGGATAGTGGTGACGATGGGGACAGTGGTGACGAGTATTTGCCTGCCAGTCTCGTCAGTCCGTTCTGCTTTGGGCGGGGCGTTTGCCTATCGTTCTCCGCTCCCCATTCCCGGTTGTTCCTTATGGATTGTCCAAGAGTCGGTGTCTAGGTAGAGGGATGGGGACCAACCGATGTTTTCACTATGCCAGCAATATCCACGGGGATTCATGATGATTTTGCAGATCGATCCGTCCGCACGTTCGTAGTCCCAGATTTTTGTTTCGTGGATATGCCCGCAAACCCAGGCGCGAATAGACTTGTGTTTTTCGATGAACCATTCCAGATCACTGATGTAGCTGGCGTCTGTATCGGAATCCCCGTATCGGTCGGATCGGCAGAGCGGTGACGGACAATGGTGCGTCATCACGATGACCGATTTTTGCGGTTGTGAGTCCTCGATTTCGTCCAGCTTCTCATTCATCGCCAGCAGGGAGGCATTAAACCATTCGACGTAATGCTCGGGACGAAGGCGGATCATTGCCTGTCCGCTCTTTTCATAGATGCCGTGCCTGAAATCGTTCATGACACGAGCCGCAATCATCATGTTTTCTTCTTTCGAATAACCGCCAAAACTCGTGTATCGGTAATCCGAGTAGAGGGTTGTGCCGAC
The DNA here is from genome assembly GCA_017544725.1 of Kiritimatiellia bacterium. Classification (GTDB taxonomy): domain Bacteria; phylum Verrucomicrobiota; class Kiritimatiellia; order RFP12; family UBA1067; genus RGIG8368. The sequence continues at coordinate 4,036 of JAFYDR010000358.1, forward strand.
GACTGTCAGTTGGTCGGAGATTTCCTTCGAGATAGTCCCGAATTCATTGTCCAAAAAGGTGATTTTGCCTTTTGGAGGGAAGGCTCGTGCGAGTTCCTGCTTCAGTTCGTGAATCGTGCGCCCATACCGGTTGTAACAGATGTGGTTTCCTGCGATCACGATGCCACCGCCCTTAAGGTTCGCCCTGATCCACAAGATCGATTTATCGGGGTAACCAGAGATGTCGCCCGCTATCAAGGTGAATACCTTCTTGTCCTCCAGTTCAAGCGGGAAGTCGGCGTTGACGTCTAGGTGCAAGTCGCTCACGATACGTATTTTCATGGTAATGTTCTCTTTCCTGTTGGTCGTTTCGAATCGTGCTGATTATCTCATCTCCACGGTCACCTTGAAAAAGTTGTAGTTCGATTCCGAGCCGGATGGAACAACCGTCCAGTCTCCAGTCAGCAAGGACTTGCGTCCGTAAATCGTGTACCTGCGTTTCGCCTCTTCCGACGACGAGAGCTTCGGCGTCCATGAAATAGACGGTTCCCCGGTTTGTAGCGAAATCGTGGCGGAAAACACATCGTTCAAATCTGTCGGGTCTGTTCCCGCGACGTAATCCTGCCAGACGAGAAGCGCGTTCCCGGATGCGTCCGTCTTGCCTGTCGGCAGGGTCAGGGAACGTGTGAAATCCGAGCCGAAATTGGCTTGATAGGAGGGATACTTGTGCGACCACGATTCGGGAATGGCCACTGCGCTCCCGCTGATTTCGGTGATGACCGTGACAAAACCAGACGACCCCGTACCGCTTCCAGCGCTTCCGTTTTCAGTAACTGTCTCATAGGCTTCGATGTATCCGAAATCCACAGGCCATTTCTCGGGAACGCCTTTCACGTAGGGGGCGATCCATCCGGTTGTGTTCGGGTCAATGTGGATTTTCGGTCTCTTGTAGGGAGCCGTCCAATCGTACCAGATCTCGCCGAGGTAGGCCTTGCCGGAAAAGGTCGGCGGCAAAAGTCGGGGGGCATTGCCGCGAAAATACACGTCGGTCAGTCGGCTGCACCGCTCGAAACATTTTTCGCCGATACGCGAGAGCGATTTCGGTAGCGAGATGGATGTCAGGCTCACACAGTTGGAGAATACGTAACTGCCGATCGTGGTCGTCCCTTCGGCAAATGTTACATTCGTGAGGGAAATGCACCACGTGAATGCGGAGTCTCCGATTTCGCGCATGGTCGATGGAATGGAGACGCTCTTGAGTCTGGTACACATGGAAAACGCCCCTGCGTTGATCTTCCGGACGGGCAGACCATCGATGTACGCAGGAATCACCAGATCCCCATCATAGTTCGCCGCAACAGCTTGGTAAGTCCGGGGGTAAAATATTCCCAAGACGACATACGAGGCTTGGCTTTCGCCCGTTTTACCGGGATCACAGACCTTCGTGTAGTTTACGGGTGGCGTATCGGTGCTTTCCGCCAGATAGCCATACACTTCATACGGCGGATAACTTGTCGCCCACACAAAAAGGGGAGACAATAGCCCCATCCAAAACAATATCGATTTCCTACCCCGATCAAACATGCGCATCCGTCTCCGCTTTGCATCCAGTGAAGTCATTTTACACGAACCTTCGTGTTAAGCCTTTGGCGGCATCCATTATACCATATCTTTTCCGAATATCCAATACTGTGAATGCCTCGCCACAAAAATAACCCGTTGGGAACAACGGGTTGAAAATTGGCGGAGAGGGAGGGATTCGGACCCTCGATGCCATTACTGACATACAGCATTTCCAATGCTGCACCTTCGACCACTCGGACACCTCTCCATTGGAAAAAAGTGACACCTAGTATAGCATTTCCTTGAGACTCTGGCAATATCAAAATTCAAAAAATCGCCAGCTTGCAACCGCGAACCGAAAAGACACCGTCGTGCGGTTGTACGACGACCTTCGGCAAGTTGTTGATCAGTTCAAGTCGTTTTCAAAAGACGGCGGTGAAGAACACAAGTGCATACGTCCCAAGCTCGTATATAATTCGATTTTCTTTTCGTGGAGAAAATGCTACGCTATCGCTTCAGTTGTTTGCGCGAGAATGGATTTCAGAGGATGAAGAAACAGATTTTCATGAATTTTGCGTTTCTCGCAGTAGTTCTGTCGGGAACGGTGAGTTATGCGGTTGCGTCTCAGGACACCCCGTCGCGTTTGACGGTTGTCGCTACGACCTTTCCCCATTACGATTGGACGCGCCGCATCTTGGGAGACCAGACGAACCATGTTCAGCTCGTCCTACTCCAACGGAACGGGGTTGACTTGCACAGTTACCAGCCGACGGTTTCTGACCTTCGCTTGATTTCGCTCTGCGATCTTTTCATCTACTTGGGCGGCGAGTCAGACAAGTGGGTGGATGCGGCGTTGGCACAAGGGATGAACCCCAAGCGTCGGACTCTCTGTCTCCTGCGTGCATTGGGCGATTCCGCAAAGGCAGAACAGTTGGTCGAGGGAATGGAGCGTGACCATGACCACGACCATCATCACAAGCATGGAGAGAAAGATCGGGATGTGGAGTTGGACGAGCATGTCTGGCTCTCGCTGCGCTTTTCCTCTCGACTTTGCTCCGCAATCGAGCGTGAGCTTTCTACGCTTGATTCTGGATGTGCGGAGATTTACCATCGCAATGCTGAGAGGTATCGTGCCGAATTGGCTGCGTTGGATCGTGCGTATGTAGATGCGGTCGCGCATGGCGTTCGAAAAACCGTACTGGTCGCGGATCGTTTCCCGTTCCGCTATCTGATGGACGATTATGGCCTCTCTTACTTCGCTGCATTCGCAGGATGTTCTGCGGAGAGTGAGGCGAGTTTCAAGACCGTCGTCTTTCTGGCGAAAAAGGTGGATGAGTTGGGATTGCCCGTCATCTTGACGCTGGAAGGTTCACAACATCGGATCGCGGAGACCGTGCGGCGGACAACGAAAGCGCGCAACCAAAAAATCCTGACGATAGACTCGTTGCAGTCGGTGACAGGGGAGACGGCGAAAGACGCTGCCTACTTGGATGTAATGCGCCGCAATCTCGACACGTTGCGGATCGCTCTCGGGAGTGAATCTTGAGAAGAAGGCAATAGGCAATAGGAAGTAGGTGCGGGCGCTTTGCGCCAGCTGAGAAGCGGGGAAGCGGGCGCTTCGCGCCAGCGAGTTAAGCTGAGAAGCTGAGAAGCGGGGACAATGGAGACGATGGGGACAATGGAGACAATGAGGAGGGGTGTTTAGCCGCCAGTCTCGCTAGTCTCGCCAGCTTGGATGTCGCATTGCGCGAGCCTCTACGGAGAGTCGTCGTGACCATTTGGCCCTGAAGGGGCGTCACCTATACAGACGGGGGTGAGCGAAGCGTAACCCCCGGCGGTACGACCGGTATCTGTCAAGCCCTGAAGGGGCGGCAGAACAATCTACCTCCACTCGCCATGCCGCGTCGCTTTCCGTCGCCCTTTCAGGGCTAACGTGCCTTTGCTTGATTCCGGGGGCGGTGCTACGCTTGCCCCCGTCTGTGTACCTTCGCCCCTTCGGGGCTTGTCAAAGTTATTCTCCATAAACATTCCCGCCCGGAGCGTGGGCGGGGAGCTTGCCTATAACTGGGCGGCGAAGCCGC
>JAFYDR010000359.1 GCA_017544725.1 Kiritimatiellia bacterium
ACAAAACTTCGCGCAATCTCGCCCTTCTTTTCCTTGTCTTCGTATGCCCGCATTTGAGCCAAACGCAACAGGACATTTCCCGACACTGGTCCCGTCACACGCGCAAGAAAACGCCCCGATTCCGACATATACGAAACACACACGCCGCGCTCCGCGCAAAGGTTGAGCAGAAACGGGCTCGTCATCACGTTGCCGAACGTGACAATCCCCTGCAACGTGTGGATAGGCAACCGTAGAAGCACTTGCTTCTCCTTTTCCACGACAACAGTTTCGCCGTCCCTGCGGAGATATGTATCCTTCGTCGTCACGTAAAGCGTATTGAGGAGTTTCTTCATCGATGCGTATCATCCTGTTGTCGCTTAACCTCGTCTTCGAGTTCTAGGAGATACCGATCATAGTCGCTCATGAAGAGACGATCCTGGATAATACGATATTTCTCGAACTCAGATTCGGCGTAAAGTTGTGCCCGATAGGCAGTCACGGGGTCACCGGCATATTTCGGAGCATGGCGGTCAAACAGTTCCAGGAATTTGTCGAGTCGATTCTTCCAGTCTTCCATCGTAAGCGGGATGCTTCGCAATGTCTGGGTCTCAGCATAGTCAAGAAAGGCATTGACCATACGTTCAAGTATTGCCAGTTCTTGATCAGTCAGATAATTCTTTGCAATCACGACATCCGATTTCTTTATTTTCCCATCTGGACCATCCTCCCAGTTCGTCAAGCCCATGTGATCCTTGTCCGCGTCTGCTCGTGTATAGAGTATTTCTGCAGCAGTATGTCCATGGACAGCACAGTGCATACGGTTCTGGACCGTGGCATAGAATAGGCGCGTCACATTAGACGTTCTGTCGTAGTCGATGGCTGTTGCATACAGATCCGTCACTTTTTGATAGAACATTCGTTCGCTGAGACGAATCTCGCGAATTCGTTCTAGCTGATGCTCGAAATATTTGTCGCTGATTGGCGAGCCGTCCTTCAGTCGTGGCACGTCCATCACCCATCCCTTAATGGTATATTCGCTGACAATCTGGTTTGCCCACTTGCGGAACGCAATGGCTTTTTCGTTGTCGATCTTGAAACCTAGGGCAATTATAACTTGCAGATTATAGTGGTTTACGGAATATTTCTTGCCGTCATCGGCAGTTATTAAAATTTCTTTAATAACTGAAACTTTGTCCAATTCGGCATCAGCAAAGAGTTTTCGCAAATGGTAAGCGATGTTCGGAACCTCTACGCCATACACCGCAGCGAGCATCTTCTGGCTCATCCAGATGTTCTCGTCCTCGTAACGGATTTCGAACTTCTCTGAATTCGTGCCGACCGAAGCGATGTATGTGAGGAACTGCGCCGCAGACGACTTCTGTGGTTCAATATCCCAGTTGCTCTTGTCTTTCTTCTTTCGGGACATAACGATCACTTGCTTTACTTATTCTTGATCATCTCTGCTTCCGCCTCATGAATTTGTCTGCCAATCCATTGCCTCGCCGACACTCCTCCTAAATGCGGCATGCACTCATCAATCAACGAACATTTGCTACAATACGGCCCGAATTCCGCTTGAGGCGTAATCTCATGCAGCAGCAGTTGCTGAATTTTTTTACATGTTTCCCTTGTGGCGACACGTAATGGTTCATCGATGTGGACAACTAGTCTATGCCGTGTCGAACCAAGATAAAGAGCTCCTTCACTTATCACCAAACCAAACATTTCTTCAAGACAAATCGCCTGCGCACACAGTTGTCTTCTATATGGTTCTTCATTTTTTGCCGTTCCACGTTTATATTCAACAGGATACGGAACCCACTTTCCATGCCACCGCAAAATAGGAACACCGCGTTCGTCGTCACGCAAGAATTCGACAACATCAGATATGCCGTTAACCCCCAACTCACGCGATACTAGGCGAATACTACGAGCAATCTTTCGTTCTTTGCGAGATTCGCTCGCGCCATTTTCCACCGCTAAATGCAATTCACGTCCACTAGCTGTAAAAAAGTTCTCGTTCCAAGTCTGTTCATTATGGATGAGTGCGCACCGACGTGGACAAAACGAATAATGGCTGATGGCCGAAAGTGGAAAGAACCTATCCTCTTCAATAGTTGCACTCATATGACGCCTCCGCCGTTTCGTTCAAATTCCGCTACTCCAATAATCCCTTCCATAATTCCAATAAAAGTGGAATAGGCCAAATGCCATTTATACATACCAGGGTGCTTTGCAAGTTCCGGAATATGTAACTTATCGACATTGTAGCCCCATATTTGAACAGAGTTACGTTGGATGTCCCGCCAGTCAACGGTCTCAAAGGTCTCGACACGCCTAACGACATCCTCGTCAACAAGAACCGTTCTAGTATCGGCAGAGATGATCTGAAATAGTTTCTCAACTTCGGGAAACTTCATTTGAAATTCTGCATCGAATATTTTAGAGAGCAAACTCTCCGAACTAGGGTCAAGACGGAGTTCGCGACGCAAAGCCTCGGTACACAATTCCGCCGAAACCGGTTGTCCGGATGAAAGAAGATTGATTAGAACATGAATGGAATCCTGCATTCCCTTATTTTGGTTAATTCCGTCCTCCGCTCCGAACCGAAAGGAGACCATGACCGAATCACTCCTTTCACCGGATCGGTTCACTCGGCCAGAGCATTGAAGGAGCGACGCGAGAGAGGCCATCTCCCGAAATCCGGTCGCGAAGTCCAAATCCATTCCGGCCTCAATACAGGACGTACCAACCAGAACCCAGTTCCCGTTGTGATCCCCGTTGAGTCGTTCTTTCACCGCTGCAAGCGTTTTTTCCCGGTCTGCCGGCGTGAGCGCAGTCGAAAGATGGAAGACCTCGTCGAATCGTCCACACTTTGAAAACGACCTCGCGACAACCGCCGCGTTCTGCACGGTATTGAGTACAACGAGCCTCGGTCCAGGCTTCGCGGCGACATGGTCGGTAAATTCCTCGACGGAAAGTGGTGCTTCAATAGTTTCGAACCGCACACGAGTCTGTTCATAATCCGCCGCCCTGTCGCGGACCGCGCCTTCCGCGAGGAGAGGAACCTGCCTTACGCCACTTGATCTGGCCGGTTCAAGCACTTCCGGCATTTCCCAGAAACGGACCAGAGAACCGGAGGCGAGAACCCAATGAACATTCCATTCGTCCGCGAATGCCTGCATCCACCGCCACACAACGGGAAGCAACCTGGCAGGAAGCGCAGCGTGAGCCTCGTCAACAAACACGGCGGAACCAGCGAGTTCGTGGAGCCGCCGCAAGGCCGACGGTCGTGCAGCCGCCATCGTTTCAAAGAAAGCGACAGCCGTTGTCACAACGATCGGCGCGTTCCATTGGACGGCGTAATCGCGTGAGGCTTCGTCCTCAAAGTCCGCTAGATGGTGGACTTCGGCGATGATGTCGTCCGGATTTTCTCCAGGAAGAACAAGCGCTTTCCGATAGACCTCTGTTGACTGCCGGATGATGTTTGTGAACGGGAGAACCACGAAAACACGACGGAGTCCTCGATTGGCGGCCGTTGCCAAAAGATGCGCCATCACGGCAGTCGTCTTACCAGAACCGACTGGACTGTCGCACGCGACGATCCTTTCGTCGGGAAGCGACTCCTTGCAGGCGGCATAGACGGCACTTCGCAGTTCGCTTCGTTCGGACGAAGATTTGAACCGCGACACGTAGCGGTCAAGCGCGACGAGCCTCCGTTCCGGCTGCAGGGTCGGCGATTGCGATTGTCTCAATTCAGCCAATGGTCGATTCGAGTGAGAGGAATCGGTGTGGTCCGCGTCCACAAGGAAAGAAAGAGCCATCCGATAATAAACCGACGGGCACAAATCCGACGATCCCTCAGTCGGGAAAGCGTCCGCCGTACAACCGTCACCACTCAACGATTCCCGATGCCGGTTGAGAAGATTCTCGAGCGTACCTTCCATCCGACGAGCTCGACCGTTAGATTCGTCCACGCGAAGGAAGTCGTCTCCGCGATTCGCTTCCTTGATCAGGTTCGGCAGACCGAGGTGGTGCGACGCGATCATCAACGCGCCGACGATGCGGTTGTGGCCGAGCAACTCGGCCACGCCGGCGTCAGAATGGACGATTGGAAGATTCCGCGCCGCACGTCTGCCTTGTAGTACCTCTTGATTCTCATCATCTAGTTTGCCCAGATCGTGGAACTCACCAGCCGGGAAAAGCACCCCTCTCAATCCCTCGAGAAAAGCAGGCGACAGCAACGCGGAAACCGCGTGGACAAAGCACTCCAGCAACGCACGCACGCCGAGAACGTGACGGGCGTAGGACTGGGCCGGTTGTCCCTTTTCGGGATCCGCGCTGCGCGCCAACCATTCCATGAACGAATCCTAGTTCGCAAGATCGACGAGATTGAGCCCCTTCTCCGTCAGTTCGGGTGACAATGAAGTTGGAACATCGTAGTCCTCCCAACATGTCGGCGTTTCGACTTTGGCCTTCGGTGTGAGCGCGTCAAATATCTTGAAATCTGGGCAAGTGCCAAGCGCGTCCTTGTGTTCAACGAACCATGCGTGGCGAATACGGACGTCAGGGCGGATCGCGGAACGCGTGTGGTCGTAGGCGTAAGGAATCAACGCCTTGAGCAGGTCCAGGTCTTTCTGCGTGCAACCTGACTTCGGCGCGTATGTCGGGTTGAAAAAGAATGGCATGCAATACACCGCGTGCGTAACGACCCGGTAGGCCATCGGCGCCATCCCCTGGTTCTTGCCCTCCTGTACGCCGGCCTTGTTGGTATTCGTCTGACGAACGACCTCAATAGGCTTGACCGAAAGCCCCATCCCGAACTGAACAACACCCGTCTTAATCGTTCCCTTGTCACTTTCTTCTTCAAGAAAGGTATTACCGAAAACGCGAGCGTCCCAATATTTTTTCACAAACGTACTCTGCATGAAGTCACCACCCACGCCATCCTTCATCTCCTTGGCGATGGCCTCACGGTTACGTCCACGATGTTCGAGGATTTCGTAACAGCCGTCTTCGAGTTGGAGGCGGGCTTTGAGGGACTGGAATACGGGCTGGTCTTTCGCCTCGACTAGGTCGCGGAGCTTGCGCTTGAACGAGACAGGAGAGATTTCCCCCTGACCATTGGCTCGCTGGCGCGGATCGCTCTCACGGTCGGGATCGCCGTTGGGATTGGAGTTGACAACTTCAAGGACTAGGAGTCCCGTTGCACGGTTGATTTGGTTCATGTTAATTCCTTTAGTTGGAGGTTAAAGTGTGGGATGGGCATCGGATGTTGATATATCCGATGAGTCGGGCTCCACGCTCTTGCCGGAGGACGACAGATAGCCTAAGAGCATTTCTGCCTTGTCTGCATCGGAAAGCCGTGTGGGAATACCCGCCTTTTCGATCGCGGCGGTCACGCGACCAAACTCGCCGACGAACCAGCGGGAAAGCGCGATGTCGCCCGTTTGGTTCGTTTTGGCCCAGTCTATGTAAGGTTTCATCCTCATCCCCGCATTGGCAAACCCTTGCACGGGGTTGAGCTGGAACGAGGCGAAAAGCGAACTCCCGAGGAGTTGCGGTGGAAGTTGTCCGTCTCTGACATTGCGACACCAAACAACATGGAGTCCGTCGGCCAGATTCAGGAACTTCCCGATGAGGTATGGAACGTTTTCCATATAGGTTTCCTTTGTTCTGTTGAGTTTGTGGAGTAAAATGCCGAAAAGCGGCAAAGCAGTTTCAAGATAGGCGACAGCCCTCGTATTCGTGAGAACATCTCGCTTGCGAGTGAGATTCCCAGCCGCAACGCAAAGTGTCCCCATCCCTTGCATAAGGAGCGAAAGCATTCTCTCCGTCAGCCCGGTCACGACTGATTCGCCAAGAAACAATTCAAGGCCGTCAAAAACAGGAAAGTCTTCGTATAGGAAAGAAGAACGGAACTTCGGCTCGAACTTTTCGTTACCATCCTGCGACCACATTGTGTAGACAAGTCCCATCGCAGCGATAGGAAGCGGTGCATGGAATTCGCAAAAAATGGGCCTCGTCCCTTTCGCAGCCTTCTCCCCTTTCTCCTTCGTAGGCCATTTGCGAAGGAAAATCGGCGGAATGTTGTCCGCTCCGGCGAGCCAGGAGGAAACCGCGACTTCGAGCTTAGCGAGAGTGTAGTTGCGGTAGAAAACAATCTTGCGGCGCGCCTTGTCGGCTTTTTTGATAGCGAAGACTTCGATCTCAGTGTTTGACTCGACGTTAGCAGCCAGCGTCTTCATTCCGCTAAGGGCTTCTGCTGCGTACTGTTCAAAACGGGACTCCCTCGCCTTGTCCATCTCAGCGGATGACCGTCCGTTACCGAACAGCCGGGCTAGAAGCGGCGGCGACGGCGGCATGCTTTTTGGATAGGCGAAGACCAGTTCGTTTGCGCCGGCGATAGCCCATGTTTTCCCTTCTCGTTCGGGCGAAGAAATCCAAGACAACGCCGCCTTTGCGGCTTTGCGGACTTGTGCGCCCACTGGAAAAGACTCCGCATCTATTCGCCCGTATCTTGTCTGGCATTTGGACTCACCGCTCATGCTTCGCAGTTTCGTATTGGCGAGTACACCAGGCAGTTTGACTTCAGGAAGTTTCTCTGTTAGTTCGTCCAAGGAAACCGACAGCCCGAATGCATCCTTTTCCGAACCAAGCGATTGCGTGGAACCGGTCGCTTTCAGGGAGAGAAGCCGAGCGTTGGCCGTCTTCATTCCCCGTTCTGACGCAATCGGGAACAACATCGGTCCCGAACAATCGAAAAAGAGCACGACATCCGTCGTCCGTTGGAACAGAAGAGACCAGACTGTAGGCGGATATTTCTGCAACGCCATCTCAGGAGAGACGTGCAGGCGAAGATACGACAAAAGCTTTCCGTTAAATGTCGAGGCATCACCAGGAGGAAACAAATTGGACATCGCCTCCTGGAACGAAACGAACGGATCGTCCTTTCCGGCGTCTGCGGTTACGGCTTCAAAGAAAGCAGCCGCAACGTTTCCGAGACATTTCCCTGTTTTCAAATCGGCCTTAGAACGATCGGCCCGATAGATTGGGCCGACGGATTCCGGAGGTATTTCAGCAGCCAAGAAATCGGAGATGAACCCTTTGATCGCGGCCGTTCTCTGCGTCGCGGGAAGTGGGTTCTTTTTGTCGTCGACAAGTTCGTAGAACGGCAAGAAATTGAAACACGGGAAACACTGCCCCAGACTTCCTCCCTGCCATGTCCGGAGGCATTTCGCCTTGTCCGGTTCCAGAAAGCGAATGTCTTCGATTTTTCCTTGACGGGATACGGAAACGATAAAACACGGAGATCCTTTGACCTTGATCTCGCGGAATTTGTCATCCCAGTTTTCGCTGGAAAATCCAGCCGCTTGGATGGAATCGGCAAGCATCTTCAACTCGTTAAGCATCGTTACGCTCCTTTCCAAGGAACCTCAAGACACCGTGCTCGATGACTACGTTCTGGTCGAAAACATAGCGAAGGACTTTGCCATCTGCGGAATACTCGGCTTCGCGGAACATGGACGGCAGCACCGTCGTGATTTCTGCGGGGGGCGTCTCGGCGCGGATTGGTCCAAAGTAGGACGCAGTAAATTCTTTCCATCCAAGGAATGGCGTATGAAAACACTGGCCTCGCGCTAATCGACGGTCAAAAATTTCCTGATAAGCATGACCAGGAGACCTCGTCCTATTGCGCCATGCCTTAGTCCGTTCGCTTTCGGAAGTAGATACAGGTATTTCAATAACATCTGCAAATAAGCGATACTTTACATCCGTGAGTACTGTTGCAAGAAGCTGATACCCACCACCGCTTTTGACTACACTAGACTTCCTCAGCGGACCTCCATAGTTCGTATTGTAAGTATGGAACTGAAGCGGCGCACATATGTCAACTTGCCGGGGTACAATCTTTACTGCCTGGCCCCAAAGAACGGACTGAAAAATGTTACGCACAGCAGAATATGTAGGAGCTGGGTAGCTCACGGGGCAATCACCCGTATCCGGGCGAGTCCACATGGCCGTAGGCCCTGCTATTTCCATTCGTATAGGATATGCTTTCATAATACCATTCCTTCCAGACGCGAATATTATCGCATTTTTACGGCGCGTTGTCTAGTAGGTTATAACCATAAACTTTCATGTATCATTCACATATCCACTTGATATGTTTTTTCACATGTTCGCAACCAGGGATTTTTGATATACTTACCTCGTGCAGACGAAGTGAAAGGAATCTTGTAGATGAAATCACAATCCGAATTCGACATTGGATCGCACGTGCGCATGTGGCGGAAGGCGCGCGGGCTCCTCCAGAAGGAACTTGCCGCAAAAGCGAGCATGAACGTGACGCAGCTCTGGGCGCTGGAGAACGGTCGGTTCTCCCCTTCCATCAAAAACACCGAGCGAATCGCCAATGCGCTCGACATCACACTTCTGGAACTGCTCTCATCACCTGGTGAACTCGACAACTCGCCAGATGGAACTGTTGACGAAAAGAACCGCCTTCACACTCCCATCTGCGAGATCATGCCCGTTCTCAAATCATCTGACGGGATTCCCGGTATCGATACACGTACCCAAG
>JAFYDR010000360.1 GCA_017544725.1 Kiritimatiellia bacterium
GCGCGGCGTGGTCGGACCCCTCTCCGAAAAAGCCATGCATTATCTAGAACGACTTGATTCGGATTGTCACCGAATGCTCGCTACGGTCAACGACATCCTGGACTTGCGCCAAGTGGAAAACAACACGCTCGTCCTCACACCGTCCCTCTCCGCGCTGAGCTGTATTGTGGAAGCGGCGATCGACACGCTGCAGGTACAGTCCGACTCCAAACGTCAGCTGGTTCTCCGCGACTTTGGAACGAAGGAGCTCTTCGCACGTTGCGATGTCCAAAAAATGGAGCGGGTTATGCTGAATATCATTGGCAACGCAATCAAGTTCACTCCGTCCAACGGAACGATCTCGCTCGTAATCGCAGAAGCTCCCGACAATCCGCACTTTGCGCTCCTGACTTGTCGCGACACGGGCATGGGAATCCCGGCGGACAAGTTGCCGCATGTCTCGGAACGTTATTTCCGCGTTGGAAATTTCGTCAAGGGTACGGGGCTGGGACTGGCGATCACGCGAGAGATCGTCGAACTCCATCAAGGCAAGATCCAATTTGCAAGTCCCGTCCCCGGAACAGACAAGGGAACCGAGGTTTGCGTGAGACTTCCCCTCGTCCCCGCTCCGACCATCGTTCTCGGCTCACCAAACGAAACGATTCGGCAACAACTTGAAAAAGGCGGGTATGAGGTGGCGACAGTTGACATCCCCAAGCATCTGCTGGAAACATGCCTAGCAAAAAAGGCAAAGGCCGTCGTCCTGTTCCGTAACGAGACATCGGGGTATCGGGAAACAATCCTGCAAATCCGCGATGACGCGAAAACGAAACGCATGCCCATCCTCGTTCTCGGCAAAGAAGAACTTTCCTATCGGGAAGCCACGCTCTTCCGGCAACTCGCGATCGTCTATTGCCGCAGCGATCAAGTTACCGACACCCTACCCCATTGCCTCGCTCAGGCCATCGGCGGTAGAGCCACCAAAGGCAGCAATGACGAGTGAAGGACGGCAAAGCCGCCGCTTCACTTTAAGTGCCCTTCGGGCTTAGTGCCGCTTCACTTTAAGTTTAACTGCCCTTAGGGCTAAGTGCCGCTTCGCGGCTAAGTGTCCCTGCGGGATTAAGTGTGGGGGGGCGCACTTCTCGCGAACGCTCCAAAAAATGAAATGGTTAAATCGCTTCGCTTTAAATCGGGCTTCGCCCTTTCAATGGAACGCCCGCCGATTTCAAGCCGCTTCGCGGCGTTTTAACCATTTCACTCGTCACTTAGTGGCATCAGCCACACTTAGTCGCGTCAGCGACACTTAGGGCCGAAGGCACACTTAATTTAAAGGCGGCATCGCCGCCTGTGCCTCTTACGGTAACTGGCTTAGGAATGTGCGCATCGGTACCACAGCTGCCTTGCCGGGCACAAACGAATCGACATCGTCGAAATCCAAGTTCAACACAACCTGCAGGGCAAGACCAACACTAAGCTGACTCTGCATTCGCACAAGCGCGGTGGATAATGAGGTTTCCGATGTCTTGACCTCAACGAGCATCCAAGGCTCACCATCTTTCGCCACCAAGAAATCGACTTCGTTCTTGTTTTTATCGCGAACATAGAACAACCCATAATCACCGAATCCTAGATCCGTCCACGTCTCGACCGCCTTCAGGAGATGGCACGCCATCATCGTCTCGCTTCTCGCACCGGGGGCTTTTATCCCAGACCAGTCACGCAGATACCATTTCGGGGTCTTGCGAATGGAGTTGGCGACGTTACGGAACCAAGGACGAACTGTGAAGCCGTAGAAAAATGAGCTTAACGTCGTAATCCACTGTCTGGCGGTCACTTCGTTCGTCTGCACCTCCGACGCCAATGAGGAATAGACGATCTGTTGCCCGGAACGTTGCGACAGAATCTCGGCAAGCGCATCCAGTTGATCCAAGTCACGTATGCCCGTCTCGTTGGCAATGTCTATCCTTACAAGTTGCTCGCGTCTTAGCCTACGCCATCTTGTAGCAAACGCTGCCGAACGTGAACTGTACATCTCCGGGAATCCTCCAAACTCGACAAGTGTCCGCCATGCATCTTCCGAAATCTCCTCTGGCCGCGATATTTCTCCCTCCGGTTTCTGTGGCCTGAGGATTTCTCCGACCGACAACGGATGCATCCTGAATGGAAAGTAGCGTCCCATAAGACTGTCACCCTTGCCTCGCTTTCGCAGATCAAGCCTTGCAGACCCAGTGACAAGCGTCCGTGCATTCTCCCCGTATGTATCAAAGAAGCCTTTCAGGAATTGCCGCCATTTCGGGTAGTGGTGAATCTCGTCGAACACGACAACAGGAGGCACGCTGCGACGCACGTCAAGTCCGGCGGTCTTAGCCACTTCATCCTCGCCTTTCAGGAACATCGCCCTGTCAGATCTTCTGTCCCAATTCAGATAACAATCGGCCATTGCTTTGGCGATTGTTGTCTTCCCGACCTGCCGTGGTCCAGAAAGCAGAATCATCTGGCGGTTATTTGCAAAATGATCCTCAAACATGGATTCGTACATTCTCTTAATGGTGTCGTTCATGTCGAAATAATAACAAATTCCCCTATTCAAAGTCAATGCCATTCCAAATAAAAGTTTGGAATAGAATAAACCGTTCCAAATTAGTATTAGGAATGGACGGCAAAGCCGCCGCTTCACTTTAAGTGCCATACGGGCTTAGTGCCGCTTCGCTTTAAGTTTAAGTGCCCTACTGGCTAAGTGCCGCTTCGCGGCTAAGTGTCCCTGTAGGACTAAGTATGGGAGGACAGCAACCGCTCCGAGAAATGAAATGGTTAAATCGCTTCGCTTTAAATCGGGCTTCGCCCTTTAAATGGTGCCGCAAATTTTAAGACGCGAAGCTGCGATTTAACCTTTTAACCATTTCATTCGTCACTTAGTGGCACCAGCCACACTTAGTCGCGTCAGCGACACTTAAGGCCAAAGGCCCACTTAATTTAAAGGCGGCATCGCCGCCTCTGTCGCCGCCGTGCGATACCACGCTTCCAAATTCTTGTTGAACTCTAGGCGTGTGAGTGTGCACCACTCTTTCACACGGCTGGTCAGGTTTTCCAGATGCATCGTGACGTGACGCTTGCGTCGCGTGATCAGGCAACAAAACCAAAGCAACACGCTCTTGGCAAGCGTCGGACCGAAAGGCGGGGACGAATCTCGGCCCGCTCGGCTCCAGATGCTTCCCCACAGCCCCGTGGTGCACACTCCAATTACCTCAACATCCGGCGGCAACTCGCGGCAGACGTTGTATGCGAGTTGCCTCGTTCCAATCTCCTCTTGCCCATTTGTCCAAATGTGTCCAGACGGATAAAAGATGACTGGCATTCCCTCCGCCAATGCGGATGTGACGATACTGTTCAGGGCTCGCGCCACTTTCGCACGTCCCGCCGTAGCATGTTTCCGCAGGTCTGGCACCAGTACACTGTCCAGCACGGTCAACACCTTGCGCGAAATGCCGCCACGGTTAAAGAAAAGTTCATCCGATAGCGGGCGCAACGGCGTACGGTAAAGTTCCGCGCAGACCAGCATCGGATCGACAATTGCGGGATGGTTCGGCAACACCAAGTATGTCTTCCCCGTTTCCAACGTTTCCAGTCCATCCACGCGAACATCGTATCGGCGACGGAAAATCCAACGTCCGACAAAGCACAGGACACTGCGGTAATTGAAGGTGAACCAAACGGAGGTTATGGCAAGCACGATTCCCAGCAAGAGAAGAAACGCACGTGGTCCGAAGGCAATGCTAACGAGAGAGAAAACGATTGATGCCGCTAGAATAAAAAGAAACGAAACCTGATTCAGGTAGGCAAGAACGCAGTTCAACGTAGGACCGGCAACCCGCTTCTGAACCTCTGCGTCCAGAGGCAGTTTGAAGACACCCAGAAGAAACGCAAGAAGTACCAAGACAACATGGAAAGCCGTCAAGGACAAGGGGCAGAAATACAGCACCAAGAGCAACGCGGAAGAGATTCCTCCGCTCAACAAGGTGCCGCCGATGAGAAAATGTTTGTCGGCAATCGCGCCGGCAGCAAGATTTCCCGCTACAATCCCGACCGCCGCCAGTGCCAGCATCAGCCCCGTATGGAACGAATCGAGCTGGAGTACCTGTTTGCCGTAAATCAGTAACCCGATCTGCAACATCGATCCAGTCCACCAGAAAATGGAAAGCGTATAGATGACCGCATGGAGTCCCCGATACCGCGATACGATCGAGTGAACCGATTTCAAGAAGACAAAGGGATTGACCGAACGCCGTTCCGTCGGAATCTCCTCCTTCGCTCGAATGGTGTAGCTGAACGCCAGTCCCGCGAATGCAAATAACCAAAGGCATGCATACTGCATCCAAGCGGGCGCACGATCTACGACAAAGGCGGCCAGCACGGTTCCCAGCAAGACTCCGAGAAAACTCAAACCATCCATCCCTCCCATCCCTGTGGAAACCCGCGACATGCCTCCGATATCACGAACCAGCGCATACTTTGCAGGCGAGTAAAGAGAACTTTGAACCCCCATCAACAAGACCGAAAAAATGACAATGGCAACCGAATGGCAAAGAAAACCAATCACGGCAACGAGCATGATCGGCAATTCCGCCCACTTGGCGATCCGCACAATCTGGCGTTTGCTGTGCCGCAGTAGCAGGGCATCGGCCAAGGGCGAGAAGAAAATGTATGGCAACACCAATGCTCCGGCGGTACACCCCATCGCCACGGATTGAATCCGCTCGTCGGGAATCCAGCCGATCACGATAAACCCGGCCAATGTCTTCAGGAAATTGTCGTTGAGCACACCGAAAAAGTTGGTCAGGAACAATGGGAAAAAACTCCGTTTATCATTCATGACTACCCCCGATATTGAAGTTGCGCGAAAACATCTTCACAAATCTGACGCTGCAGTTTTTCCGCCCACTCTTCCAGTGAAACCCCGTTCGGACGGAACGACTCCAGCCAAACCGAATCCGCCAACGCATAGACTGCCACCTGTGCCCAAATCGACGTTGTGCGCAAGTCAATCTGTTCCTCATCCGAAACCGCCATCGACACCAAAGAGCGTAGGGAATGATAAACGGGCTTTCCGAACTCGTTTTTCAACTCCGTATGGAACTTGGAGGGATGAGTCACCTCATGGCGAAAGAGCTTCGCGCAGAGAGACTGGGGACGGTTGGTCGTCGTCGTCATGTAGAGAAAGGCACTTATCCATGTTTCAATCGCCTTCTGCCACGATGCCTGCGAATCAACGCCATCTGCCAAACTTGCGAGCGGCGACCCCAGATCGCCAAACAGACGTTTCGCCACTCGCATGTACAAGCCCTCCTTCGAGCCGAAATATCGGTTCGCCAAGGCGATATTGACCCCCGCACGCACACAGATGCCGCGAACCGAAGCACCGTCATACCCCTTCTCCGCGAATTCCTCCGTTGCCGCCACAAGAATCGCCTCTCGCGTGTTCTGTCCGTCTCTCCGTTCCATGTTCAACTCCTTTGTATCATAAACATGTGTTTACATTATCAGTTATTTCCCCACCCTGTCAAGCGAAATTGTTAGGCCCGTTTCGAGGCTAAGTGCAAGGGCACGTTTGTCGCAACCGTTCAAAATGAAATGGTTAAATCGTTTCGCTTTAAATCGGATTTCGCCCTTTAAATGGAACGAGCAGCCGATTTCAAGCCGCGAAGCGGCGATTCACGCCCACGCATCGCGGACGTGGCGTAATGCGATCTTGATGCTTTCGGGAGGGACTTTCGGCGACGGTTCGAAGACGCGGATGATCTCGTGCTCCGCGAAAAAGCGGAAGGCGGCAAAGTCTATGCTACCTTCGCCGGGCGCAAGATGGTCATGCGCCATTGGTGCGCAATCGTGGATGTGGATGCCGCCAACATACGGGAGTAACTTCCGAGCGGATTCGACATGATCCGAAATCCAGCCCATGTTCTCGCGTACCTGCCCATGTCCCATGTCGTGCCAGTAGCGAAGCGGCGAGCCTTCGAAGCGACGCATCAGATCGACCACCTCTTCCTCATCGGGATACGCCTCGATGGACGGCAGGTTCTCCAAGCAGAGCAACACACCCGCCCGATCAAAGGTGGGCAACACTCTCTCCAGCTGGTCACGGAAGAGCGGAATCATCTTCTTGGCGCGTGAAGCGCGTCGCTTCCATGCCTTCTTAACGAAACGCTGATAGGCTGGTGCGTTCTTGTTCCCATCCACGCGCTCCATCTGATTGCTTAACGTGTTCGAATCGAGATTCCCCAGCCAGGAGTTCAGGTAGATGCGCCCCGCATGCAACACGATTGCCTTCGCGTTCACCGTCTGCGCAAACGTCAGCGTCTTCTTCAGCAGCAGGGCCGCCATCGCACGGTCATCCTCGTCCATCGAGGCGAGCAGATGAAGTTCCGGGTATCCGTGCGGCGCATTGAATGGAACAGGGCAGTAGGCGTGTACGCTATCGACTTCGATTCGTCCGTCGTGGATACAGTGGCGTACCCCCTTCGCGATTTCCTCCGTCGTGTTGTACCCCAATTCCAGCGCGTCAAAACCCAGTTCCAATGCCTCATCAACCAGACTTTCCCCCGTCTTGTGATGATGCACGTTCCAGTTTGTCGAAATGGCAATTTTGAGTTTCATTTGATCAAGTTCAGGAATTCTTGCCGCACAGCGGGATCTTCGCGGAACGATCCCAACAAGGCGGAGGTACTCATGCAGGAATTCTGCTTTTCTACGCCGCGCATCATCATGCACAGATGCCGACACTCCATCACCACACCCACACCTTCCGCGTCGGATGCCTCCATAATCGCATGGGCAACCTGATCCGTCAACTGCTCCTGAATCTGCAGCCGACGCGCAAAGCAGTTCACGATACGCGCGATCTTGCTCACGCCCAACACCTTTCCCTGCGCAATGTACCCGACATGGCACCTCCCGTAGAAAGGCAACAGGTGATGCTCACACATGCTATACACCTCGATGTCGCGCAGAATAATCATGTGGTTGAGGCTCGTGTGGAAAATCGCCTGGTTCAGCAACTGCTTGGGCGACTGGCTCATCCCGCTCGTCAGGAACGTGAGTGATTGCGCCACTCGCATCGGTGTCTTCACGAGTCCCTCGCGATCCGGGTCCTCGCCCAGCTCGATCAGCAACTGGCGAACCAGCCCTGCGATTTTCTTCAGATCAACCTTTTTCTTATTCATCCGGTGACACATACCGGCGACAAACGACGCCGGCCTCCTTAAACAGTTTCAGGGTTTGTTTGGTGAACGCGTACTCGCCGCCATAGACGACCTCGCGAATCCCCGCATTGACAATCAACTTGGCGCACGTGAGACACGGGCTAATCGTAACGTAAATCGTCGATCCAGCCAACCGGATTCCATAGTAGGCAGCCTGGCAAATCGCATTCTGCTCGGCATGAACGCAAATGCACTCCTCCAGAGAGGAACCCGATGGAACCTTTCCCGCACATCTCGGGCATCCCCCCTCGAAGCAGTTCTTCACATTCCTCGGAGTCCCGTTGTAACCCGTGGAGATGATACGGTGATCCGAAACGACGACCGCAGCGACTTTCCGTCGTGAACAATTCGAGCGCATCGCGACAACATCCGCGATCCTCATAAAATACTCGTCCCAATCCGGTCTCACATCGACTATTTTCTTTTGCCTCGGCATAATGCCCCCTATTCTAGCAAAAAATGAAAACCCTAGCGAAGAAAAAAATTACCAACAGCTAGCTGTTAGCTTTTAGC
This sequence comes from Kiritimatiellia bacterium, assembly GCA_017544725.1. Classification (GTDB taxonomy): domain Bacteria; phylum Verrucomicrobiota; class Kiritimatiellia; order RFP12; family UBA1067; genus RGIG8368. The sequence continues at coordinate 7,749 of JAFYDR010000360.1, forward strand.
TGTAAGCTTCTAGGATTCCCCGCCGCCTTTAAGAATGAAATGGTTAAATCGCTTCGCTTTAAATCGGGCTTCGCCCTTTAAATGGTGCGTCGCCGATTTAAAGACGCGAAGCGGCGATTTAACCTTTTAACCTTTTCATCCGTCACTTAGTGGCGCAGCCACACTTAGTCGCGCCAGCGACACTTAGGACGAAGCCCACTTAATTTAAAGGCGGCATCGCCGCCGAGTTCAAGCCGCGTAGCGGCGATTTAACCTTTTTCATTCTTCCAGCACGGTGTTCTTCATCTGGTGCAACCAATCAATCAGATTGCGCTTGGAATCGGGTGCTAGCTCTGCGGGTTTTGCCGGTTGCGCGGGTTTCGTCTGCGCTGGTTTCGCCGGTAGCGGTTTCCTTGCAGGTTGCGCGGTTTGCGCCGGTTTCGTCTGCGTTGGTTTTGCTATGAGCTGGACATCCTTTGCGACCAGTCCCTGCAACGCTTTCGCGAAGCCTCCCAGTTCGACTTTCGGATTATCGACCTTTCCTGAAATCATAATCGGCAGGGTCTTGCCGCCGAACAGCTTGCCCAGTGCCCCGACATTCCACCGCGAGAAGAGGCGTTCGTTTAGGGTCACGTCCATCTGGTACTGGATTTTCCCGTCGAACGAAGTCCACCCGGCTAAAACAATCGGCTGTCCGTCAAAGACGATTTTCACCTTGTCTAAATGAACAAGACCTTCCTGTACCGTAACATGAACGGGCAATCGCTCCGCTTGGAAACAGCGGTCGTTGGCGTTAAGCGCCATCAGCATCTCGTCGAACTCCGGTCCCAGCAGCAGCTTCAGATTCCGAAACTCCAGATCGAACTCTCCCGACACCCCTTTCTCCGGTGATACCAACGGATCGTACTCGAATCGGATTGCGTCCGCCGTCACCGTACCTCCCTGAATGCGACTCCCTTTGAACAGCGGGTTCACCATCACCAGCCAGAGGTCGATCAATTCTTGCGTGATCCGAACGTTCTCCAGCACGCGCGTCTTCTGCGGAATGCGAATGACGGTCTTGTTCTTCTCAAGCGGCATCTCTGGTGTCAAGTTCAACTTGCCGCCATTCACATTTGCCTGACACTCCATTCGAAGCAGTCCCGGAGAATAACGGAACCTGACTGGCGACTCGCTCACGTAAAAGCCACACCAGTTGAAACTGTCCACCTGTACCAGCGTGTCCGCCGCGCCGTCCGAGAGGAAAGTCTGCCGTTTTTCCGTCGGGATCGTGAAACTTCCCTTCCCTCCCCGGAACGAGAGGTCTATCACGCCGTTCGCCTTCTTGCCGTACACCTGCTGCCCCTCGATCAGGAACTTGCCGCCGAGCTTCCCGTTACTTTCCGTGTCGATCGTCGAGGAAAGATCGACACGTCCGGAAACGGAGGTGATCGCGCGCTGGAGATCCGGCGCGATCCACGCACCGAAGAGACGAAGTGCCTGTGCGATGTCTGATGCCAAATTGACCTGGAGTTTTTCGACTCGCGGTTTTTTCTCCGCCCAACTCAACCGTCCGATACTGCCATCAAACGTATTCTTCCCGAATTTGACGGACCAGTTCCCGTCTCGCACTTCCGGTAAGGCTCCCTTTTCGCCAACGGGCACCATACCGTCGAAACGGAGAGTCCCCTGTGGAATTACGGTTGCTTGCCCTTTATCCGGCGCGGTATAAAAGTCCGTCACGTTCATGACGGCGGAAACACCGATCTTGTCCGTGTACTGCTGGGTGGAAAGGTCAAGCTGGAAAGTCCCTTCCATCGGCGGCACGTTTTTCAGCGTCCGACGGAAGTCGCGCGAGAACTGCGTCAGGCTGCCCGTCGCCTTGACTTGCAAAGCACCTTCGATCGATCCTGACTGCTGTGGTGCCAACACACCTTTGCCCGCCATGCGCAACCACGGAGAAACCAGTTCCAGCTGGTGGATACGAATGTTGCCGGGATCGACCGCGAGGTTGGATGAGAGGGAGAGCGTTGTCGGCTTGGTCACGTTTTTCTGATCGACCGCCACCGAGAACTTTTCCACCTTCAGATCGCCGACAACCGTGTAGGACTTTTCTCCGCGCCGTTCCAACTGAATCTCACCATCGGCAATTCCACTCGCCGCCCCCACGTCAAGGGAGAGCAAACCGAAGAGTTCCGGCACGTTGATCTTCTGTACCGCTAGATTAATCGGATATGTCCGTTTCGCCTCTTTCCCACGCGTCATCTCGTTCAGACTACGCCACGTGCCATGGAGCGTCAACCGTCCCTTGTCGCCCGTCCACAGGCTGAGTTCTACCGACAACGGCTGGAAGAAGGACTCCGCCTCCAGTTTGGCGGCGATCTGCCGTGCCGTGAACGGCTTGGTTGCCGTCTCGGTTGGATAGACCCGCAGTGAACCATTGTCGATCACCACGCCGCCCTTGAAATTCAGCACAGGCAGGAAAACGCCACCGCCCTCGCCCTCTTCCGGCTGTACCTGTTCCTTTGCGGGGCGCATCGTGAACACAGGGTTTTTCAACGTAACCGTTCCGATGTTCATGACGCCGACGGGGAAGAGCCGGAAAAGACCGACATTAGACCGGAGGGATTCCGCCGTCCATTCCTGTCCACACGACGGATCCTCGTAGCGGACGTTCTCGAATTGGATTGGGGAGAACCACTTGACCGTCGCTTTCGCAAACGTGATCTTCGCGGGGCTGACCGCCGAATTGATTCTCCGTCCCAACCAGCGGTTCCCCTTGTCAGAACAGAGGAAAGACGTGAAAAAGACAGCTGATGCAAACACGAGGATCAGCACGATGAAACCCAGCAGGAACAACCGTCCCAGACAACCGGAACATCCCCCGCGCTCTTCCCGAATTTCTTCCTCTTCCAGCTCGTCGTCAACTGGAGCATCAAAGTCCATGCACTACTCCGTCTGTTTCAAGTACCCGTGCTTCTTGACGTCTTTCATCGGGATCGTCTCCAGAATGCCCGGTGACGTTTCGATGCGGATCCCCTCTTCCGTGCGGTCACTCAACATTCCCCGATACGTCCGACGTATCGTGATGACCTCGTAGTCCGGAATAAACAGACGTTCGAGTTTGAGCTGCAGCGGTAGGGTCTTCTCCCTCGTCACCGTGATCTTGCGGCTGATCTTGGCGTATCCCTTCTTCACGACCTCCAGCTCGTATTCACCTTCGACCAGATCGTTCAGACGCAACGGATCCGACATCTGCGAAATGTCGGACTTCCGCGTCATGGTGATTCCCCGCTTCTTACCATTGAGCATCACCATCGCCCCCGAAGGCGAAGTGAAGATCTCCAGATGTCCCGTGTTTTTCACCATGCGGAACTCTTCCGTCAACGTGGCTCCCTTTTCAATCGTGATGTCGCGCGCGTTCGAGTCACACCCCTTCAGATCGAGACGCACGCGGTAGGTTCCCGGTTTGGCATCCGCCAGCGTGTAGGGTGACTCGCCCATGAATTCGTCGTTCACATATACCCGAGCACCTTCGGGTATCGACACGATCCGCAACGTGCCGGGCATCGGCTCCAGCGGAATCCGCACGTCGCGTACCTCACCGGGCGAGAGCGAAATCTCGCGCTTCACGGGCTTGTACCCCTCCGCGCGGAGTTCGAGTACAGAGATGCCGGAAATGCGGGAGACGCGGCACGGCGTCGTACCGCGCGGCAAACCGTTCACCGTTACCTCCGCCCCCGTGGGATCGCTATCGATCGACAGCGTACCGGAATCGGACGAAAGCACGACATGTTCCTTGGCGGGTGACCGTCCCTCCAGCGTCACCGTGATCTCCTTGGAAATGTACCCCGTGGAGGAGACCTTGAGTCGATTCTTCCCCGACGGCAAAGTCGTGACAAACAGCGGCGTCTTGCCGAGCGACAACCCGCCCGCCGTCACATCGGCACCCGCCGGTTCGGAGGTGACCAGCAACAACCCGCGCACAGGTTCCATCTGACAGGATACCTCGCCGCTCCGTCCCGCCGTCAACGAGACCGTCTCGAAGTGATCCTGAAATCCCTCTTTCGAAAGCCGTACGAGATGTTCCCCTTCGGTCAACCCGCCGACCGTCATCGGTGTGAATCCCCTCGCCTTGTGGTCAACCGAAATGGCAGCGCCCTCCGGGTACGTGCTTACACGCAATGAACACAACACATCTTCAGCCGCACGGCAGCAGATGACGCATCCCAAAATCACCGACCAGAAAATCCTCATTCGCATGTTGATTCACCTCTATTTTGTTCCCGTAATGCAATCGATTATAGCAAGTTCTTTCCCTGCAAACAAGGAAAAGCTGGCGGCTTTGCCGCTAGTAACGAGTGACGAGTAAAGGGCGGCAGAGCCGCCCAGCTGAGAAGCGTGTTAAGCTGGTTAAGCGAGAGGAAGGCAGTAGGTAAAAGGCAGTAGGGAGTAGGAAAAGTGGCAAAGCCGCCACTGGAACACTTTGCACAATGACGAGTGATGAAATTAAGTGGGCTTCGCCCTAAGTGAGCCTTTGGCTCGAAGTGGAGCTTCGCCCCGAAGTGACTTAGCCCGAAGGGCACTTAGTCCCGAAGGGACACTTAACCAGCTTACATGGCAGGCGGTATTAGCCGCCCTGCGTATGGGCGACGCCC
>JAFYDR010000361.1 GCA_017544725.1 Kiritimatiellia bacterium
GTGGCGGACATGACGAGCGTGAGCAGACGTTGAATGCGCTGTTGGTGGAGATGGACGGATTCGACACGAACGAAGGCGTGATCATCATTGCCGCGACGAATCGAGCCGATGTGCTGGATCCGGCGCTTCTGCGTCCCGGTCGCTTTGATCGTCAGATCGTGATTGACCTGCCGACTTTGGCTGGGCGTTTGGAGATTCTCAAAATGCACTCCGCCAAAATCAAGTTGGGCGAGGACTGTGATCTCGACCGCATCGCGCGCGGAACACCGGGATTCTCAGGTGCGGATTTGGCGAATCTGCTCAACGAGGCTGCATTGTTAGCGGCGCGTCGTGATTCCGAAGCGGTTTCACATGTCGATCTGGAGGAAGCTCGCGACAAGGTGTTGTGGGGACGTGAACGTAAGAGCCGCGAGCTGGCGGACAAAGACCGTGAGACGACCGCATGGCATGAGGCCGGACACGCGCTCTTGCAGGTTCTTCTGCCGCACACGGAACCGTTGCACAAGGTGACGATCATTCCGCGCGGACGTGCGTTGGGTGCCACGATGTCACTGCCGGAAAAGGATGTGTTGAATCGTACGAAGAACGAGTTGCTAGATTTGATCGCGGTAACGACTGGCGGTCGCATTGCGGAGGAATTGTTCACGGGTGACATCTCGACTGGTGCGCGGGCTGACATCAAGATGGCGAGCGACACGGCGAGGAAGATGGTCTGTGCGTTCGGCATGAGTGATCTGTTCGGATTCCAGTCATTCGGTGACAATCAGGAAACCGTCTTCATCGGTAAAGAATACACGCGGTCTCAGGCATACAGCGAGGAAACTGCCAAGAAGATCGATGCCGAGTGTGCGCGGATTCTGTCGGAGCAGTACCATCGTGCCCGTAAGGTGATTTTGGATAACCGCCCCAAGTTGGAGTCGCTGGTGCAACTGCTATTGGAGAAGGAGACGGTGGACGGTCGTGAGGTGGAGTCTTTACTGAATCCGTCTCCGCCAAAGGAATCCGACGAAGGGACGGAAACACCGATAGAAAGTCAGGTTTCGGAATCGAATGGGAATTCTTGACCAGAGAAAATGGATCTGTCGCGGGCGGCAAGTCGCGCTTGATCCTCCGGCGGTGATGGGGATTGTGAACGTGACCCCCGACTCGTTTTCGGACGGAGGAATGCATGCGACGGCGGATGCCGCCGTGGACTACGCCCTGCGTCTGGTGCGCGAGGGTGCGGTCATTGTCGATATCGGCGGTATGAGTACGCGACCGGGAGCGGTAGATGTTTCTGTTCAAGAAGAACTGGATCGTGTTGTTCCTGTCGTCAGCCGCCTTGCCGCTTCCAGCGATGTAACGATTTCCGTGGACACCTTTCGTGCCGAGGTTGCGCGGGAAGCACTGGAGGCGGGGGCGCACGTGGTAAACGATGTGTTGCCGTTCGATGGTCAGACGGAGATGGCGGCAGTTGTCCGGGAGTATCAGGCTGGTCTCGTGGTGATGCACAGTAGAGGAACGCCGCACTCGATGGACGGATTGACCGGGTATTCGGATGTGGTAGCGGAAGTCGCATCGATTCTGGATGCGGCGGTGGCGTTTGCGGAGCGGAACGGAATCCCGCGCGATCATGTAGTCATTGATCCGGGATTGGGGTTCGCCAAGACGGTTGAGCAAAATCTTGAGCTCGTGCGTGCGACGGCGCGTTTTGCGGAGCGGGCACCGGTCTTGATCGGTGCCTCCCGCAAACGGTTTGTCGGAACGATTTGTGGAGTTGAACAAGCCAGCCTTCGGGATGCGGGCAGCCATGCCTGCGCCCTGTTTGCAATCAGTCAAGGCGCATCGATTGTCCGGGTACACGATGTGAAAGGCATGGTCGAATCAATCAAAATGTGGCGGTCATTATGTTAGAAGGATTTCAAATTGGAATAGGTGATGTCGTGCAGGTCACGATTCTGACGGTCGTGATTTACCTGACGCTGGATCTGATTCGGGGAACGCGTGCCGGTCAGGTCTTGTGGGGCTTCCTGAAGTTTATCTTCCTGCCGGGGTTCTTCGTCTGGCTTTTCAACTGGGAGGTGTTGGGAAGAATTTACTTCTGGTTGATGGTCGCACTTGCGGTCAGTATGATTGTCGTCTTCCAAGAGGAGATTCGTCGTGCATTCGCGCTAATTGGCGGGGGACGCCTCTTCGGCGTATTGATTGGCAAGCAACGCGAGCTGGTGCCGGATACGTTAATCAAGTCGATTCGGTTTCTCGCCAACCAGCGGTTAGGTGCGCTGATTGCGGTGGAAAGGGGAATTTCACTTGCCGGATATGAAGAGTCGGGTATCCGTCTGGATGCGATCATCAGTCGCGAATTGCTGGTCTCCATCTTCACGCCCCCGCTTCCTCTGCACGACGGCGGTATCATCATCCGCAATGGTTTGATTTCTGCTGCGCACTGTATCTTTCCCGTTTCGAACCGAGAGGAATTGATCTCGTCCGGAATGCGTCATCGCGCTGCGGTGGGATTGTCGGAAGAGAGCGATGCGGTTGTGCTTGTCGTTTCGGAAGAGCGCGGCACCGTTTCAGTCGCCTACAACGGAGAACTCAAACGCTATAGGGCAGAGGATACGGACAAGGCTGTCCGCAACTGGATTAAGACGGCAATGACCAACCAGAACAAACGGCCTTTCAATGTTTGGGAATGGACGTATTCGAAATACAGCACCCTTCGCCAGAAATTACGGACATTCTTCGCGAAGAAAGGAGGGGCAAAATGAAACTCAAAAGTTTCCAAAACTGGGTAAAGGAAACCCTTCTCAAAAACCGCTGGTTGAAACTTTTCTCGCTGGTTGCAGCATGTCTGATTTATTTTGGCATTCGCGCGGGGATCAGCGATGTGCGCACGGTAATCATTCCTGTCGAGATCGATTCGGAAGTTCAGGAAGCGAATGCGAAAAATGGTGCTGTCATCGCATCCTTCTCGCCGCAGTCCGTACAGCTGACGGTGCGCGGTTCGTTCGAGGATGTCAGTTTGGCAGAGCGTAGTTCGGTTCGTTGCTTTATTCGACCGCGTTGGAAAAAGAACGCGATTGCGGACTCGATGAAGCTGGCGATCGGACGGTCAAACCTGAAGGGGATTCCCCGTTCCTTGAAGATTCTCAAAATCGAGCCGCAGGAAGCGTCCGTGCAGTTCGACATCCCGATGTCCGTACAGTTGTCTGTTGCGACTCCGATTCTAGAGGGTAAGGCTCGTGGGCGCGTCGAACTCTCCTGTGCCGTTACAAACGCCTTCTTGCGCGGACCGCAACGTTTGCTCAAGTCCATCGACCGCGATGCCTTGCAGATTCAGACGGAACCGATCAATGTAGATGGAAAGTTCTCCTCATTCACTGTCCCCGTCCGTCTATTGCCGCCAGGCGACTTCCAAAACGCGACGGTGGAACCCGCATCGATGGATGTGTCGGTCAAGATTTCGGTTGAAACAGCTACGCGCCACATGGATTTGGGACGCGTGTTCATCGCTCAGCCGCTTGCATCAACCGCACGGTGGACAGTCGAGCCAGAGTGGGTAAACTACGATATCAAGGGACGCTCGGAAGTCATCAACGAGGTACAGGACGGACAGATTCTTTTTTCCGTTGATGGAAACCGTCCGGTCACATCCGACAAGTTGACAAACGAAGTGCCGGTACGAATCCATGTCCAGCAAGGAGTCAGCGTGGATGACATCGTGGTTTCGCCAGCCACCGTTAAGCTGATCGCGATTCCCGCCCCGTTGCCTTCGCCCACCGAGGCAAAGCCTGAAGAAGAAAAGCCCGCCGAAGCGAAGCCGGGTGAGGCACCAAAGCCCGAGGCGAAACCGACGGAAGCTCCGAAACCAGCGGAGGTACCGAA
>JAFYDR010000362.1 GCA_017544725.1 Kiritimatiellia bacterium
CGTCCGGGGCATTCCGGATGCATCGGCCTTGTCGATCCAGCCATGTTGGCTTCCCTCCGTTCTTACCACGAGCGACAGCCGCTTGTTGGGGTCGCTTTGTTTTTCCTGGCCGGTATCGCGTGCGGGTTCCGTTCTCCCGACGGACTCGCACTGCTTTTCTTTTTGTTGCTCTGCACCCTCGGGATTTTCATTGCCCACCGAAAGAAGGTCGCTGTTGCTGGAAAGATCCTTCTGCTGCTCGGCTCTTTTGTGGTCGGAGCGATTCTCTCCCTTCACACGGTTTCCGAGAGGGATCGGCAATGCGAGCAACTGCTTTCCTATCCGCCGAAAAGACAGTTCTCCTGCCGAATTCCACCGTCTGTAAAGGTTGTCAACCGCAAGGGGGACGCCGCGCAATACACTTTCTTCGCGCAGGACTTCACCGACTATTCTTCCGGGGAGAAATTGTCGCAGTTGCCCATCCGCGTCAACTGGTTCGGCCTACGTCCCGATGCGGTACCCGCCGACGGACAAGTCCCTCGTGTCGGGGAACGATGGATTTTCTCTGGCACGTTCCGTCCGATCTTGAATCGCTCCGGACTGCTTTACGCGGAAATGAACACCTCTGAGTCCAGTTCGCGTCGGATTGCGGTACGCGACCTCACCTCGTGGCGGGGACGTGCGGATGCGGCGCGAGAAAACGCTGTGCGCCGAACGGGGATTGGATTGGAAGGGTGGCCCATCGTGCCAGATCTGATCCGCGCCATTCTTCTGGGGTGCCGACAGGAAATTCCGGCAGCGATCCGTCATACGTTCGCCGATTCCGGTACCGTCCACATCTTTGCTATTTCGGGAATGCATATCATGCTGGTGGCGGCAATCCTGACCTTTGCGATCTCTCTCTTGCGGATTCCCCGGATGTACTGGGCTTTCGCCGTCGTCCCGCTGTTGATCTTTTACACTGTGTTGACAGGTGCAAGACCGAGTGCGGTCCGTGCCTGTATCATGTCTATCTTCGTTCTGTCGGCTCCCTTGTTCGGACGAAGATCCAACGGACTCTCCGCCCTCTGTGCAACGGCGATCCTTGTGTTAGCATCTGATCCAGCCCTGCTATTCGATTTAGGATGCCAACTCTCCTTTACCGTGATGATCGGGCTGGTGCTCTTCTGCCGCCCATTCTGTTACCTCGCGGAACGCGGTTTCGGCGTTCTTGCACTTACGCGCAACATTCGGCAGTTGCGCTTGGCGGGAAAGACGGAGAAGGAACTCCGTTGGCGACGCCTACTTCGGTTCTGCGTTCGTTTCGAGGCAAATGTTTTCGCCGTGTCCGTTGCGGCATGGCTGGTTTCCCTTCCATTGACCGCCCTCTACTTCGGACGCTTTACACCCTGCAGTTTGCTTGCCAACCTGATTATCGCACCTTGCTCTCTTTTCGTCGTAGTCAGCGGTGTGATGGGACTGCTCGCCAGCTTTTTCAGCACATTTGTCGCTGCTTGTTTCAACAATGCGGCGGGAGGAATCACAGCCTTGATGATCGCCACGGCGAAATTCTCCGCCGAGTTGCCTGGCGGTTGTTACACGATTTCCCCTTGGTCAACAGGCGCGGTACTCGCCTGGTTCGCGGGACTCCTGCTTCTCGCCGCGTTTCTTGAAAAGTGGGGGCGCAACAGGTTCCTTGCCGACCTCGAATAGAAAATTTGGGAAGCTGAGAGGCAGAGAGGAAGGCAGTAGGCAATAGGGAGTAGGAGGCGGCTGACGTCGTCCGCTAAGAAGCGGGGACGATGGAGACAATGGGGACGGGTGTTTAGTCGCCAGTTTCGCTAGTCCTGCCAGTCACGCCAGTCTGTTCCGATACGGGCAACGAGGATCGTCACTCGTTGCTGTCACGAAGCGTGCTTTGACCTTTTGTGTACAATATGGTATAGTGAGGTCATGAAAAACAACGTACTGTCTTGGAACTTGGGTTTGGTCGTGTGCCTGACGACCCTGTCCGTCGTCGCCGCACCGAAAGTAGAAGTGTCATTTACGCCGGGTAACTGGAAATCGAACGAGTGGATTCAGGTCAAGAGTCCACGTTTCGACTATACGCACGGATTCGTACAGAAGGAGAACGGAATCGAGAACGAGTGTCCTCCGCTTTCTGGAGAAGAGATTTACAAGAAGCATGAGAGCGAAGTTTATTCCTCTATGGTTTGGAAGGAGAAAGCGTCCCTCGGCCAAACCGTCTCGTCGGCGATGAGTTTCGACTGGCGCATGGCTCCGTTGATCGTACTTGCCCCCGCGCTCGATTCATCCGGGAATGGCGTACCGACGCTGGGCGAACATTGGGAGATCGTGCTGTACGACGAGGGACTGAATGTTTGGCATCACTCGATCCGCGACGGAAAACCGTTCTGGTATCGCGCTGCGTATGTAAAGGCGTCGTTCCAGAAAAACATCCGCTATGACTTGTCAGTCAAGGTCTTTCGAAACCATAAGGGAATCAAGGAGATGATTGTCACGTGCGGCGATACGGAAATCGGATTTGCAGACAATGGGTTGCCGGACTCTTTCTTCGCCGGAATCACAGGGTGCGAGGGTCGTAACCGTTTTTACGATTTCAAAATCCGGTGAGGTCTGAATAAGTAGGGTGGGGAACATGGTCGCGAAAACAATGTTTGGAGAGAATGTTCGTGTCGAGTTCAAAAAAGAACTTCCCAAGCGGCATGAAAGATTCCTTAAAGATGTTATCGCATTTGCGAACACGTCCGGCGGGAAAATCCTAGTTGGAATTTCCGATGATGGCCAGGTTACCGGAATTGGGAACTTGAGTCCCTTTAGACTCTCCGATACAATTTCCAATATGATTGCTGACTCCTGTACTCCGCAAATCAACACGGAAATCTTTGCAAAAACCTTGGAGGGTAAGACCGTTCTTGAGATAGAAGTGTTCCCCGGCAGATACAGACCCTATTATCTGCAGACTTCTGGTAAAAGAACATCGTGCTATATTCGGGTTAACGGCACGAGCAGACCTGCGGACGAACGAAAAATCAGGGAACTCGAAATCGAGGGAATGAAAGTTTCGTATGATAGCACTCCAGAAATCGGGATTCCATATAAAGAAAACCTCGCAAGAGAATTGTGCGAAAAGATGTATCAGACGGCTATTAACGCTTGTAGGACAGACGCTGAGCGTAGAATGGTAAAGCCTATGACCATTGAAAAGTTGGAGGATTGGGCAATCCTTCAGCGTAACGGGCGTTTAGTTGTTCCAACGCGGGCATTCTCGCTTTTGACACAACCAACCGAACCATTCATTAAGATCCAATGTGCGTTGTTCAAAGGAAATGATCGTACTACGTTTATCGATAAAAAGGAATTCACAGGCGCCATTTATGAACAAATTGAAGAGGCATATCGATTCGTTTTAACGCATGTGAATCTTGGTGCGGAAATTAACGGTCTCTACAGAAGAGACCTCTATGAATTACCAATCCAATCTGTTCGAGAGGTGATAACCAATGCGGTCTTGCATCGTAGTTATCTTGATCCATCTTGTATACAGGTTTCCATCTATAATGATCGCGTCGAAGTCGATTCGCCTGGAATGTTGTTCGGTGGATTAACAGTGGAAGATGCGATCATGGGGAAATCAAAATGCAGAAATATGGCGATTGCGGAAGCTTTTAGGTATATGAAAATTGTCGAGGCTTGGGGAACCGGGCTTCCGCGGCTTTATCGGCAATGTCTTGAAATGGGATTGGAGGCACCGAAAGTTGTAGAATTTGGAGATGGAATTAAAGTTACGATCTTTCGAAATCCGATGGCGGGGCGAAAAGTAAGTGATAAAAAGCAAGCGATAAAAAGCAAGCGGCAAAAGCAAGCGATAAAAGCAAGCGATAAAAAGCAGACGGCAAAATCACGAGCGCATCGGGAGAAGATTCTTGCATTTTTGAATGAACACGGAGATGCGACAGCAAGTGACATTGCTGAATATCTCGGTTTGAGTAGGGATAGGACTCGTGTCCTTCTGAAGGGGATGTGCGGAATCCGGGAAACGGGAGGTAACCGAAACCGGAGATACGGATTGGGATAAACACAAAAAGGAGAAGAGATGAAAAGGAATCGGATAAAGACTGTCTGTTTGCGGTTGGTGATTTTTTCATTTGTCGCAGGTTCGGCGATTGCGGCGACGGAGAGGGAATACATCTGGCCAGATGGAAAGATGCCGGATGCGCAGTCGCACCAAATCGGTGCGACAACTGCCGAAATGAGGGCGAAAGGGTTTCAGCCTGACAATTTCCGTCGCCCTTATCTCGACTGGTTCGACCCTCCTGCGGCAGAAGGACGCACCGATGCTTGCATGATTCTGATTTCCGGCGGTGGATACAGTAGCTGTTGTGACGTGGGATTGGTCGAGCAGTGGCGCAGGAAGTTGACGGCGGTCGGTATTCGTTGCGTTTCGCTCACGTATCGGACACCGCGTCCGCAAGGTCTTCCGTTCTACCGCAGTGCATGGGAGGATGGCCAACGCGCGGTTCGCGTCGTTCGTTCCCAAGCTCAGAAGCGTGGATTCAATCCCGAGAAGATCGGGACGATTTCGATGTCTGCCGGTTCGCACCTCGCCACCCTGCTGGCGACGAGTTCGCAGACCCCGGCGTACACGGCGGTGGATGAACTGGACGCACTCCCTTGCCATATCAATTTGGCTGTTACCTGTGCCATTGCCTACGGAATGACAGATGGACTCGGTACTCCGAACGCGCGTGACGGTGATGCGATCGACGTGAAATTGGATCCGCTCTTTCAGTTTGATGTCAAGACCTGTCCCATGTGCATGTTTCATGGTGGACTCGACGTCTATTCGCCGAACGCTTCCACGGAAGTGTATCGTCAGCTTCGGCGCATGAAGATCCCAACCGAACTGCACCTCTTCGCAGATCGTCATCACGGGTTCTTCGGTGCGGACGGCAGGGGCGATGCCGCGACCGGATACGACAACTGGTTCGGACGGGCAGAGGAGTTTCTGCGTCAACGGGGATTTCTTGGCGCGAAGGGCCCTGAAGTGGAATTCAGCTCGCGTTTTTCCGACACCTTCACACGGGCGAGGGAGAAGCAAGACCTTTGGCCGGAAGGTGCTATGCCAGACGTCCAGCCCAACCAATCCGTCAAGCCATTCCTGGAATGGTTCCTTCCGAAAGAACAGAAGACCCGCGCAATTCAGATTGTCTTTCCGGGAGGCGCATACCAGCATTGCTCCTATGAGAAAGAGGGAGTGGACATTGCGCGTTATTTCAACTCCAAGGGTATCACCGCCGTGGTCGTGGTCTATCGGACGCCGCGTCCGCTTGCGCCTCTCGCCAAGCACACGAGCGCGTGGCAGGATGCGCAACGCGCGATCCGTCTAGTTCGGAAAGCGGCGGCATCTCGCGGCCTGGATCCCGAACGAATCGGGGCAATGGGCTTTTCTGCCGGAGGACATCTCACATTGATGGCGGCAACCAGTTCGCAGAAGCGGGCGTACTGGCCGAAAGACGAGATTGACAAGGTGCCGTGCCATCTCAATTGGGCGTGCCCGGTTTATCCGGCGTATGCGCTGACCGATGGTGCGGAAAGCCCGAATGCGAAAGGCGGCAACGAGAACGACTCCGTTCCCGTCCGAGAATTCTCCTTCGATCTGAAAACGCCCCCGATGTGTTTCCTGCACGGAGATGCGGACGGATGGGCAGCGATGAATTCCGTCAAGATTTGGGAACGGTTGCGGCGCATGGGAATCCAGTCCGATCTCCACACCTTCGCCAACCGCGGACATTGTTTCCACTTCAAGGCGGCACCCGGTACTGCCAGTTTCACCTGCTTCGACCGCATTGTGGAATTCCTCAACCACAAACGCTTCCTCACGAAGTGAGTAGCTGCATCGGCCGCACTGGGAGGGCGTGCTTGTTGCGGATATGTTGGTCCACTGGGAACAAGCGGTCCAAACGGACGCGACGGAGCGCGTCCCTCCCATTCGATCGCATTCGATTGCAATCGAATGCTATCGATGACACGCGGCAAACGACACGCCGCATTGAACCGGCAGGACTAGCGAGACAGGCGGCTAAACCCCTGTCCCGATTGTCCTCGCTTCTCAGCAGTGCGGCTTCGTCGCTATGTGACGAATGAAAAGGGTAAATCGCCGCTGCGCGGCTTGAAATCGGCGGCGCATTCCATTTAAAGAGGGCGTGTCTACGTTTTTCACCACCAGTTCTGCTATCGTTTAAAACAGAAAACAGCAGAAACAACTTACAAAACCAACTTGCCTTTAGAACGTGGGCTAACTCGCCCGCACCGCACGCGGGAACGTTCATGGGGAATAACTTTCGTTTCGGGCAACGAGGACGTTGCCCCTCCCACTTTCATTCGTCATTTTTTCATTCCGAGCGAAGCTAGGCAACGAGGACGTTGCCCCTCCCCGTTCTCTGCGGCCTCATGCGAACCTCTGCGTCTCCGCGTGAAATTTCTCTCTCGTCACTCGTCACTGCCGCCTCTGGCGGCCCGAAGTTATAGGCAAGGTTGTTCTTGTTGTTTTCACCTCCTGCCAAGATTAATCATTGTATATTTGCAATCGGCCTCAAGTATAATTCGACCTCACGGCCATATTCAAAATATATGACTTTATAGGAGAGAAGATGAGACAAGTAAAACAGCACTTTAAAAAGGGAGGCATCTTCTACGTGAAGAGTTATCAAAGGCGGAGTCCTTTTCCTTCGTATAAACTTGCCCGTTACAAACACATCATCATTAGGGATCAGCTCTTCCCCAAACCATGAGGGATGGATACGGACCGAAAATCCGATACGGTCAGATTCACTCACGCCATTTTTTCTCTGAATCTCATTTAGCGTCTCCGCAAACTGCTCAATCGTTTGGTCTCTGACATCGATAGATACGATTGTCTTATGCAAACGGCGATAGGATTCTATTTGCCATTTCGTGGGGTGAACAATATAACCGTCAAATATGGGGAAACAAGATGTCTCATCGTTGAAAGTTGACAACTTTACTTCAGAAAAGTCTTTATTATGAAATGGACCAAATAGAAGGCCACTACTATATTGGTGGATATAAAAGGAATCATCAATTCTGCATCCTCCCAAGAGGATTGAGACTATCAAAAAGACATGAACTTTCATTTATTACCCCTTTCCCAGTCCTTTCCGAACTCAATGATCTTTCCACCTTGCGGCTTCGCCTTTGGCATTGAACATCTCAACTTCATACGAATACTCACCCTCTCTCAATAGCCGGATACATGCCGTGTCTCCGGAACAGATTCGTCTTCCCATGGAGCTTGTCATAGAGTATACCACTTTCCCCACCACGTGTAAACATAAGTGTTCGGATCACCATCAACTTGGGCGCATCTGCGTAATTCACCCATTCCGTACGCACGAGAGGATTTTGGAAACAACAGGAACAACCTGAATACAACAGCTGAAAGAGGTGCGCAGACCAACCGGTCTGCGTATCACCTTTCCTTTGCCTGTAACTTGCCGCTATGGAGAGCCGCAGTGTGCTACGCGGGCGAGTTAGCCCGCGCTCTAAAGACAAGTTGTTTCTGTTGTTTTCATTTTCAAAAG
>JAFYDR010000363.1 GCA_017544725.1 Kiritimatiellia bacterium
CAAGGGTTGCCCGGCAGGTTGCCCCCGGACCGTGCGAGCTGGTTCTTTCCCCGGTTTCCATGAAGCGGAGGCCACACCCGTTCCCGTTCCGAACACGGAAGTTAAGGGCCGCGTTGCCGAGGGTACTGCAGGGTCCGCCTGCGGGAGAGTAGGGAGAAGCCGGGACTTTTTTCCCGAGGGGGGCGCGCCGAGAAGGCGCGCCCCCCCACTTTTTTTCGCCCCCGCGTTCCAGCGCGGCTGGAGTTTTGGAGAGGAGATACTATGGCTAACATTTCAAGACGCTGTTTCCTAGGTGGAGCTGCTGCGTTTGCCGGGTTGACCGGCTGTACTTCGTTACGGTTGGCGGGCGGAAAACCGTCGTTGACCTTCGGCGTGATTTCGGATATCCACATCACGACACCCGAATCCACAGCCTTGCTGGAAAGAACTTTCCGCGCATTCCGCGATAGCAAAGCGGATGCGGTGATGATCTGTGGTGACCTCTCAGACTGGGGGCTGCGTAGTGGATTGGAGTATCTGGCGGCGACTTGGAACCGTGTCTTCCCGAACAACAAGGGAATTGGCGGCCGTCCCGTACAGAAACTCTTCTGTACCGGGAACCACGATTACGAGGGATGGTGGTACGGTGACATGACGATGGAGATGCACGCGCTCGGTTACTTCGAGGACGAGGCGTTGATCCGTCTGGGCATGAAACAATGCTGGGAATCTATTTTCCAAGAGGAGTTCGCCCCGATCCGTCGCCGCTCGGTGAACGGCTACGATTTCATCAGTGCCGAATGGTATGGGCGCGACAAGACGTCGGGGTTCGACCAGACCGATGCTTGGCTGAAGGCAAACGGTTCCGGTCTTGATCCGTCACGCCCGTTCTTCTACTTCCAGCACCCGCCACCAGCGGGAACAACCTCCAGTAGCGGCGGTGGCGACATGCAGAAGAAGGTTTCAGGGGCTCTGGCAGCTTTCCCCAACGCTGTTTCGTTCTCTGGACACACGCACTGGACGCTCAACGATGCACGTTCCATCTGGCAGGGTGCCTACACGGCCGTCTCCGTTCCTTCCATGTCCTATACCACCGTTCCTGGTTCGTATGAGAACGGTGGTGACGCGCGGAACGGCAAGTCCGTTCGCTCCATGCCGAAAATTCCTGCTCGCTTCAATCTGGAAGAGGCACAAGGGTTTTTCGTCTCTGTCTATTCTGATCGGATAGAACTAGAACGGCATGATTTCACCCGCCAGAAAAGGGCAGGGGAGAGTTGGATCGTACCGCTGCCAATGACGAAGGAACGGAAACCGTACACCTTTGCAGCGCATAGTGAGCGTACGCCGGTTCCTCAGTTCCCTGCCGGGGCGGATCTCCAGACCTTTACGCGTAACACCGAGACGCGCAGCGATAAATGGGAGATCGTAATGGTCTGCGACTTCCCGACTGCGACATGCGGTATCCGCGCTTTCGATTACGAGATTCGCGCTGTGCCGACAGATCGTTCCGCGCCAATGGTGAAACGTTTCCTTTCTCCCGCATTCCACAAACTCCCGCAGGACGAGCCTGCACGGATGCGCTTTTACTTCAACGTCGAAGATTTGCCGCAGGACAAGGAGTATCGGATCGAGGTCTATCCTCGGAACTGCTTTGGAAAGTGCGGTAAACCGCTGGTTTCTGCGCCAAGACGCGGTAAGCCAGGCAAAGCGAGTGCGATCCCGCTTGCTTGACACCTCCAGCTGGGTAAGCGTGTTAAGCTGGGAGGCGAGCCGCCGAAGGCGGCGATGAAGAATGAAGAAATAAGAATGTAGATGGCGTGGGCGCATCTGCGTATTTCATCGTCATCTTTTGAAAATGAAAACAACAGAAACAACTTAAAAAAACAACTTGTCTTTAGAGCGCAGGCAAACTCGCCCGCGTAACACACGGCGGTTCTCCATAGCGGCAAGTTACAGGCAAAGGAGAGACGATGCGCGGACCGGTTGGTCCGCGCACCTTTTCAGTTGTTGTCTTCAGGTTGTTCTAGTTGTTTCCAAAATCCTCTCGTACGCATGAGATGGGCGAATTACACAGATGCGCCCAGGTGGCGTGTCACGTGTCGTTTGTCGCGTGTCATCGG
>JAFYDR010000364.1 GCA_017544725.1 Kiritimatiellia bacterium
GCAGATATCCTTCCTCGCCCAGCTTCTGTAACGCATCAGTCGCTTTCTGGTGACGCATCCCATGCAGGCCAATAGAATGCCCCGCCGCCGACAGCCGCCTCATACACTTTTCCGCCCTCGCGTCAATGGCTCCGCAAACGAAGAACGTCGCATGAGCGCCATACTTCTCAAAAAGCGGAATGTTACGCTCCCAAGCATCGAAATTCCTGTCGTCGAAGGTCAGACAAAGTGCCCCTCTCCCACCGGAAGTGAGTGCGGCAGACACGGAAAGAACCTCCACAACCGTTGCAAAGATGATTCCAAATAACGTTTTCATCCCCATTCCCTTTCTTCGTAAAATTATACAAGCCTTTCCCCACAAGTCCAAGTCCGATTTTTCACACAGATGTGATCCTAGCTGAGAAGCCGTTCAAAAAAGATGAAAATGAGGGTTGACAGACGAACATTTTTTCAGTATAGTAAACACACTTTTTACGTCCGAAAGGATGCAGGTGGCGAGGTAGCTCAGTTGGTAGAGCAGCGGACTGAAAATCCGCGTGTCATCGGTTCGATCCCGATCCTTGCCACCATTCTTTTTTCCATAAAACCCAATAAAATCAAGGTGTTTGTGCGTTTTTTGGTTTTGTACCGTTTTCTGTTGTTGTTTTCTTTTTTCCATCGTTTTGGCGCACGAAAGTACCACTTAAGTACCACCCTAAAAATAACCGAATGCCAATGTCCATGGTGGGGCGTGGTTCCGTTGTTAACTGTATAGTTGCTACGATGGTTAACCCACCAATCTTGCAGCCGCCAGAAGCGGCAGTGACGAGTGACGAGATGCGGTACTTTTCCAAGTTATTCTACATGAACATTCCCGCAGCGCGGCGCGGACGAGGCTCTTGCCGGTTGCGTAAGCCGTCCTCGGAATGTGCGCACGGTAACAAGAAACAGACCGGTCAACAGGAAACCGAAACCGAAGAACACCACCGGCACACCGGGATCGCGTGAAAACCGCAGAACCGTGTATTTAATCGGGTATCCGTTCGAGTCGGTCGTCTCCGTGTAGTTCCACTGGTAAATCCAATAGCCCTGTATGTACGCGGGATAATTGACGAGGATATCGAGATTGCGCGGCTCCCGTCCCGGTTCGAGGATGGTCACCTGACTACAATACTCTTTGATTGGACTTTCAGGTCCGGCGTATCGCGTAGCCCAGCAGCGGTTCAACCGTACGGAGAATGGAATCCGCCCGACATATTCTGTCAGTCTTTCTCCGCTCCACAACGTATCGGTGCAGTCGCCGTCCCACAGCGCCATCGACCCTGTCACCGGTCTGATCCCCGTGTCGCGGATGAATTGCAAGACGGTATAAGAAGTCGGGGTTGGACGAAACCCGTGCGGATCCTGCACCTTGTCCCAATAGGATTGCGCAACACAATACCCGGCGAGATACACGGGGCTGGTGTTGTGCAGCTCTACGGTATATGGTGCGCGGTTCGTTTCCGTAATCCGAAGTACGCAACTCGCCTCGTAGGAAGAGATGATGGTTAATTTCTCGACCTTGACAGAGAATGGCAATTCCCCGGCGTAGCTTCGCAATTGATACCCCTTGCGCAATTCGCGCGATTCTTCGTTCTCGGAGAGGCACAGGCTGCCGACAACCTCTGCCTCCGGCGCACGTCCGAGCAACTGTACCGTGCGCCCCCAAACCCAACCGCCCAAAATCAGGGCGCATCCGAAGTGCAGGAGAAAACTCGCCCAGCGTCGTCTCACGAACGCACGAAGGGCGGACCAGCCGATCCAAACACAGAGCAAGGAAACCGCCGCGATCGCAACGGGCGTACCCATCCACGAACTGGCGCGTTCGGAACCGGGAAACGCCAAGGCAACGGCGATCAACGCCATTGCGCCGCAAGCGATGACCACACGTGACATCGAAAACAGTCTCATTCGGATTCCCCTCCATGTCGCCTTGCCTTTAACTTCGTAGGGCGGCGAAGCCGCCCAGCTGAGAAGCGGGGAAGCTGAGAGGCTGAGAAGTAAGCAACCAGAGGTTGCAGTGACGAATGGGAGGGACGCGCTCCGTCGCGTCCGCTTGTGTAACGACGACACCCACGTCGTCGAAACTGAAAGATATTCCCCATGAATACTCCCGCACGAGGCGCAGGCGGAACGCTTGCCTTTAGTAACTTCGCTGCACGAAGTAGTGACGAGTGGCGAAGGCACCA
>JAFYDR010000365.1 GCA_017544725.1 Kiritimatiellia bacterium
AGGGGCGGCAGAACAATCTACCTCCACTCGCCATGCCGCGTCGTTTTCCGTCGCCCTTTCAGGGCTAACGTGCCTTTACTTGATTCCGGGGGCGGCGCTACGCTTGCCCCCGTCTGTGTACCTTCGCCCCTTCGGGGCTTGGCGAAAGTTATCCCCATGAACATTCCCACGCCCATCCTCCCTAATTTTTCATCCGCCAACGAGGGATCCCAGCCTCTCTAGAAATCCTGTTTTCACTCCAGTCGAATGCAGCTGAGCGAATGTGGCGGGAGCTTCACCTTCCCGTTGCTGACTGGTAACGAGACCTGCTTCGGTACGACACGATTCTCGTTGCCGATGTCGTTGTATGCATCGGGCGAATCGCCAGCGAGTACGGTAGCGCGGAGTGCGTCGGGAGTTGCGGCCATAAGGAACGACGAGACATCGAGTGCGATTTCTTGCGACGGATGCTTGTTTACCACTGCGAGTACGTGCCGCTTGCCGTCATCGGAAACCGTGAGTACGGCATCTAGCACAGGCACGTTTGTCTTGCCGTCCGTCAGATTCCCGCATTCCGTTTTCACCTGTATCGTTTTCGGTTCTAGCAAGTGGGTGTACATCCAGAACACATGATACGAGGTCCGCTTCACGATTCCTTTCCGATGAACAAAGATTGCCCCTCGCGTGTTGACAGCTGGGGAGAAATTCGCCATCTTCACCACATCGGAATGGCGTAGGCAGGTGTTGAGGAAACAGGCAGAGAAAAGCGCGTCTGCCATCGTATAGGTGGAAGCGATGTCATTCTTGCGCCGAGCCTCGTAGTCCATCGTCGCATCTCGACGGAAGTTTCCGAGACCGGGGTGGTACCACCCGCGCAGGTTCCACTCGTCAAAGGCGATCGCGATCTTGCCACCCCCGAATCCAGCTTTCTCCAGCACACCGATTGTACGCATGATGTCAGCCTCCGGAGCAGTTGTACGCATCATGCATTTCAAATACGGGTTGTCACCGCCGCCCCAGACGTAGTAACCGTGCACACTCACATAATCGAGCAAATAACCCGCGTGTTTCAGAAGCGGGAGCGTCCATTTTTCATCTGGAAGCGCAGCCGCAAAGAGCCTGATACGGCGGTCTGTCCCGCGCATCATTTTCGCGCTTTCCCGCACAAGCGGTCCCCATTCATCAACGGTTTTCGCACCGATTTCGTGCCGCCCCCAGTTCTCATTTCCGACGCTCCAGTACAAGACCTCGTGGGGCGAGGCGAAACCGTTGGCGATTCGTATCCGTCCCCATTTGCCCACGGAAAGATTGCAGTATTCCACCCAGTCGCTCATTTCTTCCGCGTTCCCCGTACCGGCGTTCGTGCAGATGTATGGTTTACATCCGACCTTGCGGCACCATTTCACGTACTCATCAGTCCCGAACGTATTGGGTTCCTCCACCGCCCACGCCTTGTTCCACATCGGCTCGCGCTTTGGTCCGACGCCGTATTTCCAGTGGTAATCCGAGACGAAGCAACCGCCTGGCCAGCGAACGATCGGGGTCTTGATTTCACGTAACGCCGCGATCACGTCCTTGCGGAAACCGTCTTCATCGGAGAGCGGCGAACCGGGATCGAAGATTCCACCATAGACCTGCGTGTCGAAATGTTCAAGGAAGTGACCGAAAATCATTGGGCTGTACACGATTTCCTTGGCATCCTTCACGGGAGTGAGTGAAGCATCGCGTCCGGCGGTGTCCTTCACAGGTTCGGATTCCATCACAACCTTGCCGTCAAGCCATGCTCGCACACGCTCGTCCGTCAGTTCCACCTTCACGTCATACCAGTGCCCCATCTCAATTTCGCCCGGTGTCCTGACATGCGCGAACGGAGGTTGTTCGATTCCGTGGAAGGTGTTCGACCATCCGCCGAAAATCACCCACTCCCCGCCTCCGTTCAGGTGCGGGACACCGGTGAGAACAAGGAATCCCTCTGGACCTTCTACCCGTTTCGCCTTGACGGTGAGCGACACATTGCGGAAGGAACGCGGAATGGTGATTGTAGTAGCCTCCCGTTCCCTTCCTGGCACTGTTTGAACGAGTGCGCCGTTTTCGCATTTCCACACGCCCGTCCCTGCCGACGTCCAGTCCCGAATGGAATCCTCTCCGGCGAAATCGTTCGCATAGAGCAGTTCGCCACTCGCTCCCGTCACACGCAGTTCTTTGAAGGCGGCCTTTCCCGCATAGGCACCTACTCCAAGCCGAAACTCAGCTGCCAAAGCCAACTGGCACGACAACACGGCAACCGAAATCGCCATCATCTTTGTCATCATCACCTCTTCTTCTCTCTCCTTCGTTGTGAACGAGAACAACAGCTTCTTTGCCCTTCCTGATGGCTCCGCTACACGAAACGTCAATAGCGAGCAGAGGGGAAACGAATACATTATCTCTCCCCATCAAGCGCAGTCGATCAGAACTCAGAACTGAAAACGCGCAACTATTTCAGGCGCGGTAGAATGGCCTCCATCCAGATTTCGTATCCAGCATCGGAAGGATGGATACCGTCCGGCATCAGTTCTTTCGGAACCCAACCTTCGGCGTCCATGAGCTTTTGATTGAAATCGATCCAGACGAGTTCGGGATGTGCGGCGACGAACGACTTAGCGAGTTCGTTCGACTTGTCGTTACGCGGGCGCGCGGCGGCGTGGCGTTTGCTCTGCATCGATGCATTACCACGCGGAAAGATCGGATGCACGATCAACTGCGCCTCGGGTTGTTTCTTGCGGATGAGGCCGATGATTGTCTCGATACCCTTTGCCACGTTCGCGGGATCCGTCGAATCCGAAGAGTTGTTGTTCGTGCCGATCATCAGAACGATGTTCTTCGCCTTGTAGCCATCGAGTTCGCCGTGCTCGATACGCCAGATTACATTCTCTGTTCGGTCGCCACCATAACCGAGGTTGAGAACGGAACGCCCCTTGCAGAGCTTTTCCCAGCTGGCCGGATGCTTCCATTCCCAGAAGTGGATGATGGAATCACCTACGAGTACGAGATCGACCGTCTTGCCGCGCAGAGACTCAACCTTCTGATGCCTGTTGAGAAATCGATTCGCCCACCAGTAGTCGCCGAAGATACCGGGACTACGGTTCGGATCCTTGGAGCGACTCTCCATTTTGGCGACAGCCGTTGCCTCAAGAGGAGGTTTCGGCGATTGGGTGTTGTCAGCGCCGATAGCGACAAGGCAGGCAGCCGCGACAGCCATGAATGTTGAAAGCATGGTCTTTTTCATTGCGATATCCCTTTCGTTTCTTGGTTCCCGATGCATGAGGTGAGAATACAATGTCCCGCTACATCCAAGCAGAAAAACGCAACATACCCTCACCTTCACGTTTCTGATTCCCATGATACCATAAGGGAAAGTAATGAAAAGAGAAAAATGAAGAATGAAGTACCGCCGGGCGCATCTGCGTATTTCACTGCCGTCTTTTGAAAATGAAAACAACAGAAACAACTTAAAAAACAACTTGTCTTTAGAGCGCGGGCTAACTCGCCCGCGTAGCACACGGTTCTCCATAGCGGCAAGTTACAGGCAAAGGAAAGGCAATGCGCGGGCCGGTTGGTCCGCGCACCTCTTTCAGTTGTTGTTTTCAGGTTGTTTATGTTGTTTCCAAAATCCTTTCATGCGCATGATGTTGGGGGATTACGCAGATGCGCCCACAGCTAAAAGCGAAGCTTTTATCGGCTTGCGCTTTTGCTGTCAAATATGGTATAATTTCATCTTCTTTTGGAGTGAGTATGAGTGACGAAATCAAACCGACCGAACAACCGGAAACGACAGCTGAGCCAATAGTGGAACCTGGGCTTTCGACCATCAAGATCGAGCAGGAAATGCAGAATTCCTACATCGATTATTCGATGAGCGTCATTGTCGGGCGAGCTTTGCCGGATGCCCGCGATGGATTCAAGCCGGTTCACCGTCGCGTTCTGTTCACGATGGGCGAGATGGGGAATACCTACGATAAAGCTTACAAGAAGTCTGCTCGTGTGGTCGGCGACGTCATGGGTAAGTACCATCCGCACGGCGACTCCGCAATTTACTATACGATTGTACGTTTGGCGCAGGATTTCTCGATGCGTTACCCATTGGTGGACGGACAGGGTAACTTCGGTTCTGTCGATGGCGATCCTCCCGCCGCCATGCGTTACACGGAAGTTCGGATGCAGCGATTGGCGGAAGAGATCTTAAAGGATCTCGACAAAGACACGGTTGATTTCACGCCCAACTACAACGGCGAGTTCATGGAACCTACGGTCTTGCCGTCGAAAGTGCCGAACCTGTTGCTGAACGGGTCTGTCGGCATCGCGGTAGGAATGGCGACGAACATGCCGCCCCACAATTTGGGCGAACTTTGCGACGGTATCACCTATTACATCGACAACCCCAAGTGTTCGATTGACGAGCTGATGCAGTTCATCAAGGGTCCCGACTTCCCGACAGGCGGCATGATCTGCGGTATGCGCGAGATCGAGCGGATGTACAAGACGGGACGCGGCAAGTTGACCGTGCGCGGCAAGGCCTCCATCGAACAGGACAAGCGAGGCCGCGATGTCATCATCATCACGGAAATCCCGTACAGTGTCAACAAGGCGGAAATGGTCAAGAATATGGCCGAGTTGGTGAACGAGAAGGTCATCGAAGGCATTTCCGACATCCGTGACGAGAGTTCCGACAAGGGCGGTATGCGCATTGTCGTGGAGTTGAAGCGTGGTGCGATGGGCGAGGTCGTGTTGAACAACCTCTACCACCATACTCAGCTGCAAACCACGTTCGGCGCGATCATGCTGGCGTTGGATCAGGGGCGCCCCAAGGAAATGACGTTGACGGACTTGATCCGCTGTTATGTAGACCACCGCTTCGAGGTCGTCACCCGCCGCACACAGTTCGAGATTGCCAAGGCCGAAGCGCGCAAGCATATCGTGGAAGGACTGTTGATCGCGTTGGATCACATGGATGAGGTTATCCGCATCATCCGTTCCGCGAAGAACCGCGATGAGGCGAAGACGAACTTGAGCGCCCGCTTCTCGTTCAGTGACCGTCAGGCGACCGCGATTTTGGAAATGCGCCTCTACCAGCTGACCGCTCTGGAACGCGACAAAGTGCAGGCGGAATTGGACGAGCTGGTTCGCAAGATCGCGCGTCTCAAGGAAATCCTGGCAGACCCGCAAGAGATCTACAACATCCTGAAAGAGGATTTGGCAGACTTGAAGCTGAAATATGTGACCAACCGCAAGGAGGGCGCACGCCGCACGGATCTCGTTCCCGTGGAAGGCGACGTCAACAAGGAAGACCTCATCCCGGATGCGCCGTGCGTCATCACGCTTTCCCATCGTGGTTATGTCAAGCGCGTTCCGCTGGCGACTTACCGTGTGCAGGGACGTGGCGGACACGGTGTCACCGGTGCGACCATCAAGGACGAGGATTTCATCACCACGATCTTCATTGCGCAGACGCACGATACGTTGTTGTTCTTCACAAACCGAGGACGCGTCTTCGCGGACCGCGCGTTCGAGATCGACGAGTTCTCCCGCACGTCGGTCGGACGCCCGATCGTCAATCTGTTGAAGCTTCAGGAGAACGAGTCGGTTGTCGCGTTGCTCCCGATTCGCGAGTTTGCGGAGAATGTGGATGTCTTCTTTGCGACGGAGCGTGGCACGGTCAAGAAGACAGCACTGATTGCCTACAAGAACATCAACAAGAACGGAATCCGTGCGTTGTCAATCGAGGAGGGCGATCGACTGATCCGTGTGGCGCTCACGCATGCGGGCGATGACATCCTGATGATCACTGCCAACGGCAAAGGCATCCGCTTCAACGAATCCAAGGTTCGTCGGATGGGACGTACGGCTACCGGCGTACGTGGCATCCGGTTGCAGGGCGATGACGTGGTACGCAGCTTTGATGTCGTCGATGACGACGCCACGCTGATGGTCGTCACCGAGAACGGCTATGCGAAGCGTTCCGAGTTCAAGGACTTCACCGAACATAACCGTGGCGGACAAGGTATGATCGCCATCAAGGATCCGAACGGACGGAACGGGAAGGTGGTTGCCGCCTATGCAGTCAAGGAAGAGCATACGGTGATCACCATTGCCTCCGACGGCATGATCGTCCGCACACCTGTGGGTAACGTCAGCGTAATCGGACGTTCAGGCATGGGAGTCCGTCTGGTAAAGCTCAGCGAAGGCGAGAAGGTCGTATCTGTGAGTATCGCCGATCCGGAAGAACCGGAGCAGCCCGTGACGGTCAACGCGGAGCAACCTCCCGCAGCTACGGACGCAACGGATGCGAAGCCGGATGAACCCGCCACGCCGCAGGATAACGAGACGGCCCCCGACACGCCAAGTGAGTAAGAGAGCTTTCAGCTGCCAACGTAACGGCGTAGTCTTCACCGTCAGCTTTACACGCTGGTGTGAAGCGCTTACCGCCGTGCGCGGGAACGTTCAAGGAGATAACTTTCGACAAGCCCCGAAGGGGCGAAGGTACACAGACGGGGGCAAGCGTAGCGCCGCCCCCGGAATCAAGTAAAGGCACGTTAGCCCTGAAAGGGCGACGGAAAACGACGCGGCATGGCGAGTGGAGGTAGATTGTTCTGCCGCCCCT
>JAFYDR010000366.1 GCA_017544725.1 Kiritimatiellia bacterium
CGAATGGGTGTGATGTTCGCTCATGGCATAAAACGTTAACGTTTGGACAAGGCCTGATGAATAGCTGGCAACAAGCGCAGGGCAACCTGCTCATTGCCTTCCTTATTGGGATGATCCGTCTCGTCCCAATAAGGCGGCAACCGATTCGGTTTGACATCTACCTGCAGATTCGGCACATAGATGCACCCGTTTTCTTTACTGATCGTTTCCTGCATCTCACCAATCGCAGCTGCAAGCGGAAATCGATCAGGCGAAAATTCAGTCGTAACCTCATTCCAAAAATCACGGTGGCCGAAACAATCCACAACAATCACCTCGGCACCCAGCCGTTTCGACTCCTTGACCATCCACAGCAGGTCATCACCCATCTCTTCCACCGACCGCTGCCTACGCCAAAAATCGTTCGCGCCCAAAGCAATCAGTACGATGTCGGGTTTCAATGGAGAAACGTCTCGCTCGTAACGTAACCGTCCACCGTCCAGAGTATCCCCGCCGATTCCTGCATTAACCACATGGACATTCGGCAAATACTTCGCCAACCAGTCCGCATAATGGCCGTTCGGGCCACCGCACGAGGTCAGGCTATCCCCCAGACAAACCAAAACCGGTTTTTTCGAGAGAGACCCCCCACTCGAAAAATATCCCATGACCGTTGCCGTCAAGGCGATACACGCCAAGACACCGAAAATTTTCACTGAAGTTTTCACGCCAATTAGTATAACAAAAAACCTCCCCCGTGCAAAGTGCGAGTTTTCTATCTACTCAGGCAGGGGGCGGGACGAACGGGATATGCGACACGCTTACCCAGTCCAACTCGTTCACGATCCATTCGAATACAGTCGATGGCAATCGATTGCCATCGATAGAATCACTCAACTACCCAACCACCGAACTACCCAACCACCGAACTACCCAACCACCCAACTACCGCACTACCTTGCAGCGGTAGCGACTCCCAAGATATGGGCTTCGCCGGAGTAAATGGGAACGATACCGTCGGTGGTGCGTAATCGCAAGGCCCCATCATCTTGAATGCCATCCGCTGTACCAGTCGTCAGTTGTCCCAAGCGATCGATCGTCAGCTGCCGACCGAACAATGCATCGCGTCGTTTGATCGCTGGCAGAAGCGGAACAAGTCCCTCGTGCATCCACGTCTCGTACAACGGTTCAAGACGATTCAAAATAGTCGCAAGCACGGCTGATCGAGAGAAGGTGTGTCCAGCCTCCGCCTGCAACGCCGTCGCGATGGGGCGCAGTTCTTCGGGAAACTCATCCGTCGTCAGGTTGACATTCACGCCGATGCCCGGCACAATCGCCACAACGTTCCCTTCCTCCGCCTGAAGCTCGCACAAGATTCCGCAAATCTTCTTTCCCCCGATCAGGATATCGTTCGGCCATTTGATCCGGATTTCTCCGTCCAGTTCCGGCGCGAGCGACGCCAACGCTTCCGCAACAGCAAGTCCAACAACCAACGGCATGGACGCGGCACGCGAGAACTCGACGAGAGGTCGCAAAACAAGCGAGAAATAGAGGTTCTTCCCCGGCGGAGAAAACCAATTTCGGGTCATCCTACCCCGCCCCGATGTCTGTTCCCCCGCGACGACAACCGTCCCTTCCGGCACACCTTGGGAAATCAGCGCCATCGCATCGCGGTTGGTCGATCCCGTCACCTCCCTGTACCGAAAATCGCGACCAATCCGTTTCGTCGTCAAGGCGTGGAAAACCTCCGCCTGAGAAGGCGTATCTGGCGAAGAGACCAACCGATAGCCGTGACGGGAACGCGCCTCGATTACATAGCCCGATTCACGTAGCCGCTCGATCCACTTCCAAATGGCGGTGCGCGTCACGCCGCAACGTCCGCAGATCGTCGCGCTTGAAACCTCCGCTCCAGGGTCCGCCTTCAACAATTCCAAAATCTGATCGGCTATCGTAGTCATCGTTCAATCTCCAGCAAGAAAGGAAAATGGTCTGACCCGATGGACTCGCAACGCCGCAAAGAACGGACGCGTAGATCGGGGGAACACAGACAATGGTCAAGCGGAATGCGAAAGATTCCCGGCAATGCAGCGTGCCACGTCAAGAATGGGAGAAAACCCGAATCGGTGTCACGCAACCCGCTGTCACGCAAAAATCGTCGATAGACCGGCGTGTAGGACGAGGTGTTGAAATCGCCCGTCACCACGGTCCGTGTATTCTCGCTGACAAGGTGTGCGAAGGCTTGAAGGAACGCATTCCGTTTGCGCCACGAAGAGTCGGCGAGCGGCGCAACGGGATGGATTCCGAAAAGCCGGAGTTCGCCGTGCGGAAACGGGAGCGTTACACAAACAGCCGGCGACGCTTTCCGACGAGGTTCGGAGAAATACCGGATGCGGAGTTCTGGACGGGACGGTCCGAGCGAGGCAAGCACCCTGCGGGAAAGGAATGCCGCGCATCCAAGATTGTCTCCGCGCGGTTCGCAAATGAAGGAGGGATACTCGTTCGTGATTGCCATGAGATTGCGTTGCCAAACCTCTCCCGTCTCCTGGAGGAGGACGACATCGGGACGCTCCCGCTCGATCAGCGACAGCAACAGACACGGATTGGGGTTTCCCGTCAAGACGTTCGCCTGCAAGATACGGATCGTTTCGGCGGAAGGGACAGTCGGTTCAGACGAAACGACGGCATCACGCAATACGGTAGGCAGAAGATCGGCAACGGCGATTCCAAACGCGAGCAATGCAACCAGCCAGCGACGGCGGCAACATTCCAACAGCGCGTACAACGCAAAACAGGCGGAGAGAAGCGGAAGGAAATTCATCGCCAATTCCGCAAACCACCACCAATGCGAAAGCGGAAGGATGGCAGACACAACCGCGCCAAGTGCGGCGGCAGCCTCGATCAATCCCCATCCTGTGACTCTCGTGAACCGATTCATCTCTACCGACCGGTAACTCCTTTCGGTAAAAAGCGATAGTATAGGAAAAGGTCTGTAGCGACCAAGAGCAAATCCATCACGTAGAGCCAGACAACCCAATCGTGCGCGTACAAAACCTTGTGCGTGATGCCACAGCAATAGCCAAAGATGACAATCCACATAAACAACGGACTCTTTCCCACGACCTGCCTGGTCGAAAGACTCTTCCAAATTGAAAATGGCCACGAGAAACCAAACGCAAGCACCATACCGATTTCAAACACGTGATTCATTCTGTATCACCTCTCCCTTCCAGCCGTCTATCATACCAAAAGAAAAACGAAAATCGAAGGTCGGAGTTTGGGGATTTAGCACTCCGCCCGCGTCAAGCGCGGGAACGTTCAAAGACCACCCATCACAATAAACGAGTCCCTCCCGTTCGATTATATTCGATCGCAATAGACGGCTACCGATGACACGCGACAAACGACACGCGACATGCCACCTTCATTCTTCATTTTTCATTTTTCAAATTCGGGATTGCATTCGGGGGAGAGTTTTGGCATACTGTTTGTAAACCGATGGCACAAAGGGTGTGCCTTCGGACGCAGAATAAAGGGAAGGAAACGATGATGAATTTTTCACGTCGCAATTTCTGTCAAACGATGCTTGCCGGAATCGCGGTCGGCGCGGCCGGTGGGTGTCAGGCACTGGGGTGCGGAGGGAAAAAGCCGCAGGCGGCAGTGCAACTGTATTCGGTGCGTAATCTCTGCTCCAAAGACCTCGCCGGCGTTTTGAAACAGCTGAAGGCGATGGGATATGACGGGGTCGAGTTCGCCGGGTATTATGGCAAGTCCGCCAAGGAACTGAAGCAGATGCTGGATGACATCGGGCTGAAAGTCGCCGGTACGCACATCAACGCCAACGAGCTTCGTCCGCAGAACATCGGATCGCTGCTTGATTTCGCCAACGAGATCGGCAACCCGTACATCGTCTGCCCGGGCGGCGGCTTCAAGCAGGGTTCGGAGGCTGAGCTGAAAGAGATGGCCGACCTGTTCGCACAGGCGGCGGTAGCTGCCAAGCCTCGCGGTATCCGGATTGGTTACCACAACCACCAGCATGAGTTCGAGAAGAAATTCGTGAACAACACGAAGTGCGCGTGGGAGCTTTTCTTCGACCAGACCTCGCCGGATGTCTTCACGCAGTTGGACATCGGGCATTGTCAGGCGAAGAACCAGGACCCGATGTTCTGGCTGAGGAAGTATCCCGGTCGTGCGGTGACGGTACACATCAAAGAGAACTACGCGGTCAGCAAGACCGGTATTCTCGGCCGTTACCACGAGGGCGCGGATCCGAGCAAGGGCGTCAAATGGGACGAGGTATTTGCGTTCCTCGCCGCCCACGGATGCGAGCAGTACATTGTCGAATGCGAATCCGACCCCAGCACACTGAGCGCGGTCGAAGGTTGCATTCAATACATGCGCGCCAAGAAGTACGTCTAGGCGCAATTGTACTACACCCCATTTCGAGACTTGCGGTAACCGGTTGCCGCAAGTCTTTTTTTCCCCGCTATCCAGCCATTCGTCTCGGAGCCGTCGGATAGCTTCCCCAATCCCCCGCACGGCGGGCAAGGCTCCGGGCAAAAGGATACCATGGCTTTTGAATCCGGCTCACTTAGTTTCCGTCTCTTCTACCTGCAGCAGGAATACGACTCTTCCCTCGTCACCTCGTTCGCCCGTCGCCTAATCCCTGAAATCGAAAAAGTAGAAAAGGAACCGCTTTCGGGATGGATCGGCTGCCGCCACCTAATGGACCGCGAAATCTCCGACGAGACCTGCGTTATCGGACCGTACCTTTATGTGCAACTGCTCAAGGCCGAGAGGAAAATCCCGGCTTCTTATCTTCGCGCCATGCTCAAGCAGGAGGAGATGGTGGTGATGAAGGCGGAGAACGCGCAGTTCCTTACGCGAAAACAGAAAGCGGAGATCAAGGAACGTGTCGTTGAACAGCTGACACCGACCATGCCCCCTTCCCTAACGGCAATCCCCTGCGTCGTCGATTTCCGCAACGACCTGCTCGTCGCCGGTGCGATGTCGGACAAGCAGATCGATGCGCTCGTCCCTGCATTCAAATCGACCGTCGGTACCATCCCGATTCTGCTGACACCGGACTCCGCCGCGCTGAAGCGCAAGCAGGTCAACTCCATCGACCTCACTCCCGCCAACTTCTCTCCCGATCCCAGCGTCGAACCCCCTGCGACTTCCATTCTCGGACAGGACTTCCTCACCTGGCTCTGGTTCGCTTGGGAAACTGGCGACAATGTGTGGCACCTGCCGGACGGCGGGAAGGAATTCGGTATCCTGCTGGAAGGTCCCGTCACCTTCTTCCGAGAGGGAGAGGGAGTACATGAGGCGGTTCTGCGCAAGGGGACGCCGCTCAACTGCGCCGAAGCACAAACCGCTCTGCTACGCGGCAAGAAGGTGAAGCGTCTCAAGTTCACCGTTGCGCAGGGCGAGGACATCTTCGCCTGTACGCTCGATGACGAGTTCGCCTTCCGTGGCGTGAAATTGCCCAAGGGCGAGCAGAAGGAATTCAACGGCAAGGTGGAAGAGCGGATGCTGTTCATCGAAACGTTCTGGTCTGCGCTCTTCTATCTTTTCGACCTCTTCCTCGACCTTCGTGCCGACTCCAAGAAATGGAAGAAGACCATTGTGGATGTCAGCGAGTGGATCCAGAATGTTGGAGAACGACCTGCAAGCGAATAACACTGCGCACCTATCACGCACGCCCCACCTGTTGCACCGTTTTAGGGTTTTGCGAGTTGTCACCCATCACAGTGCTTCCAAGGTTTTGCAGCTTGTGCGTCCTCCACAGTACTTCCGGGGTTTTGCAGGTTGTGCGCCCTCCACAGTATTTCCGAGGTTTTGCAGGTTGTGCGTCTGCACAACCACTCCTGCCCAAAAACCAGAACTCCAAACTCAGAACTCCCCAACCAAGAGAAACCCATGAACCGTTTGCCTTTTACCCTGTTATTGTTCCCCGCGATTGCCGCCGCATCCCTGAGCGTGGATGGATTGCGTTGTGAGTTTTTGAAGAATCCAGTCGGCGTGGAGAATCCGTCGCCACGCTTCTCTTGGATCGCCCACGAGTCCGACACTTCGCGACGGGGTCAGGACATCACCGGATTTGAAATTCGCGTAGCGAAAACGGTTGACGGGCTGGGTTCTGAAACCGGATGCCTTTGGCAGACGAAGGGCAAAGGGCGAGACCTCGCTGTTTGTTATCAGGGTCCGGCTCTCGATAGCGGACGCGCGTACTTCTGGAAGGTACGCGCCACCGATGTGGACGGCATCCTCTCCCCCTGGAGTCCCCCCGCCCGCTTTGTCCTCGCCTTGCAAAAGCGGGACGAATGGTCGGGCGCGCAGTGGATTGGCGAACCCGGTGTGATCCCATCTGCCCTGAACGCCTTTCATTTGACCGCAAAAGTCTCGAACATCCAAGACGCCTTCGGCATTTTCTTCCACGCTTCGGATGCCTCGAACGCCTGTCTCTGGCAGTTCAACAGGGTGGTGTCGGGAAAGCTCTGCCTTCGTCCACACATCTTCCAAAGCGGAAATCCGCAGTTCCTGCCGCAGACAGAGATCGAGTCCAAATTTCCCGAACTCTGCGACTGGTCGAAACCGCACACGGTGGAACTCGACGTCAAGGGCGAGACCGTGCGTACGTTCTGGGACGGGAAACTCGTCGATGAACGGAACCAGAAACCGCTCGAACATGGTCTCTTCGGATTCCGCACGTCCGCGTCCGAAGGAGTTGATGTGCATCAGCTGACCGTAACGGACGCCACGGGAAAACCAATGATCGATGAGCGTTTCCAAAAACGTGAAACCTGTATCTTTCGGGACGCGGAGATCAAGAACGGCATCCTGATCTTGCGCGGAAAAAGCATTCTGAATCGTTCTTCGCTTCCCAAGAACTGCCCACGCTTCCGCAAAACATTCGAGCTTCAAGCAAAACCGATTCGCGAAGCATACGCCTCCGTCATCGGCATGGGCTTCTATGAGCTGTATCTCAACGGAGAACGAATCGACGAGCGTCGCCGTGAATCCGCCCCCTACTCCAACTTCGGCTCGTTCTTGAATTTCGATACGCTGGAGGTGACCGAACAGCTCCGATCCGGTACGCGTAACACGGTTGGGCTTTGGCTTGCCCCCGGTTATTCCGACGACTTCAGCCAATGGGCCTGCAAATGGGAGCAACCCAAACGCGCTTTGTTCCGTCTCTTCGTCACCTACGCAGACAACACCACGCAAACCGTTGTCACCGACGCCTCTTGGGAGACAACGCAACGTTCCCCGATTTCCTACGCCAGCATCTACGGCGGTGAAACCTACGACGCAACGGTAGAAGATCCAACGTGGTGCAAACCGGAAGGTTCGCACGAAGGATGGACACCTGTCCAAATCATGCCTCCGTATCGCGGCGAACTGCGCGCCTCCTTAGCGGAACCAACGCGTATCGTCGAACGTGACAGGCCCGTCCGTATTACGGAACCCGAACCAGGCGTCTTTATCGCTGACTTCGGACAGAACCGCTCTGCCGTCGTGCGCATCCGCGCCAAGGGCAAACGCGGCACGAAGATCGTGATGCGCCACAGCGAACTGCTGGGAAAGGACGGCAAGCTCGATCCATGGACAAACCGGGGTGCGAAGGCGACCGACACCTTCCTGCTTGCAGGAACCGGCGATTGGGAGGTGTACGAGCCGCACTTCACCACACATGGATTCCGTTACGCGGAGATCACGGGGTATCCCGGCAAGCTGACAACGGACGACATCGAACAGTGCGCAATCCACGCCGATCTCGAATACACGGGACGTTTCCACTGCTCGAACGAAGGACTGAACAAACTACACAACGCGGCACGTTGGTCGATGTTGAGCAACTTCCACGCCTATCCGTCCGACTGCTGCATGCGTGACGAGCGGA
This sequence comes from Kiritimatiellia bacterium, assembly GCA_017544725.1. Lineage (GTDB taxonomy): Bacteria > Verrucomicrobiota > Kiritimatiellia > RFP12 > UBA1067 > RGIG8368. Next base: position 7,883 of record JAFYDR010000366.1, read on the forward strand.
CACCCTGCCAGATGGACTCGCAAGCCTACGAGGATACGGCATGCATGATGTTCTGGATGCCGCGATACTACCTGAACTGGCTCCACCTCATCGAACGGGGACGCGGCTGGCCCTGCTGGAACGGCGATTCCGTCACCCTACCCATGCGCCTTTATCGTCACTACGGTGATATCCGCATCCTGCAAGAACAGTACTCGAACATGGTCTATACGACCGAAGGCGCTCTTGCGAACTTTCCCGGTAACCTTTTCAAGGACGCCTTCGGAGACTGGTGCACTCCGAACGACGGCACCTGGGCCGGATACCACGGAAACCCGGAGGTGACCGACTGCGCGATTCTCGGGAAGATGATCAAAGACCTCCTATTCACGGTTGCATTCTTGCGTCTCAAGGGTGAAGGTCAACGGTGGGCAAAGGAATACGAGCACTTTAACAAGATTTTCCACGAAAAGCTCTTCCACGCCGATACCCACACATACGGTAACGGATCGCAGACAACGGCGGTACTCCCGCTTGCATTCGAATTGGTTCCAGCAGCCGAAAAGGAACCGGTATTCCGTCAACTGGTGAAAACCATTCGAGACAAGGACAAAAGTAAAGTCGATACGGGTATCTTCGGCACCCGTTATATCGCTGACGTTCTCTGCCAATATGGCGAAGAGGACCTGGCCGTACATTTGATGACGCAGCCGGAATATCCCGGATACGGATTCATGTTCGCCAACGGTGCGACCACACTGTGGGAACAGTGGACCTTCCGTGGTGGAATGAACTCGCACAACCACGCGATGTTCTCTGGTGGAGCGCACTTCCTCTATTCCTGCATCGGCGGAATCAATCCTGTGTGGAGAGGATACGACTACGTTGTTATCCGCCCTGTCTTTCCGAAATCGCTCCAGTTCGCCAATGCCTCCTGCCAAACGATTCGAGGCGAAATCATCAGCTCCTGGAAGCGTGACGATAACACGATTGTTCTCAGCCTCTCGATTCCAGTCGGTATTACCGCTGACGTGATGCTCCCGGCCAAGCCACAGAAAATCACCGAAAACGGCAAGGTCTTCGCAGAGACGAAAACGCACTTCGCCGAACCACGTGGTTACGCAAACGGAACATCCCATTACCGTATCCAGTCCGGTAACTATGAGCTGCGCATCCACTAGCCGCACTGCGTATCCATCCATACCCCATGCGTACGAAAGGATTTGGAGCGCGTCCCATCCATTCGATAGCAATCGATAGCTACCGACGACATCCGTCAAACGGCACTTGACATGTCGGATTGGACCGGCGACTAAACACCCGTCACAACTGTCCCCATCGTCTCCATCGTCCCCGCTTCTCAGCCTCTCAGCTTTTCACGCTTAACCAGCTGGCGGCTATGCCGCCTGTCATTCGTCATTTCTTCATTCTTCTCTTTTCATTCTTCATTGCCGCCTTCAGCGGCTTGCTTCCCCGCTTCTCAGCTGGCGGCTTTGCCGCCTTGCGGTGAAAAACGCAGATGCACCCGAAAGCTAAAAGCTTCTAAAAACAGGCTTTTCTTTGGCGTTGGAAATCAATACAATGTCTGTCGTTCGATGAAACTTACGTATTTATTTCTTTGCTTGTTTGTAAGCGTGGGATTGAGAGCGGAAGCTGACGACTTGTCACAGGCGTTTTCCTCGCCTCCCAATGTGGAAGGCGTCCGTGCAATCACCGCATTTTCCCTACCCAAAGGCGGAGAATCCGCGCTCAATTTCGCATACGCGCAATTGGATCGTGCTCGGGAACTGGGCGCGGGTGGCGTACTGGTCTCCTTGCCCACAGCCACACCCGAAGTCTGGAAGAACTGGACCGCCATCGCCAATCGCGCCAAGCAGTTCCAGATGGATCTTTCCTTCTGCGATTTCTCGCTGACCAATTCTCCTGCGATCAACCGCAAAAAGCCGTCTTCGCGTGGCGACTTCGCCCGACATCTCAACCTCTTACTCTTCGAGAGCCAGCATCGACTCGGCGGCACGTATGGCGACAATGTTCTCGGTTATCACTTTCCGTTTATTCCAGCGGATCGAAGCGACATCGTGAACGACCTCGTGCAGGAGGCAGGTCTTCACGCCAGCCTTGGAATCTTCGGTGCTCCTTTTACACCCGAAACCGTCGCGTTCTACTACCACCGTCCGATGTTACAGGACACGACACGAAACGCCTCCGCAAATCCGACCAATGAAGTCGAAGCTGGCGCACTGCAACAACGCCGACAACAACGGTATCATTACAACTGCCGGGCAGGTGCCGCAGCACGAACGATGTGGCGTGCGCAAATCTGGGGTCACCTGAATCTCACCCAGGCGGAAAAGCCTCCCGCCGCAGATCTGCTCCCATTCTCGTGGAAGCCGTTGGCTGATAATCTGTTGACGGCTGGCGCAAACCGAATCCTGCTCTTCACGGGGGACAAGATGCCGAGCGATGACCGGGAATTCCGGGAAATGAGGGAGGGATGCGCCTATCTGCACCGATGCCAGTTCCTGCTGCAAAAAGGAGCTCGCGTCGCCGACTTCCTCTTTTGGTCTGGAGCAATCACCGACGAATGGCCTGAAGGCTACAGTTTCGACGGCGCGGATTTGACAATGATGGATCACGCTTCGATCCAAAAGGGAAAGATTCGCTTCCCCTCCGAATTAAGTTACCAAACTCTGGTAATCGCGACCAACGTGCTGGTAGATACGCATTGCAATTACCTTGCCGAACGTTGTCGGCAAGAAGGAATCAAGGTCTATTCGTTTCCCGGAGACGAGGTATTCGCAAAACAGGATTTCACTTGGCGGACGGATGCGGACGAGAAACCCGTCCTCCGTTTCGTCCACCGCCATACACAGGACGAGGAACTCTACTTTGTCGTCAACGCCTCGTCCGTCGCTGGTGTTGCCACGGTCCGTTTCCGCGACACGGGACGCGGAATTCCCGAACGCTGGAATCCGATGACCGGTGAGACCGCATATCCGGAAACCTTCCGGAGACTTCCCGATTCATCCGTCGAGATACCACTTTTCTTCGATGTCTATGACAGCTGTTTCATCGTCTTCAAGAAAAAGTAGGTCGTGCGGCTGTTACTAGTTTTCAGCTTGGAACTGTTCGGGTACAGGAACAGTACGGGAACGCATCGGTTGCCTTCCCTCACGGCAGATCCACTGAGGAGGCAACATCGCTCCCCCCGCCTGTATTCTGTCGCCGTTACGCGACTTCGGCAACATCCGAGTTGCCCAAATGGGGCGCACTGGACTGGTGCGACTAGCGGGACTGGCGGCTTTTCTTTCATTCGTCATTGCCGCCTTCGGCGGCTTGCTTTTCAGCCTCTCAGCTTCCCCGCTTCTCAACTGGTGGCCATGCCGCCTTCATTCTTCTCTTTTCATTCTTTCATTCGTCATTGCCGCCTTCGGCGGCTTGCTTCTCAGCCTCTCAGCTTCCCCGCTTCTCAGCTGGCGGCGAAGCCGCCTTCATTCGTCACTCGTCATTGCCGCCTTCGGCGGCTATGCCGCCCCCGCGAAACCACTCGCGGACGGGGACATCGAGTCCAAGCCCCATCATGTAGTTGTATAAAGCGAGGCGCAATCCTTTCCCGAGCCGCTCCAAATCTTGTTTGACTACTGATTCGTAGGCAATCTCGTTTTCCGCAAAACGGCAGGCTATCGGTTTCTCCGGCAGGATGCGGATCCCGAACGTTTCTGGTTGTCGTGCAATCGGACTATGCGCCGTAAGCGCGAAGCGATGCCAGAATGCGGATTGCAGACTACCCTCCGCAAACCGCTTCCGAACAAACTCCAGTGCCTCGATCGTTTCTTCATCCGTCTGCGTGGGAAAACCGTACATCAAGTACGCATGCACCAGAATCCCCGCGTCCGCAAAGGCACGCATCGCATGCGTCGCGCTCGCCAGGGTAATTCCTTTGTTCATCAGCTTGAGCAGACGATCCTGCGCACATTCGAGTCCCCCCGTCACGGCGATGCAGCCTGCCCTCGCCATCAACTGACACAACTCCGGCGTAAACGCTTTTTCAAAGCGGATGTTCCCCCACCATGTCACAGTCAGACCGTCCGCGATGATTGCTTCGGAAAGGCGTCGCGCCAACGAAGGCGCGATTGCCTCGTCCGTAAAATGAAATCCGCTCTGCCCCGTCTCTGCCTTCAGTTCCCGCATCGCCCGCACGACCTCCTCCGCGTGAGGCGGGAGATAACGTTGGATGTAGTCGAGCGAGACATCGCAAAAGGCGCACCGGTGCCAGTAACACCCGTTCGCCAACTGCAGCTTCATCCACTTCCCGTCCGACCAAATACGGTGCATCGGATTCGCCGTTTCCATCACGTTCAAATAGCGACGGAGATCCAGTCCCGCGTAACTCGGTTTCACAAAAGATGGGATTCCCGCCTGTGCGGCACAGGCGGCATCTGTCCCGATTCCTTTTCCGTTTTGAAGCCGTTCCCGCGTCAAGGTGCGAACAGAAGGACCCAACCCCAGCACGCCCAACATCGGAGCGTATCCCTCGTCAAAACAGAGGTCATCGACAAAATCGAAGATGCGATCATCCGAAAGGTAACGTAGTTCGGTGTTGACATAACCGCCACCCATGATGACGCGGATTCGAGGATGGCGTTGCCGGATCAGCAAGGCGATGCGCAACGCGGCATACAGGGTTCCGGGAAAGGGAACGGTCAGTCCGACAAATTCGGGATTCTCACGTTCCACAACCTCCTCTGCCAAATCATCGATCATCCCGTCGAGCAGATTGGGTACCAACCGAAGCCGTTCCAACAGCGGATCGAAAGTCGCAGCGGATACAGAGAGACTTTCCGCGTAACGCGCCAATCCGAATGACGGATCGATGCCCTCGCGAATCGCATCCGAAAGGTCGTCGAGATAGAGTGAGGCGAGATACTTTGCCCTGTCGGCAACACCGAGGTCGCCGAAAAGCGCCGAAAGGTTTTCGTCGTCGCTAATCCCCGAACCAGCGGGCGAAAGTTCCGCAAACCTTCCCCCTTCCGGCAGATAGTCGCGTCGCCCGATTCGCCAACCGACTGCCTCGTCGTTTCCTTGGAGAAACGAGATGACCGACTCGATTGTCGTCAGATAATCCTCCAAATGGTCCAGAAAGGAACGGACAGCGCGCGTCCGTTTCGCGACGGGAATTCGGCGACAGACTTCCGCAATCCGCTCCAGCCCCGTTCGGGAAAAGACGCGCAATGCGAACTCCAGCGACAGATCGGCCTGCACAACATTCACGCCGCGCGAGAGCAGAAACCCCGTCAGCGAAGTGGTGGCGGGATAGGGCGTGTTCAGCTGAACAAGCGGCGGTGTCAACAACAGGAGTTTCACAGACGAAGTCCGTTACAGTTCGACAAAAGTGAGCAGCGAAAAGGCGGTTTCCGCAATTGCGGACAAGGACGATCCAGGTGCAGGTCTCCAAAATCCGCCGCCCTTGGGCGAGACCTTCTGCGTGTCGATCAGCCGCTGCCCAAAATCGCGCCGCCAGTCAAGCGGCTGCTTTTTCGCATCGAGCAATACGCCCCCTGCACGGTTGATGGAATAGGCGATCTCCAGCATCGTCTTGGCGGAAGTTGCCGCCGACAACGGCCACGACTCGACAATCTTCGGTAACGGAAGATCGATGCGGCAACCGAACGGAAACGCGGGGAACGGTTCCGTTCGCGTCTTCAGGAAGTCGGCACCTTTGGCGAGTGCCTTTTCCGACTCCTCCGTATTGAGCGCACGCAATGTGAAGAGACAGAGCATGGTGTCGAATATCTGGTTCGTTCCCGCGCCCCAAGAACCGTCCGGATTCTGCTGTGCGATCAACCATTCCTGTCCGCTCATCACGGAGTGGATCGCCTCGTTCTGCATACTGACATCCAATCGGTCACCCGGCATCCGCTTCAACACAATCTGCTCTGCGGAAACGTCCAGGAGGAACGTCCCGCACAAGGCCGCAAAGGCGAAAAAAGGCAAAATTCTGTTTCGTATCGACAAAACGTTCATGATGAGGTATCCTTTCGTTGTTTCAATTATACCGAAACCAAACGCCTTTCGGCAAGGAAAGAGCGTGACTTGATGCGAGGTTTTAGATGACAGGCGAAAAACGAATCGGGCGGGGACTTTCCCTTCTTTCAGGCGGTCTGGACAGCCGTCTGGCTGTGTGTGTCCTGCGGAAACAGGGGCTTCATGTGGAAGGCGTTGTTTTCAACAGCCCGTTTTTTTCCATCCGCTCCGCGAAAGAGGCCGCCGCGCAACTGGATATTCCGCTGCACATCGTGGACTTCACGAACGACATCCTAGAGTTGCTGAAACACCCGAAACACGGATTCGGCGGGGCGATGAACCCTTGCATCGACTGTCACGCGCGCATGATTCTGCGTGCGGGCGAGATGATGACACAGATGGGCTTTGACTTTGTCGCAACCGGCGAGGTCATGGGACAACGTCCCATGTCGCAAAACCGTCAGTCGCTGGACATCGTGCGGCGCGACTCCACGTTGGAGGGACGTCTGCTACGTCCTCTCTCCGCCCTTCTGTTGGAGCCAACCATCCCGGAACAGGAAGGGATTATCGACCGGACACAACTGTTGGGTCTCTCGGGGCGCAGCCGCAAACCGCAAATCGCGTTGGCAAAAGAGTTCGGTCTGACAAGCTGGCCATCACCTGCTGGCGGTTGTATGTTGACGGAGAAAGGATTCGCGCACCGTCTTCAGGAAGAGGCTGCACACGAAGGACTGGATTCCGTATTCACGGTCAAGCTCCTCGTACACGGACGGCACTTCCGGTTGCCGGACGGCACCCGTGCGGTCGTGGGTCGCGATGCCGCCGACAACGCTTCTCTGAAAGGCATGAAGCGTGATGGCGATGTCCTCCTTCATACCGTCAGCGTCCCAGGTCCAACGGTCCTTCTCCCCGATTGTCAAAGCGAGGCTGATCTCCAACTCGCCTCGCAGTTGTGCGCTGCATACGGAGACCGTGCCAAGGTTGCGAATGTCACAGTCAAGGTAATCCGCAACGGAACCGAACAGGAAATCGCGATTGTTCCGCCGGAACGGGAAACCTTCCGTCAGTGGATGATTTGAGAAGCCGTATGTCGTACAGCACAGAATCGTTGCAGGGATGCGCGTTCCTCGCCTTTCCAGAAATGGCGGAACGTCTGCGGGAGGAATTGGAAGGACGTTTTGGATTGGCGACTCCACCGCAACCGCAGGAAGGATCGCCCCATGCATCGTTTGAGCCGAACCGAACAAATTGGTACGGGGACTTGCTGTACTGTCCGAGCTTTCCCCAGACAGCAGATGCCGTCACCGAAATCCCGTACTGGGCAAGGACCGTGTTGCTCCGTCCGTTTCACGCCCGTTTCGACTCCATCGGAGACGCCGCAAAAGCGTTGCAGGGAATTCAGCGGAACTGGGCGAGTTACCAGTATCAGGGATGGCGACGAGCCGAATACATTCAGGAAAAGCTTCCCTTCCTTTCCACGAAGACCAGAACCTTCCCCTTTGAATTTCCAACCACGCCGATGGGAATCTTCACCTTGCTGGACAGCAACACCATGCTGGCGAGCGCGGCGACCTCCAGCGATCTGCCGCTAGGCAAAATCGAGTTCCGCGAGGATCACAAGAACCCGCCCAGCCGCGCCTATCTCAAACTCCAGGAAAGCCTGACGCTGGCACATCATTTCTTCCATGTCCCCTTCCCGCAGGAAGGACAACGCTGTTTCGATGCGGGCGCATGTCCGGGCGGATGGACATGGGTACTGCGCGAACTCGGCGCGGATGTCTTCGCGGTCGATCGCACGGAACTCGTACCGAAGCTCATGAACGACCGCCATGTCACCTTTCGGATGCACGACGCATTCACCCTAACGCCGCAAGAACTGGGCGCATTCGATTGGGTAGTCAGCGATGTCATCTGTTACCCGGAACGGCTACTCCCGTGGATTCGTTCCTGGGTTGATAGTGGATTGACCCATAACATGATCTGCACAATCAAACTGCAAGGGACTGTGGACTGGCGGCAGCTCGCCCAATTCACCGAACTCCCCAACAGCAGAGTCGTCCACCTGAACTACAACAAGCACGAACTGACCTTCCTTTGGTCGAGGGGAACCTCACTTCGTTCGGAATGAAGAATGAAGTGCCGCCTTGCGGCAGCAATAACGAATGACAAATGAAAACGGGATGGGCATGCTCGTCGCTACTGCCTACTCCCCATTACCTACTGCCTTCTTCTCAGC
>JAFYDR010000028.1 GCA_017544725.1 Kiritimatiellia bacterium
CGTAGCCCTCCTGCGTGCTGCCCGTCGCCGCGTGGACGAAGTTCGAAATCACGTGCCCGCCGCCGTCGAACGTCCCGCTGAACGTGCTGGGATACTCCGGGTCGCCCGTGTTGAACCGCCCGCGTTCGCAGTCGATGTCCGCCGTGAGCGTGATCGTGTCGCCCGCGAAGTCCTCCACGTGCACGGCCTCCATGAACTCGCGCAGCTCTTCGAGGTTGTCGATCGTGTATTCCGCCGCGAAGGCGGTGGTTGCGACCGCGAACATCGCGGCGAGTGTGGCGCGTAGTGTAGTTTTCATGGTTGTTATCCTATCAAAAAACCTTAGTAAGTGCAAGACTCCTAATTGAAAGGGTGTCGGGGTGAAATCAAAACAGGACTCCTATGAGAGGGGTGGTAGTTGGGAGGGTGGTTCTCCTAGTCGTTTTGCCCCTTTTCCCAGCGCGGCCACGGCGAGGTCGCCCATCTCGTGACAGCGGCGGTAGAGGGTGGCGTTGTCCGGCTTCGCGGTGCAATTCTTGGAGAGCGGGACTGTCGTGTTCCGCGCGGAGGACAACGTCTCCCGCCCCCCAATAATGGGCCGATGCGCCCCGATGGTCGAGAGCGCCTGCCTCTCCGGCAGGCACTTCAGCGTGACCATGTAGAACATCGGCCGCGAATAATCGAACCCCGTTAGCCTCACTGCACCATTTTCCTATGAATTTTACTCCTACTCCGCCTTCAGTCGGTAGAACCGCTGCGGGTCGGATTCGTGGTCGAAGATCAGCGTACCATTGTCGTCGATCGTGAGCGTCTTCACCTCGGCGTCCGTCCAGTCGGTGAGGTCGGTCGTGGAGAGGACCTTCACGGTCACGCCGTCGGTGTTCACGAGCGGGAGCAGGGTGACGACCGGCTTGCCGCCCGCGTTGAAGGAGATGCCCGTGAACGGCGAGAAGGCGCCCCTCGGCACGTTGAAGGCGTAGCGGATGAGGTTCGGCTGGCCGTCTGTGACCTCATCCGGTCCGCCGAGGCCGTTCAGGGCCGCCCAGGCGGCGTAGCCGCCCGGCGGCTGGTATTCGCTCGCGCCCATATCGACCGTACCGCCGGCGATACGAGCATTGCCGTAGAAGTCGATCTCGCCGACGGCAAGATCGTTCGTGCCCGCGTTGATGCAGGGCGAACCCGCCTGGAGATGCCAGTCGGATTCACTTACGAACAGCGGATTGGTGACGATGTTGCCGACATGGTGGTTGCCGGTAAGCGTCTGGTCGAGGCACGAAGAGAGGCAGGGCTTTGAGGATGAGGCGTAAACGGCTGGATTTTGAGGTGCCGTATTGCCCCAAACAATGCAGTTCGCGAGCGACGCCAGGTAAACGCCTCCGCCGTTGTCCACGGCCTTGTTGGCATAGATCGTGCAATTGGTGAGCGCACCGCTGGCGGCGCCGCCGCCATCCGCACCAGACTCATTATGGACGACGATGCAGTTGTCCAATACTGCGCCGCTGGAGCCGCCGCCATTTTTAGTTGTGGCCGTGTTCCCGACGATGCCGCAGCGCGTCGCCGATCCGCTTTCGACGCCGCCGCCAGACTCCGTGGCCGTGTTGCCGGCGACCGTGCAGTCGGTTAACACCGCGCCCGACGTGCCGCCGCCGCTCTTGCCGGCCCGGTTGCCGGTCACGATGCAGAAAGAGAGCGTTCCCTTGTAGCAACCACCTCCGTATGTGCCGGCGACATTGTTTGTGACGGTGCAGCGCGTCAGGGCAGTAGCGGTGTAGGTGCCGCCGCCCATGGTAGTGGCCGTGTTGCCGGCGATCAGGCAGTCTGACAGCGTTCCGCCGTTGCAGCCCCCGCCGCTGCTGCCGGCCGCGTTGTTCGTGATCGTACAGCCGATCAGCGAGGATTTGGCGTAGGCGTAAACGCCTCCGCCGTATGTGCCGCCCCAGTTGCCCGATATCGTGCAGTTTGTCACGACGGTGTCGGAAAGAGCGTAAATCCCGCCGCCGGAAGAGGTCGAAGAGTTTTCCGCAACGGTGCAGTCCGCCAGCGATCCATGATAGGTTCCGCCGCCGAATTTCGCGACATTGCCGCTGACCATGCAGTTCTCGAGAATCGACCGGCACGCGCCGCCGCCGTTCTTGGCGACGTTGTTCGTGAGGACGCAATCCCGGAGCGTCCCGCCGAGAGACCCTCCGCCGGAGGAAAGGACATACGATGTATCGTTGGTATTGGGAGGCATCCCGTTGACCAGCGTGAAACCGACGAGGACGGTGTCGGTTTCGTTGGTCTTGATTCCCACAAGCATGGCGCAGCGGTTGGTAACACCGCGCGCCCACTGGAGCGAACCGTCGATGAAGGTGGTTTCGGGGCCGTTGAGGGACTGGATCGTGATCGCCTTGTTGGCCGTCGAGATCGGCTCGTAGCGTCCGTCGGCCACGACGACGATGTCGTCGGCGGACGAGGCGTCGACGGCGGCCTGGATGGACGCCTTGGACGTGGCCCAGGAACGGCCGTCGTTGGCGTCGTTGCCGGTCGCTTCATCGACGAAGAAGATTCCGTCGGCTGGGACATCGACTCCGAGCGTGACGTCGTTGCCCCAGCTGTTGCCGATCACGCCGGGGTAGGACGACGAGGATCCCTGGGCCGTTCGCGTAAACACCGCTGATTCGGACGCCCCGACCATCACCGTCAGGGAACCGGTGTCGTTGCCGTCCGTCGCTGTGACCGTCCAGGGGCGGCCGCCGGACACGAGGAACGCGTAGATGCCGCGTTCATTGGTCGTACCCGTGGCGGTGGTAGAACCACTCGTAACGGTCACCGTCGCGCCGGAGACCGGGTCGCCGTTTGAATCGAGGACGCGGCCCGTAAGCAGTTCGCCGGACTTCTCCGGGAAGACATTGTAGACGACCTGTTCGAGGATGGAGCTCGTGTAGCCCGTTCCCGCGCTGTCATCGACGTCCGGGAGGTTGTACCAGGCATCGGCGGCTCCGCTCCAGCCAAAGTTGAGGTGCGTGTAGAGGGCCGCGTCGGCGCTGTAGCCGTAGCCGTCGGCCACGACGGAGTGTCCGGCAAGGCTGACCGCGACGGGGCATCCGGCGTCGAGGTTGGCAAGGACAGCCTTCTCGACGAGGTCGTCCGGGATGACACTACCGCCGAAGTGGGTGTAGGCCATGGCGTTCGTGTAGCCGAACACGTCGCGGAACGCCTCGGCCAACATGGTGGAAACCGTGCCGGATCCACCGGACTCCTCGGGCCCCCAGTTCATCCGCGTCCCGACGCCGAAGTCGTAACAGAGCTTGCCAACCGCTTGCCGCTGTACGAGCGTGAGCGCGGAGAAATCATCGGGCATGTTGGTCCAGTCGTAGATGCCGCCCATGGACTGGCAATCGCCCGGCACGCCCGAAACCCAGCACTCGCGCACGACCTGCGGAACCGAATCCGTCGGGAAGCGCCAGTGGCGGGCGATCTGCGCGCCGACGAGGGCGACACAACCGCAGGGGAAGTTGGTGGGGGTGCCAAACGGGCCGAGCGGCGTGTAATAGTTCGCCGCGCCTCCGCTTTGGTTCCACGACGAGGTGAGGATCGCGGGTACACGTAGGTCGGAGATGCCGGAGGCGTCGGGGATGGCAGCCGACTGCTTCCTGCCGCTTTCACCAAGCAGTTCCGCCCATGCGGCCTCCTCGGTGGCGAAGATGGTGGCGGACGCTGCCGACAAAGCTCTCTTGGAGCGCAGGGGCGTCGCCCCCTGCGCGTTGGCTCTGACCGCCTCTACCCGCGCAAGGCGATTCGCCATGTCGGCCCGCAGTATTTCCCAAAGCGGATTGCCTACGGCCTCGTCGATGTTGTCACCGTCGAGGACTGCGACAATTGGCGTCACGCCGCTCTCGGCGGAGGTGACGACTACGCCGCCGCCAGACATACGCACGATGTGGAAGAGCGGCGTGTCACCTTTCTTCGCGGTACGTACCTCGGCGACATCGGCGGAAGCAAGAGTTGCTCCCAGCGGAGTCCGGTCACGCCGTACCCATGTAGCGGCAGCACGTCCCGCCTCATCGGACGAAATCTCACGTGCCAAGGACGGCACGGTCAGTGCCACGATGACGGTTAACGCCAATGCAAAACGAAGCGGCATGGCTGTGAACGAACAGAACATCTTTGCCATGGTATTGTTCCTTGTGAAGTAAGGGATATGAGAAACATACAAATCCCCATCAGACGCATTCCTGCATCCCTCAACGTTCAAGAAAAATTCTGGGGAAAGTTTCATAAAGAAAAATAAGTTATCAAAAAAGTAGCGTCTTGGGTAGAAGTAATTTCAAAATCACAGAATACACGGAACACACCGTTTTTCAGTGCATTCCGCGTATTGAAAGTTCGGATATGGGTTGACTTGAACGTGAGGAATCTGATACACTGCGATTTGTTGTCGATGGTGCTTGCTGGACGGGACATGGCGCCGTTTTTGGAGGTGCTGGGTAGAAGGAGCAAGGGTATGAAAAACATCTTGGGTATAGCGGTGGGTGTAATCGTTTCAGTTGCCGTACAGGCTTCGACGTTCCGCGTAGTCTCTCCTGATGGACGGAACGAACTGAAGCTCGATGTAGACGATGGAGGGATGGCGTATTCCATTTCGCGTAAGGGAAAGGACCTCGTCACACCGACAAGAATCTCGATCGTGACGCGTGAGCATGGGCGGCTCGACGGTCGCGGCGCGAGTCCTACAGGAACGTCGCGGAAGATCGATGGCAGGGTTGCGACACCGCTCTACAAGAAGTCTTCGGTCGATCTCGCTGCCAGCGAGACGCGGGTAGATTTTGGAGAATGGGCGATTGTTCTCCATGCCCGCAATGATGGTGTCGCTTGGAGGTTCGAGACGAAATTCGACGGAGAAATCACCGTCACAGCCGAGAACACGGATGTTACGTTCCCTCCGGGGACGGAGCTTTGCTACACGGTTGCGAGAGATTTTCAGACGGGATGGGAGAGTCCAGCGAAGATCGGTCCCGTTGTAAGTGTTCGACCTGGTCATCCGCAGATCGTGATGACACCGTTCACGGCGACAGTATCTGGGGCAGGGGTATTTACTGTGACGGAATCGAGCCTCTTCGACTACCCTGGACTAAGCTTCTTCCGAAGGGATAACGAACCGGATCGACTTCGCTCGTGGCAGGCTGGGGTTCCGGACAAGGTGGATGTCGGACGTCGCATGACGAATGTCAAGACACGTCGTCCGTATCTCGCGAAAACGAAGGGGACGCGCGCGTTCCCTTGGCGGGTATTCGTAATCGGGGACAGCCCGTCTGACCTCGTTTCGTCTGATGTTGTCTATGCGATCGCCGATTCGAGCCGCGTTGCCGATACCACGTGGGTGAAGCCGGGACAGGTTGCGTGGGACTGGTGGAACGGATTCAGGATTACAGACGTTCCCGGACTCAAGACGGGCTGCAACTTTGAGACGTACAAGGAGTATGTCAACTTCGCGGCATCGAATGGCATCGCCTACATCATCATGGATGAGGGGTGGGCGGAGAAGCTCGACCTCGATAAACCTCGCGACGAAGTGAACGTTCCGGGTGTCATCACTTACGCACGGGAGAAGGGCGTCGATGTCATACTGTGGGCCGCATGGGCGCAATTGATGGACAGAGAAAAGCGGTTGCGTGTGTTCGACCGCTACGCCGCAATGGGCGCAAAGGGCTTCAAGGTCGATTTCATGAATCGCGATGACCAATTGCTCGAGAAGTTTCTGGAGGACACGGCGGTGGATGCGGCGGATCGGAAGCTCGTCATCCTCTATCACGGTATCCACAAGCCAACGGGTCTTTGTCGCACGTATCCGAACGTACTCAACTTCGAAGGAGTCTATGGGCTCGAACAGGGGCATTCCATAGGTGGACGGAAGGTGGTTGTGTCCAATGACGTGAACCTCGTCTATACACGCATGGTAGCGGGTGCGATGGACTACACACCTGGCGCGATGAGGAACCGAGCCTTCGATGCCCCGAACTTCGTGAAGGGGCGCGACGCGCCTGCGTGCTACGGCACCCGCTGCCACCAGCTCGCGCTCTTTCCGCTCTTCGAGGCACCCGTGCAGATGCTCTGTGATTCGCCCACCCAATATCGTACTGCGCCGGAATGTACGGCGTTCATCACCAAAGTTCCGACAGTTTGGGACGAGACGGTCGGTGTCGCGGGCGAGATCGGCAAGTACGCCGCGATTGCGCGACGGAAGGGCGACAGGTGGTGGCTTGGCGCAATCACGAACTGGGAATCGCGGGATGTCGTTCTACCTACCGACTTCCTCGGCGGTGGCGAATGGAAGATCGAAGTGTTCAAGGATGCTTCCGATGCGGATGTGGACGCAGAACATTACGTCCGCCAGACATCCATCGTCAAGTCAGGAGAACCCATCCGGGCGAAGCTGGCATCGGGCGGTGGTCTCGCCGCCACATTCACCCGCCTCTGATCCGCCATTTTCTTATGTAGAGGAGGCGGGCATGATAAGCCCGCCAACAGAACCGAGTATGCCCCCGCACAAGAATGCGCGGGTACAGAAGTAGGGACGTATGACTAGTATTGTGAGCATGAAACAGCGAATCGCCTTGTTGGAGTCAGTGTTTTTTGTTATACTGTTTGGCATACTTCAAGGCATGGGGTCTTGGGGAGAACGGGAAGTGTAGAGGATTCGGAAATGCGAAATGCGACTTGGATGTGGATTGGTGCGGCGGTAATCGGTACGGCTTGCGCGTGGGCTGACTATCCGTGCGAGTTGCCGGAGATCACGAAGGTGCGCGTAGGCGAGGGCTTTTGGAAATCGCGTCTGGAGACCAACCGTCTGGTTACTGTCTGGGCAGATTTCAAGAAGTGCGAAGAGACGGGACGTATCGATAATTTCGCTATCGCAGGAAAGTTGCAGAAAGGAAATTTCAAGGGGTGTCCCTTCGATGATTCCGACGTTTTCAAGGTGGTGGAAGGTGCCGCCTACATCCTTGCGACCAATCCAGATCCTAAACTCGACAAATATGTGGATGACCTGATTGTGAAAATCGCGGCTGCGCAGGAACCGGACGGCTATCTCTATTCGGCGCGTACGATCGGGTATCGTGGGCATGAGGGTATGCTGGGCAAGGGGCGTTGGTCGATGACGCGCAACAGTCACGAGCTGTATAACGTGGGACATCTCTACGAGGCTGCCGCCGCGCATTTTCAGGCAACCGGAAAACGCACGCTCCTGAATGTCGCCATCCGCAATGCGAACCTGCTCTGCCGCACGTTCGGACCGGCGGAAGACCAGTTGCACGATATTCCGGGACACGAGGAAATCGAGATCGGTCTCTGCAAGCTGTACCGCGTGACGGGGCAGCGGAAATATCTCGACCTCGCCAAGTATTTCATCGACCTGCGCGGCAACGTCTCTGTTCGCGGCAAGGTATATGGTGCTTATTGCCAAGATCACAAGTTGGTCAAGGAACAGGACGAGGCGGTCGGTCATGCAGTCCGTGCGGGCTACCTCTACGCGGGTGTAACGGATGTCGCCGCGTTGCTGGACGACAGTTCCTACCACACGGCAATCCTGCGAATTTGGGAGAATGTGGTCGGCAAGAAGTTGCACCTGAACGGCGGCATCGGTGCGCGGCACGCGGGGGAGGCGTTCGGGGAGAATTACGAGTTGCCGAACACGACCGCTTACCTTGAAACCTGTGCGGCAATCGCGAACGCGCTTTGGAACGAACGTCTCTTCCTGATGACAGGTGATGCGAAATTCATCGACGTGCTGGAACGGACGATCTACAACGGATTCCTCTCCGGGATTTCGATTTCGGGCGACGAGTTCTTCTATCCGAATCCTCAGGCGAGTCGTGGCGGTTACGCGCGCAAGAAGTGGTTCGGTTGCTCTTGTTGTCCTGTTAATGTGGTGCGGTTCATTCCGCAGATTCCGCAGTTCGCCTACGCCAGAAAGGGGAACGACCTGTATGTCAACCTCTTCATTGCGAGCGAGGCGCAGTTTGAAAACGCCACGCTGAAACAGGTGACGGACTATCCGTGGAAGGGCGACATCCGGATCGAGGTGACACCCAAGAAGGAAGGCGGCGAGTTTGCGCTCCGCGTTCGTATTCCCGGTTGGGCGCAGGGCAAGCCCGTGCCAAGCGATCTCTACACGCAGGTCTCGCCTCCTTCGCAACCGGTCGAGCTGAACGTGAACGGCGAGTCCGTGAAGCTGAATCTTGAGTCGGGTTACGCCGTGTTGAAGCGTGCGTGGAAGAAAGGCGATACGGTTACCTTGCGCTTGCCGATGCAGCCGCAACTGATCGCCGCGCATCCCGCCGTGAAGAACGACGCAGGACGCCGTGCCATTGAAATCGGTCCCGTAGTTTACTGTGCGGAAGCAGTGGATAATCAGGGGCATGCGATCAACCTGTCGCTCGATGCCGGCAAGCCGATTACGCGCACTGGATCGGTTGCGATTGCAGGGCAACTTTTCCCGATGTGGCAAGCGTCCGGGACGCAGGTGTTCGCTTCCTCGTCGCAGAAGCGGACGGTGACGCCCGCCACGCTCAAGTTGATCCCGTACTTCGCCTGGTGCCATCGCGGCGCGGATGAAATGCTGATGTGGTTCCACACGGATCCCGCGAAAGCGGATGCGTTCACCCCTCTCACGCCGTCGATGTCGTTTTTAGACAAGAGCGTTCAGGGAACGATTAGTGCGTTGTGCGACGGTCTGCTGCCCGCGCGGTCTTCCGACCATAATGTCCCGCGTGTGACCTGGTGGCCCCATCTCGGAACGAAAGAATGGGCGCAGTACACGTTGAAGACGCCCGAGACGGTGAAGGGAATCGATGTGTACTGGTTTGATGATACGGGAATCGGCCAATGCCGCATTCCTGTTGCCAGTCGTCTGCAGGTACAGACGGAAGCGAACGGCGTCTGGCAAGATGCGCCGACCAAGGAACCGATCCCTGTAAAAGCCGATACGTTCTGCCATGCGGAACTGACGAATCCGAAACAGATCATCGCTATCCGCCTGTTGGTGGATCTCCAGCCCGGTTTCTCCGCCGGAGTGCTGGAATGGCGGTTGCGGACAGAGTAGGGCGTCAAGCCGCAAGAGGCGGCAATGAAAATGAAGAATGACTCGCTTCGCTAATGACGAATGACGAGAGCGTCAAGTCGCTAGCTGAAAGACTGAGAAGCTGAAAAGCGGGCAACGAGGACGTTGCCACTCTCGTTCTCTGCGTTTTCTGTGAATCTCTGCGGCTCTGCGTGAGCGCAGGACGTCGGTACGACACACGCTGTTGCGACGAAGCATGCTCTGCCTATGTCGCTATCGAAACAGGAGGAAATAGATCGAATGAAAGCGTTATTGTCTGGATGGATGGTGTTGCTGTTGGCGGCTTTCGCAATGGCGGAGGAATGGAGATTTGAAGTATGCGCTGATGCGCCGCGCGTGGTGTCGTGTCAGATCGATAAGAAAGTAGCTGACAGTCTAGAAACGAATGGTGAACTTGCTGCCGTGGGGAAAGACGGATCGCCGGTTTCCGTACCGTGGGTCTTGGACAAGTCGGGAAAAACGCCGGAGCTGGTCTGGTTGGCTGACGGGCGCAGAAGTTTCGTCGTACGTCCGAAACAATCTGTCGTGAAGATGCCGTTGACGGACTTGGCGGTCAGTGCCGCCGCTGACGGGGCGTTTCTGGTACGCACTTCCTTCTTTGACCTCCAGCATCCAGCCAAGGGGAAAGGTGGATTCCCTGAACGTATTCGCTTTCCTCAAAGCGGACAGGGCGATGACAGCTTGTATTTTTTGGATCGGGTTGTCCGCAGGAACGCGAAGGGCGGACTGGAGCAATTCCGCGTGGATCGCGATGCCGACGCCGTACCGCAACTTCTTTTGCACACGCCCCTGCGCTCGGTGATCGAGGTGCGGACGCGAGCCGAAAGCGTGAGGATCGTTTATCGGTACATCTACACGGCGTGGTCGCCCACTGTGCGGGTCGATGTCTCCTACGAGCAGGACAAACGAAACGAGTGGTTGGAAGTCCATACGATGCACGCGAGTTGGAATCCACCCAAGATGCGTTATCCGGGATACCTCACGAGCGGCAAGGATCAAATCAAGCCGATTCAGAAAAGGGGGGAGAAGAGCCGCAACTTCGGAGGAAGTTGGGCAGTGTACACGGACGGAACGAATGCCGTTGGTATCACTTCCTCTGTCGGTGTCGGGGGATGGGACGCCTCCAACGAATTTGTCTATTACATCGTAGCGGAGCGTGATGGATGGGGGTCGCAAGAGATGGACCGTTCCTGTCTGCTCTATTTCGGCCCGCTTGCGGACGGCAAGACGATGAATCGCTGGTTCTCCCTCGATTCTTCTGTCCGAGTTTTCTGTAACGACCGTCCGTGGGTTCCTGTCGAACCGCTGGCGATTCCTCCCTACGCGGTTGTTCTGGAGGGGAAGACGTTTCGGATTGCCTTCGACTCGGAGGAAAGGGGATTCAACTGCCTTGGCATGGAAAACCGAATGCTCTCGGAACCGGTCTCGTTCGGGAAGGCGGATCCGGAGAAAGCCGCATTTTGGACGCTGCGTTTCTGGCGGGACGGGGATGCGAACAAGAAGCTGGACGTGAACAATCTCGCACCTGGTCAAAAAACGGTTACCCGCAACGCCGCTTCAATCACGTTCAAGTGGGAACGTCTCTCGCTGGAGGAAGATAACGGTGTGCTGGATGTCTCCGCAACCGTTGCGCTGAACGCGACGGGCGATGCGGCGGAGTGGCGGTTGTCGGTAGCGAATCGTAGTACGCATTGGGGACTTGCCGAGACGGAATTTCCCGTGATTACGCATGTTGTTCCGCAAGGAGTTGCCACCGCGATGCTGCCGCTTGGGAACTGGGGAGGACGGTTGTTCCACCAGTACCGGCGTGGGGATCGGATGCTCTACCCCAGTAGCCAGACAACCTCCCAGACGTTGGCGTTTCTGTTGGGGGCTGCCGGTTTGCAGATCACCGCGCTGGATGGACTGGCGCAGGAGAAGGTTTTTGACACGAGGGGATCCGCATTGCGTATCCGTTACCGTTGTCCGGACGCGGGGCAGCCCGGCGCGGCGAATGCGCCCGATTTTGCGGTCGAGACCGCTGCGTTTACCGGCGATTGGTGGCAAGCGGCGAAACGCTACCGCGCCTGGGCGACGCGGCAGAAATGGACCTCCAAAGGTCCGCTCGCCAAGCGTGCTGATTTCAGCCGCAAGCTCGGTGACGCAGGACTCTGGATGATCTTAGGGAATACGCCGCAGGAGGTGTCGAACTCGACGGCGCGCGTACTCGCCGCATTTCCCGACATCCCGGTTGCCGTCCACTGGTACAACTGGCATCAAATCCCGTTCGACAACTCCTACCCCGAATACTTTCCCGAAAAGCCGGGTATGAAAGAGGTGGTTTCGTGGATGAAAAGCAAGGGTGTGTTGGTGATGCCGTACATCAACGCACGACTTTGGGATCAGGATATTCCAAGTTTCTCCAATGCGATTCCTGCGGCTTGCAAAAAGGAAGACGGGCGTTCCTTCTACGTGGAGCGATATGGTTCTGGACGGAATCTGGTGCCGATGTGTCCGGTCACGAAACTTTGGCGTGATCGTGTCGGCTCAATCTGCGAACGGCTGATCAACGAGATCGGTGTCAACGCCATCTACCTTGATCAGGTTGCCGCCGCGCATCCGGCGGCGTGTCATGACCGTACCCACGGGCATCCGCTCGGCGGCGGAGCCTATTGGACGGAGGGGTATCGCGAACTGATGAAGCCGATCCGTGATCTTGCTGTGCGTAAAGGCGGCGTCGCCCTCACTACGGAATGCACGGCGGAACCGTACACGGACAGCTTTGATGCCTACCTCGCTTGGTTTGCCCGTTCTGCCGAAGACATCCCGTTTCTGCCTGCCGTTTATTCCGGGTACACCGTTTACTTCAGCAGTCCGCAGGATTCCCACGACTCGCTTGATTCCTTCTGTGCGATGCAAGGGCGAGACTTCCTTTGGGGGTGCCAACTCGGTTGGAATCCGCCTTGGATTTTGGATGCCGCCCACGAGGGGCATCGCGCATTCACGGTGCGACTCTGTCGAGAACGGCTTACGCATAAGCAGTTCTTCTTGGAGGGAGAACTGATGGGCGAGTTGCCGACGCCACCGGGATTCCCGACTGTGGAGGTGAATTGGCATCGTAAACCTTCTGTCTCCTGCCGTATGCCCGCCGTGATGGGAACTGTCTGGCGCGACGCGGAAGGGAAACGGAGTTGCGTCTGTCTCGTCAATGTTTCGGGCGAAGAACAGACCTTCCCTTACAGGCTGAACGGAACCGATGGACGCGCCACGCTTCCACCTCGTTCCGTAAAAACCATCGAGGCTGTGGGAAACGTTGCAAAACGCGAACCGTTCTAACTTCCCGAGAGAAGTATTAGGAAACCAAATCTGTACCATTTGTCGTTTACTATAGGTGTCTAGCTTCTAGAAGTCTAGGGGGACATCTATGTTGTTGCTAACGGCGAATCAGCTTTCATTTTTTGGAGGTAGATGTTATACTGACCTCATGAAGCAAGGGGATAAGAGCGAAGAGAGGAATGACAAACGGTATCGCGTGGCGTTGTTTGTCGAGACCTCGCAGGAGTTTGGACGTGATGTGCTGTTCGGCATTCGCGAATACGAGCGGAAGTTGCCGACACCGTGGCGCGTCTTTCTCAATCCCGACGGCGCGATGATTGAAATCCCGAATCTCCGGAAGTGGAACTATTCAGGAATCATCGCCCGTGTCGGTACGCCCGAAATGGCAATGACACTCTTGCAACTGGGGGTTCCGGTCGTGTTGCTCGATCCCTCCAGCGGCGTATTGCAGCCGAACGTACTGCGTGCGCCGGTGATTTCGACGGATACGGATCAGATCGTCCGCATGGCGTATGATCATTTGCGCGGTTGCGGATGTCAAAATTTTGCGTTTGTGCACAGTTCGCAGAAAACAGGGTGGTCGATCTCACGCGGGAACGCATTCCACAAGTTACTGCTCTCCGAGGGATACACCTGCGAAATCTTCCCTTCGCAACGGAAAAAACTTTCCTGGGCGGAGAATATCCGTCTGTTAGGTGTCTGGCTCAAGTCGTTGCCGCCCCATACCGGTGTCTTCGCGGCGATGGACGAACGCGGGCGGCAGGTGATCGAGGCTTGTCACGAAGTGGGGATTCGCGTTCCCGATGACCTGGCTGTGATTGGCGTGGACAACGATCCCCTGCTGTGCGAGTTGAGCGAACCGACTTTGACGAGTATCGCCTTGAACGCTTTCGGCGCGGGAGTGCGCGCGGCGAGTCTCCTGCACAAGCTGATGGCGGGAACGGAACCCGTCGCCCGTACGATTCCCGTAGCACCGACACATATCGCTCGCCGGAAATCCACGGCCATCGGGTACGACAACGATCCAATCGTGGCGGTCGCGCGGAATTTCATTTTTACGCAGATCAGCAAGCCACAGTTTCAGGTGCCGGACATCGCACGGCATTGCCACGTGTCGCGACGCCTGCTGGAGTCGCGTTTCCTGCATGCGACGGGTAAGACCCTCTTGCAAACGGTGACGATGATTCGGATGGAGAAGGCTTGCACGCTCTTGCGTGATACGTTGGATTCGGTGGCGGATATCGGTCGAGCATGCGGGTTTTCAGACGCCAACTACTTCACCAAGGCGTTCCGCAAGTCGCTAGGCATCTCCCCCAAGAAATACCGAAGCGACAACAGCGCAAAGTAACGGAAAGGGCGGCGTGAAGCGCCGCCCAGCTGAAAAGCGGGGAAGCTGAGAGGCTGAGAAGTAAGGCAGTAGGCAATAGGGAGCAGGCAGTAGCGGTGGCGGCAATGGAAAGAGAAAAAAGAAGGATGAAGGCGGTATGTTGCGTGTCGTTTGTCGCATATCATCGGTAGCTGTCGATTGCTATCGACTGCAATCGAAAGGCAGCTGAGCCGCCAGATGGTTAAGCTAGATAGGCAAGTTAAGCATGTCAAGCAGAAGTCTGGAGTCTGAAGTCCGAAGTCAGACTACATGGTGCTGTGGTCGCGCCACGAACCCCCTTGAAAATTTCTACAATGCGGTATTGACGAGTCCCCAATTTTTCTGTATAGTTGACCTTCACTTCATTCCGGAACCTTAGACATCTGGAAAAATGGGCGACTCCCGATCGAAGTTGGAAGGAAGAAAGAACAATGGAAGCGTATGCGGTTTTAGAGACCGGTGGGAAGCAGTATCGCGTCACCACGGGTGAGACGTTGGAAATCGAGCGTTTGGACGCCGAGTCCGGCAAGGACATCGAGCTGACAAGCGTGGTTGCCGTGTCTGACGGTAACGAGTTGAAGGTCGGAACTCCGTATGTCGAGGGTGCGAAGGTCGTCTTGACCGTCGTGGGCGACAAGCGGGGCAAGAAGGTGGTTAACTTCAAGCAGAAGCGCCGGAAGAACTACCGCCGCACGGTTGGTCACCGCCAAGAGCTGACGGTTGTCACCGTGAAAGCGATCGCGTAAGGCCTAAGGTACGAAGGAGTTTGTGTTATGGCAGGTGCAGCATCAGCAAGAAACGGTCGCGAGAGTAATTCCAAGCGTCTTGGCGTGAAGCGGTATGACGGGCAGGTCGTCAAGGCCGGTTCGATCATCGTTCGCCAGCGCGGAACGAAATTCCATCCCGGCGAGAATGTCGGGTGCGGTCGTGACTACACGTTATTCGCCCTCACGGACGGAACGGTGAAGTTCCGCAAGGAAGGCAAAGTGGTTTCCATCATTGCCGATCCGGAATACGTGAAGGCGCAGGCTGAAAAGTGCGCGGCCGTCAAGGCAGCGCGTGCCGCGAAAGCGGCGGCGGCAGCCGAGGCGCAGAAGCCGGCTGAAGCGCAGGCGTAGTCTTGCGTACCCGCAAAGCGGGTCATCGACCTCCCCTGAGTTCTTCTCTGGGGAGGTTGTATTGTGTTTAGGGATATACTTTTCCTAAGCTGTCAAGAGTCAGATGAGCCACTTTCCAAACGCCTCTACTTATGTTTCAACACATGGAACACAAAGAAGCGCATGAATACAAAGTTATCTCGCTTTGTGCCTCTGTGTTCTATGTCTTAGAAAAAGAGAGGGAATCGCGAATTCTCTGAAAATCATTCCGTGAGTTCCGTGTATTCCGTGGTTTGAAAGAATCGCAACAGAGGAATCTAGGATGAAATCTCGAGTTTTTGTTGACCATGTGGTCGTCCACGCGCGCGCAGGAAAGGGTGGCGACGGTAGCCCGCACTTCCGCCGGGAGTCGAAAGTTCCGCTGGGTGGTCCGGACGGCGGGGACGGGGGACGGGGCGGACACGTCATTTTCAAGGGGAGCCAGAACGTCTCTTCGCTTCTCACTCTGTACTTCGATCCGACGGTCATTGCCGAGGATGGTGTGGACGGCTCGTTCCAAAAGATGAACGGTCGGCGAGGCAAAGACAAGACGATCCTCGTGCCGTGCGGAACCGAAATCTTCAACAATGATACCGGTGAGAAGTTGGCGGACATCGTCTCGCACAACCAGGCGGAAATCCTCTGTCGGGGAGGTCGCGGTGGATTGGGAAATGTGCATTTCAAGACGTCAACCCATCAGGCACCCGAGGAGTTTACGCCGGGCGATCCGGGCGAGGAACTGAACCTGCGGCTGGAACTGAAGACGATCGCCGATGCGGGGTTGCTCGGTTTCCCGAACGCGGGAAAGTCCTCTCTTTTGCGGGCGGTGAGCGCGGCACGTCCGAAAATCGCCAGTTATCCGTTCACTACGCTCAACCCGATGGTTGGTACGATGGAGTACCCCGACTATTCCCAGCTTCGCGTGGCAGACATCCCCGGAATCATCGCGGGTGCGGCGAAGGGCGTCGGATTGGGAATTGATTTCCTCAAGCACCTCGCCCGTGCCAAGGTAATCGTCTATATTATCGACATGGCGGGAACGGACAACCGCGAACCTTGGAAGGACTACGAGATTTTGCGGAGCGAGATCGAACAACATGATCCAGACCTGCTGGAACGTCCCGCGCTTGTGCTGGCGAACAAGATGGATCAGGAGGCGGCGCAGGAGAATCTGCCGAGATTTCTGCGAGAGACCGGTGTGTCGGCGATTCCCATGTCGGCGGCAACTCCCCGTGATGCAGGGGTGGCGCAATTCCGTCAGGCACTTTGGGATATCTTGAAGCCCCTGCCGCGAGGTTCTTGGAAACGTCCAGCTTCGGAACCGCCCGATGAAGCGGCAATTCCCGGTGCGCCTTTCCTCGATATGGGTTTCAAGAAACGCAAGAAGTCCCACCCCTCACGTCATTCCCGAGATTGACGGGGCGGCAGGGTGGCAGAGCCCCCCCAGCTGAGAAGCAAGGAGGCTGAGAAGCGGGGGGCTTCGCGCCAGTGACGAATGAAGAGTGACGAGTGACGAGAGGGAGGAACGTACTTGTCGTATCCGTTGTGTAACGGTATCTAGACACCTAATGTACTTGTCGCGTGGTGAAGGTACGGTTATTCTTTTGAGCATGCATGAATATGAACAGACGAAGGTTTTTACGAGGTAGCTTGTTTACGCTGGCGGCAATGGTCTCTGGCGCGGCTTGGTATCTTCACCGCCCTGTTTTTGGAAAGTTGCCGACGGGTGATAGGTTGGCGCGTATCCGCCGTTCGCCCCATTACCGCTACGGACAGTTTGTCTGCCTGGAACCGATTACGCGGATTGCGAAACATGAGGAGAACCTGTTGACCGTCTGGTGGAAATTCCTCACGGGTGACAAGAAGAAACTTTTTCCCCCTTGTCCGATCCCATCGCGCAAGACTGCTGTCACATCCATTCCGAAGGAGAAAGACTGCGTTATTTGGTTGGGGCATTCCTCGTTCTATCTGCAACTGGCGGGGGTGCGGATTTTGATCGATCCCGTCTTCAGTCCCTACGCCTCGCCGATCAGTCTGATCAACGCGGCTTTTCCCGGAAGCAATGTTTATGCGGCGGATGATTTCCCGGAGATCGATGTGCTTGTCCTCTCACATGACCATTGGGATCATCTGGACTATCCGACCATTACGGCACTTCGATCCCGCGTCCGCACAACAATCTGTCCGCTGGGTGTCGGCTCCTATCTGGAACAGTGGGGGATTCCGCCCGACAAGATTCGGGAAGAGGACTGGGATACAGAAATCCCGATCAACCGCGAGTTGAGCATTCATGTGTTGCCTTCGCAACACTTTTCCGGACGGATGCTAAAACCCAACCAGACGGAGTGGGCGGGATTCGCGTTTGTCACGCCGCGTCACCGTGTCTATTACAGCGGGGACGGCGGATATGGGGCTCACTTTGAGAGTATCGGTAAACGATTTGACGGGTTCGATCTTGCGCTACTGGAAAACGGACAGTACAACAAGGCTTGGCCGAAAGTCCACATGATGCCGCTGGAGACCGCGTTGGCGGCGCTGGATGTTCGAGCGAAAGCCGTGATTCCCTGCCATTCGGGAAAGTTCGCTCTCTCCCATCATGCATGGGACGCTCCTTATCGCGAACTTACCGCCGCCAGTGCCGACAAACGCTATCGTCTCCTCACCCCGATGATCGGAGAATGCGTCGAAATCGGCGACGATTCGTGTTCCTTCCCGCGATGGTGGGAGGGCGGCTGGGCGGCAGAGCCGCCCAGCTGAGAAGCGGGAAGCTGAAAGGCTGAGAAGTAAGGCGGCAAAGCGGCCAGTGACGAGAGGCAGGGATACGCTTGTCGCCACCGTGCGTCCGTATCGCCATGTAGCCTGACTTCGGACTTCAGCTTAACACGCTTAACTGGCTTATCCAGCCTAACATGCTTACCCAGTTTACCCAGCTGGGGCAAAGCGCCTCGGCTGGCGTCATCGCCGCCCCCACATCATTCGGGTTGCGCTTCTACGCGGAAGAAGAGCTTGGGTACTTGCGGTTGGATACGTACGGTTGTGGTGCCGTTCTCACCCGCGACCGTTGTGATCGGAACGCGGGGGAAGGGGAGTGTGAGATCGCTGTTCGTCAGAACCGCGTAGTTCACTTGTTGCGTTGAGACGAATGTAAGTAGCCAACCATTTGCATCGGGGATGAATGCGGTGATGTCCGGGGGTGGCGGCACGATTATCTCGCTGGGATTGCGGATCGTCACAATGTAGTCGCCCTCTACCGGTGCATTGGTTACCGTGTTGTCCGAGAAGGTTCCCTCGAACTCGCCCGACAGCGTGTATGTTCCCGGTTCTCCGCTGACCGTGTACGTGATGATAATCTCCTCGTTCGCGGTGGTGACATATCCCCGTGGCGGTGACTTGTCGAAGTACAGGAGCCCCAGTCTAGGACGCCACCAGGCATCATCATCGTCCGTTTCGCAGTCGAGACCTTCGGGAATGTACTCGGAGAGTTCCACATTTTTCAATCCGCTCGGCAGTACCAGCCGGACGGTGACGTTCGTGCCGTTGATGGTACGCTTGGCGATGGGCGGCGGCACGGCGGCATAGATTGTCCAGATGGTGTTGGTTTGTTCCGATTCGATTGTCACGCTTTGGGATTCGGGCGTGTAGTATTCGTCCGCGTCATGGAAGGTGATTGTGTAGCTTCCCTCCATCAGATTGGTTGATGCGCCGCTCGTCATCCAAGTCCTTCCGTTGTCCACGCTCCACGCGGCGCCGGCAACAACTGCGTCGGGCGGCATGATGGAGACGGTCAAGGTACCGGGTGGATTCGGAATGAAGGTCTGACCAAGCCAGACTTTGATGTAACCGATGTCGTTCAACTGCTCGCCTGCCCACAGGTCATCGAGTTTCAGATGCCGAGTGCAGAAGCCCCCGCTGATCCAGTCGGTGGCGCGGGTATGCCCGCCGACAGCGAGAACATCGCCGGAGAACGTCACGCAGTCCGCCGTCGTTTCGGCATTGCCGCCCAGCCAGCTCGCGAACAACGTTTCGCTGGCATCAGGGGAAAGAATCAACGCGAATCCGTCCGAGGTGCCGCCAAACGAGGTGCCGTCCGTCGCATTGAACCAGGGCGTTGAGGCGTTACCCGCTACGGCGATTCGGTTGGTCCCGTCGAGCGCGATCCCGTTGACGGAACTGCTGCCCGGCAGTGTCTTTATCCACACCTGTTCCAAAGCGGAACCGGTGTCACGGAGCTTGTAGAGGACGCCGAGACCGGAGCTGCCGCCCGCGATCAAGGCACCATGGGAATCGAGTGCCAGCGAAGTGATCGAGCAGGGAAGCGAGAGCGCGTATTCCTCCGCACCGTCCGCCTGTGCGATTTTTTTGAGCGAGGTGGAGACGATCCCCATGCCATTCGTGACGATACAGGCGAGATACCCTGCGCTTCCATTCACGAGCGAGGCGGTAACCCTTGTCGCATCCGCGTACTGCCGTGTCCACAGAGGAACGCCGTTCCCGTTCAGCTGAAGCGCGAGGGCGCGGTAAACGGTCGTGTCATTCGGTCCCGGTACTTCCAAGTCACCCGCCACCAGAACCGTTCCGCCAGACGCAAAGGAAACCGTACGGAAGACGCTGTTAGATTCGACCGGGAGACTGTAACGCCACGTTTCGGTCAAGTCGCTCGAATAACAGAGCGCGATGCCTTGCTTGTAATAGAAACCGTTGTCCAGATAACCTACGCCGACAATTCGGTTTGCGTCCAGTGCCAATCGATTGATCTGATTTCCCATCTCACCCGTGTCCTCGTTCAGGACTCGGGCGAACTGCGGGAGGGAATTGGCACCACCCTGTAAGAGGATTCGGGCAGTAAAACCGTCCCCGTACAGATTCCCGTCATCATTCAAGGCGGTAATCGCGTCACCGTTTCCGTCCATGATGAAACCCGCGCCGAGAAAACCGCCGAGGCACAAGTAATTCTCCGATTGCAGTGCGATGGATGAAACGAAATCGTGGATATAATTGTCGCTGGAACCGATATACGTGGACCACGAAGAAGAGAACGCCAGACTCTCCGCAATCGCGGGAATTGCGGACAGCAGGAAAAAGGCAATCATCTGCGTGATTCGTCTCATGCGTACTCCATTCGCCTGATATTGTAGCAAAGTACACCCTGCGAGAAAAGCGATTTTCGTGAGATGGCATTAGTGCGGACGCATCTGTGTAATTCACCCAACGCATGCGCACGAGAGGATTTTGGAAACAACCAGAACAACCTTGCCTATAACTTCGTAGGGCGGCGAAGCCGCCCAGCTGAGAAGCGGGGAAGCTGAGAGGCTGAGAAGTAAGCAACCAGAGGTTGCAGTGACGGATGGGAGGGACGCGCTCCGTCGCGTCCGGTTGTGTAACGACAACGC
>JAFYDR010000029.1 GCA_017544725.1 Kiritimatiellia bacterium
ATTATAACCAGTACGGCGGCAACGTGACGATGAGCGCGCTCGGCTTCTGCTATGACCTTTCGGATTTCGACACGCCCTGTCAGGCGACGGCGAATCTCTACGGCGGCACGCTGACGAACCTCGGCGTGATGCGCTTCGGGCAGACGTACAATAAGACGGGCGTCAACCCGCCGCACGCCACGTTCAACATCTACGGCGGCACGTTCTACCATACGGACACGGCTGACACGACGGGCACGCGCATGGGCTATCTCGGTTCGAAGGCCAACGGCGAAAAGACGCTTAACCGCTCTTGCGACGCCACGCTCAACATGTACGGCGGCCTGTATGACGAGATCGAGCGCATCCACATGGGCTGCAACGCCACCACTTCGCGGATCAACCTGCACGGCGGCGTCCTCAAGGCGGAGAACATCTTCCTGAACACGAGTACGACGGATAAGTACTGCTACTTCGGTGGCGGCAAGGCGTACATCTACTGGAACGGCGGCACGTACGCGCCCGTAGGCACGACGGCGGCGAACCAGACGTTGCAGAACCTCACAGAAGTGCTGATTTCCACGAACGGCGCGGTGGTGACGACGGACGAGCTGGTGGGCGAAAACTACACGATTGCCCAGCCGCTCCTGCACGATCCTGCGTTGGATGCGGCGGACGGCGGCTTCGTGAAGAAGGGTGTCAAACCGCTCGCACTCTCGGGGGCAAACACGTACACCGGAGACACAGTCGTGGAGGATGGAACGCTGACGATTCCGGTTGGGGCGAACGCTTCCGCGCTCCCGACGAATTCGGCGATTGCCGTGGCAGAAGGTGCCACGCTCTCGATGGCGAATGGAACCGCCGCGCGGGCGAGCGGACTGCGTATCGACATGGCCACGCAGTCCGGTACACTCGCGGGCTTCGCCCCTGCAAGGGAAGGCAATCTGTACGTGACCGGCGTGGGCGCGACGGAACGGAAGGGACTTGTCCTGCCGATCACGGTGACGGATGCCCAGCAAGCGCATAACCTGTCGCTCTGGCGTGTCTATGTCGATGGCGAGCCGGATGACAACATCTGCGCCTACATCGAAGGCACCACCATTGTCCTGAACGGCAAACGCGGGCTCTACATCTTCTTGAGGTAACCAAGATTCCCGCGCCCTCCCGCAGGGGGGGGACGCGGGCAAGTTGAGTTTCGCCACTCGCAATGATCCGACAATCAATCCCTTGACAAGTCACCCCCGATTCCCTTCAACAATCGGCAATCCTTCTGCCATCGTCAGTAAATCAAACTTGCGGATGGAAGGGAGATTTGATTTAATAGCCTTTTAATTTGGAGGAAATGTGATGAGTATGAGTTATGAGATGACCGGCACGGTGAAGAAAGTCATGGATCTGATGACCTTTCCGAGCGGGTTTTCGAAGCGCGAGTTCGTAGTTGAAACGCAAGGTGGAAATTATCCCGACCTAGTCTGTTTCAGTTGTCTGAAGGACAATACGAAGTTGTTGGACTCCGTGCAAGCCGGCGACAACGTGAAGGCCACGTTCGCGATTCGTGGACGTGAATACCAAGGACGTTATTTCAACGACATCGTCTGCTTCAAGCTGGAGAAGGTGAATGCGGACGGTTCGTCCGTCGAGTACGACCAAGTAGAGCGTTCTCCGTCGCCAGCCCCTGTAACATCTAGGCCACCGATTGCCGAACCGGTGGATGACGACGACATCCCGTTCTGATCACTCCCATGTCGGACGGTGACAAAACGCTCCGCGAGCTGGTTGATCTCGGTTCGCGGTATCTGGACGGGAAAGGGATTCCCGAGAGCCGCAACATTCTTGAACTGCTTGCGGCGCGTTTGTTTTCGTGTGGGAAACTGGAACTGTACCGCGTGTGGGAGACGGTTCCCGACACGCGGATCGTCGATGCCCTGCGTCGAGGCATGACGCGTGTCGCGAAGGGCGAGCCGGTCCAGTACGTACTTGGACAGTGGGATTTCCGGAATCTGTCGTTGAAGGTTGATCGGCGATGCCTGATCCCTCGTCCGGAGACGGAACAGCTAGTCGAGCTCGTACTACAATCCCCGCAGGCGAAGGCACCAGGCAAACCGATTGTGGTCGATGCGGGAACCGGTTCCGGCTGCATCATCCTGAGCCTTGCGAAGGAGATGCGTGATGGCGTGTTCGTAGGGGTGGACATCAGCGCGGACGCACTGGCCATCGCACGGGAAAACGCGCAACGCGCGGGTTTGCAGGAGCGCGTGATCTTCGCCGAGTCAGACGGATGCGGTGAGTTCGATCCAGCCAGTGTCGATATCTTGGTTTCCAATCCTCCCTACATTCCGTCGCGAGAGGTGGATCGGCTGGATCCGTGGATTCGTGACCAGGAACCGCGATTGGCGTTGGACGGTGGCGAGGACGGGCTGGACTATTACCGTGCGTTCATCAACGATGCCGTGATGGTGCTGAAGCCGGGAGGCGGGTTGTTTTTCGAAATCGGCGACGAGCAAGGAAACGCCGTCCGCACGCTACTGGAGGACTTCGGATTCTCCAACGTGAGAATCCTGCCCGATTATGCGGGCAAAGACCGTTTCGCGCTGGCGGAACAGGTCGTGTGACACGGGCAACGCAGAGTGTGCCGGCTGGGACGCGGGCATGGTATGCCAGCGCACAGAACACGGCAATCGGGGAAGCGCACTCCTGCCCGAAGCCACGAGCAAGAAAGGAACAACCATGTATTTTGTCGGACCACATGTCTCTATTGCCGGCGGACTGGAAAATGCACCCGCCAACGCGAAGGCCGTCGGGGCGACGGGCTTCGGGATGTTCGTGAAAAACCAGCGCCAGTGGAAGGCCTCGCTCCCGAAGAAAGGAGACGTGGAGAATTTCCGCAAGGCGATGGCTGCGAACGGATACGAACCGCGTCAGGTACTGCCGCATGCCGGATACCTAATCAACCTCGCCAATCCAGACGACGCCAAGCAGGAGCAGTCGCTGGAATCGCTGATCTGCGAACTGAAGATCTGCGAGACGCTGGGGTTGACGATGCTGAACCTGCACCCCGGCAGTTCGCTCAAGTTGATCTCGACGGAAGCGGCGTGTGACCGTGTGGCGGATGCGCTGAACCGTGCCCTCGCGAAGACATCGGGCGTCACGATTGTACTGGAGGACACGGCGGGCGCGGGTGGTTGTCTCGGCTCAAAGTTCGAGGAGATTGCCCGTATCATCGATGGCGTCGATGACAAGAAGCGCGTCGGCGTTTGCATCGATACGATGCACACCTTCGGTGCGGGATACGACCTACGCACGAAAAAAGATTTCCAGAACGTGATGGAAGAGTTCGACCGCGTCGTCGGTATTGGGTATTTGCGAGGGATGCACCTAAACGACTCAATGGTGGATTTTGGTTCGCACCGCGACCGCCATGAATCACTCGGTTGCGGAAAGATCGGAATCGAATTGTTCCAGGTCATCATGCAGGACAACCGTTTCGCCGAAATGCCGCTGGTTTTGGAAACGCCACATCCCGAAAAGTGGCCCGACGAAGTGGCGTTGTTGTTGGGTGGTAGGCAGTAGGGAGTAGGCAATAGGGAGTAGAAACGGAATGGGGAAGCAGTGAACAAGAGAGTAGAGGGAGCGAAAATGCAGAGTTATCGTGATTTGATTGTTTGGCAAAAGGCAATGGATTTG
Organism: Kiritimatiellia bacterium; assembly: GCA_017544725.1. GTDB lineage: Bacteria > Verrucomicrobiota > Kiritimatiellia > RFP12 > UBA1067 > RGIG8368. The sequence continues at coordinate 3,664 of JAFYDR010000029.1, forward strand.
GTTGAAGAGGTGTACAAGTTAGCAAAGCATTTGCCCAAAGGCGAACTCTACGTATTATCTGACCAGCTTCTAAGGGCTGTGGTTTCTATTCCATCCAAAATTGCAGAAGGTTACGGACGTAATTCGACAAAGGAGTATGCCAGATACCTGAACATTGCAAGAGGTTCAAAACATGAAGTTGAGCCGCAGCTTCTGATCTGTACTCGTCTCAACTTCATGAAAGATTCCGAAATCCAAGGAGCCAGCGCGTAAGGTGATGAAATCGGAAGAATGTTGAACGCACTCATCAACAGACTGATTACTGACTAACAACCAACCGAAAGGAGTACACCATGAACTACCACTACTTACTGCCTACTGCCTACTGCCTACTTGCCTTTGCTGCGCTTGCGCAGCCTGGAAACCTGGTGAACGGGTCGTTCGAGAAGAACGACGGGAAACGGTGCGAAGGCTGGCACACTTACGGCACACCGTATGTGCTCGATTCAGCCGTAAAGAGGGACGGCAGTTTCTCCATCCGGTGCGAATCGAAAACGGATACGGGCATGTCCGGCACCATACAGGAACTGGTGTACGACAAGCCCGACACTCGTCCGATTGTATTCAGCGGCTGGAGCAAGTCTGACTCCGCCGCCGCATCGGAGTACTGTATCTATCTCGACATCTGGTACGAGGGCGGCGGAAACGACTGGGGTATCTGCGCACACTGGCAGCAGGGTACGCACGACTGGATGAAGGTTTCCGAGTTTTTCCTGCCAAAGAAACCGATCTCGAAAATCCAAGCCTTTTTCTTCCTCCGCCACGGTACGGGAACGGTCTGGTTCGACGATCTCCGTCTGGAACGACGCGAGGCAACCGCCGCCGTCGCGAAATATGCGGTACAGACCCTGCGACCCTTTGCTCAGGCGAATAAGTTGCGGATGAATTTCGAGAAAAAGGTGGAGTGGACGCTCTTCTGCCGTCAGGACGGAAAGGAGTGGAAACGGTCTGGAAAGGGCGCGAGCCTGACCGAGCAGATCGACGACTCGTTCCGCTCCGTTACGGTGACGATGAAGGACGGCGCGGTTGAAAAGACCGAGACCATTGAGCTGCCGACTTTGAATCTGCCGAAGAATACAGTTCCGGCAGGCGAATCCGTTGTTTGGACAGAAGACTCGATGACCTTCGTGACGCCGCTGACCTTCCCGACGGAGGAACAGAAACAGGCGAAGGAAATCCGTTTGGAACTGGCGCGTCGCGAACGCGAATCCGCGCAGATTCTCATCACCACCGCAGATGACGTGGAATGGCATGACGGAAATGTAAAGTTGCCTGAACTTCGGATGGCGGACGGAACACCCTTCGCAGGAACACTGACTTGGGAACGCGAGGGGTATTTGGCGCGTGATCCCGGTTATCGCAAACACCCTTGCGCGAAGGACGATGTCGAGACCTGGTTCCCCGACCCGCTTTTGCCAGCTGCCACCTTCCGCGTGCCGCGCGGCGCAACGCAGGGCATTTGGCTCACCTTCCATGCGGCGGATAACGCCAAACCCGGCATCTATAAGGGCGATGCGATGGTACTGGAAAACGGTCGCGGCGTCGCGCTGATTCCTCTCACCGTTCGGGTTTACGACTTCCGTCAACCCGACACCTTCGGTATGCCGACCGCGTTCTGCGTGATGGACGGCTTTACGCGCAACACCTACCCCGACCGTTTCGCGGAGATGAAGCGGCAGAGCCACGACCTCATGCTCGATGCGCGGTTGAACGCCGATGACATCTCCCGTACGCAACCACCCGCTATCGAGGACCTCCTGCGCGAACGGGCACGGGGCATGAACCGCTTCAACATCCTCAACATCGTACCGCCGCCTTCCAATCCGAACACGCTGTGGGTCTGCTACTCCAGCCCGAAGGAAACCGAAACGCCCGAGTTCTACGAAGCCTTCAAGGCGCGGCTAGATCCGTATGTCAAGGAACTACGGAAGCACGACCTGATGAAGTACGCCTACATCTACGGGTTCGATGAACGCCAGTCTGAATACTACAAGGGTATTGACGAGTTTTGGAAAAAGATCCGTCGCGATTTCCCAGACCTCCCCGTGATGACAACGGCAATGATGTATCGCGACATGACGAAAGGCCTAAAGAACGACTATCTGAACACGACCGACTGGTTCTGTCCGTTGACCCCCGTGTACAAGCAGGAACTGAACGAGAAACTTCGCAAGGAGGGGAAGCAGGTCTGGTGGTATGTCTGCTGCGGTCCCACCGTTCCTTACGCCAATTTCGCCTCCTACGAATACCCATTGATCGAAGGACGCCTGCTGGGCTGGATGACCCACCTCTATCGCTCCGACGGACTGCTCTACTGGCATGTCAACTGGTGGCCGAAGCAACAACTCGACGAGAACGACTGCTACTTCCCGCAGTGGAAGACCGGAAACGGACTGCACATGCCCGGCGACGGCATCCTACTCTATCCCGGAAAGAAGGGTGTCCTCTCCTCCATCCGCATCGCACAGGTGCGCGACGGCGTGGAAGACTACGAATGGTTGCAACAGGCAGCGGCGCACGGTGCGGAGAAGGCAGATGCGGTCAGCCGTACCATCATCCAGAGTATGACGAAGTTCTCGCGTTCTCCCGCCGAACTCCGCCAAGCGCGGCGGCAGCTCGCCGACCTCATCCTAGCCCGCTGACAAACGACGGAATTACCCCGCTTCGTTGCGCAAAGTTATATAGGTAATCCCACACACTGGGGGCGCATCTGCGTATTTCACCGTCGTCTTTTGAAAATGAAAACAACAGAAACAACTTAAAAAACAACTTGTCTTTAGAGCGCGGGCTAACTCGCCCGCGTAGCACACGCCGGCTCTCCATAGCGGCAAGTTACAGACAAAGGAGAGGCGATGCGCGGACCGGTTGGTCCGCGCACCTCTTCCAGCTGTTGTATTCAGGTTGTTCATGTTGTTTCCAAAATCCTCTCGTGCGCATGAGATGGGTGAATTACACAGATGCGCCCACACCCTGGCCCCCAAAAATCGAATTTGACCGAGGGATGTTTTCGTGCTACACTTTTCTTTGTTTATTGTGAGGTCAATCGTCTCTGCATTTTGGGCGCGGGGAAGAAAAGGAGTTCGCATGATGAAGAAGTGGAAATCTAGTTGGTTGACGTGGAACACAGCGTGGGTACAGGGGGGGACATTCGCCCTTATTCTGGGGTTGGCGGTGTCGCTCTGTGCGGAGACGCCTGACGCTTTCCTGCGGTACGTGGAGGCGACGGGACAGCAGGCGGTCGATGTCGGCGTGCGCGGCCGGTACGGAACGAAGATGGAAATACAGCTCGAGTGGACGGGGCTTGGCGATATGTCGATCCTCGACGCGCGTGAAAGCCTCAGTACGGAAAGCCGTGTCTTCTTCGCGCACAGCAGCGGCTCGGGTACGATTACTCTCGGTTATGGCACGTACCACTGGGTCCAGTATAATGATGGAGGAACGCGTAACTACTTTTGGGAAATCGGACGTAAATACAAGGTGGAGACGGATTATTCCGTGGTCACAAACATCGTGGTGGCGGAGAACGTCGTGACAAACCTCGTGGAGGATCCGGAGAACCCCGGCGTGACCAACGAGGTGGAGGAGACGGTGACGGAGACGACAACGAACATCACCTGTAAAGCCTCCTACCTTGTAGATGGCCAAAACCTGAATTGGGGTCAAACGGTCTTCGATCTACTGGACACCGGCGTGAACCTCTACCTCTTCGCCTGCAACATCGGGGATACGCCGCACTATATGGCGAAGGCAAAGTGCTACGGGCTGAAGATTTGGCAGGATGACGAGAGCGGTACCCGTCGGCTGGTGCGTGACTTCAAGCCCTGCCTGAAAAGCGGACGAGCCGGACTCTACGACACCGTCTCGGAGACAATCTTCTACTCCAACACGGGAACCGACCTCGTCTATGACGAG
>JAFYDR010000030.1 GCA_017544725.1 Kiritimatiellia bacterium
CTGATAGCCCGCAGTACGGTCGGTGCGCAGGAATCCGATTCAGTCTTCCGTTTGCTATCCTCGACGCTGGATATGCTGGCGGAGGAGAGACCTCAGGATTGGCTGGGACTCCTCCTTTGGTATGAGACGCATCTGCTGCGGCTGATCGGGTTTATGCCGGACTTGACACTCTGTCCAACTTGCCACACTGAAGAACACCCGTGGTTCCGCTTTTCGTTGGCATCCGGACGCTTTATCTGCGAACATCGGGCAGGGCAGGGGACGGATCGGCAAGACAACATGGTGCAGCTGCATCAGGGAGTCCGCAAACTGCTGATTCGTATGGGTAACGCGCCCGCACCCTTTCCGATTACGGAGCCGGAAACTGTTCGGACGGGGCTGATCCGTTTCCTCGGCATCTTCTACCGTTTCCACCTCGACCTCCCCCTCTCCGAGCGAAATGTCATGCTGGAAATGCTACAGGGCGGCTGACAGGCGGTTGATGCCGCCAGCGGGCGCTACGCGCCAGCTGAGAAGCGGGGAAGCTGAGAGGCTGAGAAGCGGGGACGATGGAGACGATGGGGACAATGGGGACGATGGAGACGGGGGTAGCCGCCAGTCTCGCTAGTCCTGCCAGTCTCGGATGTCGTATCGTGCGAGCCCCTATGGAGAGCCGCCGTCTCGGCGGCTGTATCGTTCGCAACATTGCCGCCAGGACGGCCGCACTCCGTATTGCGGATATTCGGGTTGATGCTACGGTCGAGGATGGGACTTGACCACGGTATGGTTCTGTGCGATACTTTTTTTCGTTTTTGGTGCAGAGGTGTGAATTTTTTTGGAAATTCCGTTTCCTCGGCTCAATATACGTTTGTAAACCTTATGAAAGGATTGCGTTATGAAACGGTTGATTGGTTTTCTTTCTGTTCTGGCTTGCGGTTTCAGCACGGCTTTCGCCGCGCCGCAGATTATTTACAGCAATCAGGTGCAGCCTACCTATCAGGTGCCACCGGCGAGTGACCTGCCGACAGCGCATCCGATGATCGGGCACGGCTACTACACGCCGTTCGTCCTCGGGATCGTCGGCGCGGCGCAATTGCCGCCCGGACGCGTCGATGTGGGTGGCCTTCGCCTGAACCTCCTGCACAACGAGGTCGAGAATATGGACGGTATCGACATCGGCGGGTTGTACAGCGTGGTCAACGGCAACACGCGCGCCCTCCAGATTGCGCCGATTATCCAGGACAAGTGCGACGCATACGGCATCCAGATCGGTGTGGTTGAGGTGGTGAACAACTACTGCGACGGCATCCAGATCGGTGCGTTCGAGTACGCCCGTCAGATGAGCGGTCTCCAGATCGGCGTGTACAACGGTTCGGAGAATTTCGAGGGATTGCAGATCGGTCTGGTGAACTACGCGCGTTCCTGCCGTGGAATGCAGATCGGACTGGTGAACGTCATCCCCAATTCGGAACTGCCATTCTTCCCGATTATCAACTGCCACTTCTAATCTCACCGAATGTCGCCGCCGTCCGGCTTCTTCCGGTCGGTGGCGACAGGAGACTCCGGCATGCGAACTCCATTCATCTTGCCCCTTTCCTTGGCGACTGCTCTTTCTCTGCTCACCGGTTGCATGACAACGAAGGAGCGGATGCAGTCTTACGCGAACTCCGTCAGCGTGGGCAACTATGCGGCTGCGGAAGCGGTTGTGAAGGATGTGGCGAGGGATGACCGCAGTGACGGTCTCTGTTGGCAGCTTCACGAGGCGAGCGCACAACAGTGGCAACTGAAATTGCCGGAGAGCCTGAGTGCGCTGGAGCGTGCGGAGGATCGTTTCCTCCTTTACGATGCTTCATCTACCTTGGCGCGAGGTGGACGCCATGCGGTGGCGGCGCTCTCGAACGATTTGACCTATCCGTATGAAGGATATGGACAGGAACGGATTTTCTGCAGCCTCTACAAGGGATTGAACTATGCATCCGCTGGTCGATACGACGAGGCGCGCGTGGAACTGAATAGCGCCGGGGAATGGCAAGACAAGTTTATCGACAACTACCGGAAGCAGATTGCCGAGGCGGAAGAGAAACTGCGTCATGAGGCGGATTCCCACACACGGGGCAAGCAGGAGCAGTACAACAGCCTGAGCGCGACAATCCTCTCTTCGCCGGAACTGGCTGCGTCGATTCAGGAAAAATGCGGATACGACCGTGGGCTTCAGGTGAGCCAAGAGGAAGTTCTCACGCAGTTGTCCCAGAGCGACTACTTCAACACCTACGCCAGCCACGTGCGCGGGGTTTTCCGTTGGCTGAACGGCGATAACGCGCGTGGGGATTTGAAACAGATTGCTGGATCCCTGCCCGATTCTGCACTGGCGGCTCGCGACTTTGCGGAGTACGAGAAGGGCGTCAAGCCACAAGGTCAGGCGTGGATTTATGTAGAAGATGGGTTGTGCCCGATCCGCGACGAGGTGAAGATCCACCTGCCGCTCGGGCTCATCCCGATGCAGCGTCATATCCTTTACACGGGAATGGCCTTCCCGAAGCTGATCGGACGTTCGGTTGCCTCCTCTCGTTATTCGATCGCAGCGGGCGGAACCGGTCCGCTGGAACTGGAGCAGATCATGGATGTGGATCATCTGGTGAAGACCGAGTTCGACATCTTCATGCGGGGAGCGATTTCCCGCGAGGTTGTGCGCTTGATTTTGCGGACGCTCCCGCAGATCGTGTTGGCGGAGGCTGCGCGGCGCGATGACAAGAACAGCGGGCTTTGGTTCCTTGCCCAAGTGGGCGTGGCGGCTTACGCAGCAGCCTCGATGGGGGCGGACGTGCGGTCTTGGAGTGCGTTGCCGAAGCGCGTACTCTGCCAGCGTGTCCCGTTCCAGCCGGGCGAGACACTGGTACTGCGGACGGACATCCGGGAGATCCCGATTCCGATGCCGCAATGCCAAAACGCGATTGTCGTGGTGCGCTATCCCGCGCAACCGGCGTCGCCATCCGTCCAGTTTATCACCTTTTCAAACAAGCAGTAGAAAGGATACAAGATGAAGACATTCACACGTAAAGAGTTCATTCGCGGATTGCTGGTCGTTGGAACGGCCGGTACCTTGGCGGGGTGCCTCTCCCCGTTGCAGAATCCGCCGCTGGATCCCCGCATCATCGTGGCGGACAACATCAAGGGGCAGCTCGTGGTGAACGATGTGCGCGTTGCGCCGGGACTCTCCGACCATTTGACGATTCAGGCGACGGTGCAGAACGTGACTCGTTCCGTCCTGCCGTTCAAGTATCGTGTCATTTGGGTAGATGACGACGGGATTCAGTTCGATTCGCTGGTTTCATCGTGGCAGTTCGCCTCGATCATGCCGCAGGGGATTACCTCCTTCAAGGTGACCTCCCCGCGCGCGGACGTCCGCAATTTCCGCCTTTACATCGAATGGGGAAAATAATTTGGAAAATCTCGCCGACATGGCGAATATTCCATCAACGGAAGGAGAAAAAGAGTGAAGACACAGATGTTTTTGATTGCAGGGCTTGTGGCGTTGACCGCGTTAACGGGGTGCCGTACCCCGACGACCAACATTGACGAGATGAACGACCAGGCGGGAGCCATTGCCGGTTTTGATTACCGCGACATCAATCGCAGTCTCGCGAAGGCGGTCAATTCCATGTTGAGCGTGGGGCGTCTGCAGCGGACGGACGGTGGGCGTTGGCTCGTCAACGTGATGCCGATCAAGGATGATACGACCAGCCGCGGACGTGACACCGGTGCGCTTTCCGGTGCGTTACACACCAGTCTCTGCGAAGAGCTGACCAATAGCGGCAAGTGCCTGATCTTCAATCCGGATGTCGCCCGGTACGCGCAGACGTCGGCGACACCTCAGCTGGTGTTGATCGGCGAAATCACCTCGCGCACGCTGTTTATGGACAACCATGATCGGCAGATCGAGTACAATCTGAACCTGCATCTGATCGAGACCGCTACTGGCGTCGAGATTTGGCAGAAGCGCGTCTTCATCGGCAAGCGTGCCGACCGGAACGCGATTTACTAACGAGAGGTCATTTCTAAACTACGGAATACACCGGACGGAAGATGAAAGTTTAACTGGTTAAAGAGTGAAGCGGGTGTCGGAGATTGGATGCCGTCCCCCTTTAACCTTTTAAGCGACTGCAAGGAGTATCTGATGACTGTGTGTTCTGTGGCTGAGAAGAACGAGAACCAAGGTTTTTTGTGATTCGATCAACGAATCATTCGCACACGTAACAAGAAAGGTTTCAAAGCATGAAAAACGTTTTGTCTGTTTCCCTGTTTACCCTGACCGCGTTGGCCAGTATGGCATACGCACAAGAAGGCGCACAGCCGCTCTCCCCCGTCCAGGCTATCGCGGCGGCAGCTGCTGCGGTGGAAGCGCAGATTCCAGCGGAGGCCGTGCAAGAGGTGAATCAGGCTGTCACCACCCATGTCAAGCCGACGGCGAAGGGAATGGTCTCCAAAGATATCGATGCCTATCTGCAAGAGACGGGCATCAAACTCGGTGAACCGACCCCGTCGGGCGCGATCTACCTGAAGGGAATCGCCGGGGTGATGGCGAATGTGAATGACCCGAACTTCGTCCGTTCTCGTTCGATGGCGTATGAGCGCGCCTATCAGCAGGCCCTGTTCGGCTATGTCATGGATAAGTTCGGCAAGGAAACGGCGAACCAGTCGATGAAGACCTTCAGCGACCGTTCTTCCAATCGGTTGATGCCGTCTTCCGATATCAAATCGACGGTGGACCGTATCGCAGAGAAGGCCGATCAACTTCAAGAGGCGGAACTGGATGCCAAGCTCCGCGAGATGGGCAAGGTTCCTGCCGGAGCGGTTGTCGAGAAGCGTCGTCTCCTGCAGGATACGATGGTAAAGAAATCGATGGATCGTGCAGTAGGCGCATCGGCTGGCGTTTTGGCGGTTCAGACGTTCGAAGGCTGGACGGAGAACGGCAAGTACGCCGTGGGTGTCGTGCTGCGTGGCGGAACGGATACCGAGCTGATCGCAGAGGCTCTGCGGTACAAGCAGCGTCCGCTCCTCTCCCGTCCGGAATCGGGCATCTCGGTGGAACAGGCTCTCCCGAACGACGATGAACTGGTTTCCCAGTTTGGTGTCCGGATGTTCTTCGACAAGAACGGCACGCCCGCGTTGTTGAGCTTCGGACAGTGGGGTTCCGCCTACACGGGAACCGATGCGGACGAGGCCGAGGAAGCGATGGATCATGCGATGGAACAGGCTGAGGCGATCGCCAACGAGAACCTGACCATGTTCATCAACAGCTCGATCACCCTGTTGAAGGAGTCGGAGAAGAGCGAGGACAAGACCCGCGATGCCCTGTTTGACGAAAACGGCGTCCCCTCGGAAGCGAAGGTCCAGGAGTACATCGACCGCGTGTCGAAGTCTGCGGAAACCGCCGGACAGGACACGATGATCGGTCGCAGCACGGTCTGCAAGAAGGTCGTAACGCATCCCGCCAACGGTCACAAGCTGGCGGTGGTGGTCCGGATGTGGAGCTTCGGGCAGTATGAAGCCATGAAGCGTATCATCGAACGTCCGAAACCGACCGTGCAGGTTCCTGCGCCTGCAGTCAACCAGCCGGGCCCGGCCGGGATTCGTCGCGGCAAGAACTATGACTTCTAGCCCAAAGGAGAGACCAGAATGAAAAAACTGTATCAACTGATTGCGCTTGCCCTGTCCTCCGCCGTGTTGGCGTTCGCCCAGAACGAGGGAAGTATCCAAACCGTAGCGGTCGAAGGCAGCGGCAATACGGCCGAGGAAGCGGTCGCCGTGGCGGTCCAAAAGGCGGTTATGGCGAAATGCGGGATGAATGTGAACATTCAGAAGCGTTCGCAGATTACCACCCAGCAGGAGACCAGCTCGTTCTCGATCTCCGATTCGCTCAAGCAGCAGATGGCATTGGATGCCAAGGGCGTGATTCAGGGATTCGACGTCGTTTCGTGTGAAAAGAATCCGCAGAGCGGCAAGTGGGAATCGACGGTTTCTGTCCGGATTTACGGGCAGTATATCGTCGGGAACGATCCCAACCTGCGTCGCCGGATGGCGATCTCGCCGTTCATGACGAAGCAGAAGACCGCGTTCGTGTCGGGCAAGGAATTCCAGACCGGTGTGTTGCTGGATATGCTCCAGAACGCGCTGGCGGAGCAGCTGACGCAGACGCGCAAGTTCACGATGCTGGACCGCAAGTACGACACGGAAGTCCAGGCGGAACTCGCCCGTATCTCCGGTCCGAACGCCTCCCAGCAGGACTTCGGACGCCTCAACCAGTTGCTCGCGACGGATTACCTGCTCTGCGCGGAGGTGACGTTCATGGAGACGCCGACCGGCGTCATGAATCCCTACACGGGACAGAGTACCGCCACGCCGAACGCACCGGTCTGCTCGGTTTCCTACCGTGTGTTGCTCGCCCCCACGGGGCAGCTGAAATGGGCGGATACCATCACCATTGACTCCGCGCTTGCGGCGGGGGGACGCTCTGCCGACGAAACTGCGCAGGTGCTGATGCAACTGGCGGCCTCCGACATTGCCGATGGTATGATGAGCAACATCCTGCCGTTCCTGGTCGCGGATGTGGATCAGGCCACCAAGATGATCGTGATCAATCAGGGCGGCAAGTCCATGAGTCCGGGCGAGACGATGGTCGTCTATACCTTCGGGAAAGAGATTCTCGATCCGGTGAACGGAGAGAGCCTTGGCAAGATGGAAATTCCGCTCGGGACGATCCAGATCACGAAGGTGTTGCCCAAGATCAGTTATGCGACTCTGCTTTCCGGCGACTTCGGGTCGATCCAGATCGGCTGCTGTGTGCGCCGTCCGGATGGTCCCCCTCCCGCCGATCCAGCCCCTCCGTCCAGCACGATCTTCCGTGCCTCGCCGCAAGGCGGCATCCTCGCCCCGTTTAAGTAGGCCGGGGACGCGGGCATGGTAAGCTCGCGCACAGAACGCGCAATGGAGAGCCGCCGTCCCGGCGGCTCTCGTTCGTGATCGCCGTCTCGGCGGCGCCCGCCGACGCCCGCAGGACGCATCTGCGTAATTCGCCCATTCCGTACGCACGAGAGGATTTTGGAAACAACCAGAACAACTTGAAGACAACATTTGAAAGAGGTGCGCGGACCAACCGGTCCGCGCATCGCCTCTCCTTCGTCTGTAACTTACCACTATGGAGAGCCGCCGTGTGCTACGCGGGCGAGTTAGCCCGCGCTCTAAAGACAAGTTGTTTTTTAAGTTGTTTCTGTTGTTTTCATTTTCAAAAGACGATGGTGAAATACGCAGATGC
>JAFYDR010000031.1 GCA_017544725.1 Kiritimatiellia bacterium
AACGGATAAGCGTGTCAAGCAGAAGTCTGAAGTCCTACTACGGTCGCGCCCCCAAAGCCGCATAGCGGCGACAGATTACAGGCGGGGGTGAAGCAAGGTGGAACCCCCGACGAGTCAAACCCAATAACCCTAGCCGCGTAGCGGCGACACAACATTCGATGACAAGAATAGCGACGATCTCTTCGCCGTCTTATCGGACGACACGCGACATGGGACACGAGACATACACCATCTCGTCACTCGTCACTCTTCACTCGACACTGCTTCGCGCAGCGAAGTTGTTGTTTTTATTTTAGAAGGCGACGGTGAATTACACAGATGCGCCTATAGCAAATGACATGAAATTTTAGGTTGCGGAAGACGGGTAAAGACGCTATGCTAGTCGGCGTAACGGCAATTGAAATCGGACTTGTGACGAGTTGCCTGAAAAGGAGCGTGGTTTTATGGATACAATCTCAAGACGGACTTTTATCGAAACAGCTGGTGTTGCGGCGGCGGCGACCGTAATCGGAGCCGAAGCCCCGAAGCAAGAGGAGACGCCCCAGAAACCGAAGAACCGTATCATCGTGTTGCCGAAACTTCCTTTTGCCGAGAATTCACTCGCACCCGTCATTTCGGCTGAGACAATCAGTTTTCACTATGGGAAGCATCACGCCGGATATGTCGCCGCGTTGAACAAAATGTTGCCGGGATCGAAATACGCGGGTATGACACTCGAGGAGATCATTGTTGCCGCCAAGGCTGACCAAGCGGACGCATTCTTTAACAATGCTGCCCAGATCTGGAACCATACGTTCTACTGGGATTCGTTGGCACCAGCGGGAAGCGGTGGCAAGCCATCGAAGGCATTGTCTGAGGTTCTTGTGAAGACGTTTGGCAGTGTGGAGAACTGTGCGCGCCTTTTGGCTGAATCGGCGAACAAGCGGTTCGGTTGCGGCTGGGCCTGGTTGCTCGTGCGCGATGGCAAACTGGTGATTGAATCGACTTCCAACGCCGAGACTCCGTTGACGGAGAAGGACGTAAAACCCTTACTTTGCGTTGATGTTTGGGAACACGCCTATTATCTGGATTACCAGAACCGTCGCGCCGCCTATACGCAGGCCGTTACGGAAAAGCTTCTAAACTGGGGCAAGGCATCCTTCCGTTACGCGAAGAGAACGGTCTAACTTTCCTGCATTATCCGGGGCGCGGTTTTGGTCGCGCCCCTTCTTTTTAGGTTCACAGAATGACAGAGAAAAACAATCGGCGCGTCTGTTTTGCCTGTGCTTTGGGTGTGTTCGTGCTTTTTCTCTTGATTTATTCCCTTACTGCGCAACGTGGGTTGAGTTGGCAGGATAGCGGCGAGTTCCAATTCCGCGTTTTGTCAGGAGATTACCGCTGGTCATCTGGTATTGCGCGTGCCCATCCATTGTATATCGCGATTGCTCAAGCACTTTCGGTAACAACATCTTGGTTGTTTCGTCTCTTGGGCGCGAATCCTGAAACCACCTTTGCCGGAAGGGTCTATGCGATTAATTTCGCCAGCGGTTTGGGAATGGCCGTTGCGCTTGCGTTCGTCTTTTCTTGCATTCGCCGTGTGACGGGACACTATGTCGGCGCCTGGATTGCGGTGACGGTTCTCGGTTTTTCGCAGATGGTTTGGTGGATGTCCAGCATGGCAGAGGTCTATACATGGTCGCTGGCCTGTCTTGCGGTGGAATTGTACTGTGTGGTGCGGCTGTTGGAGACATCTCACCCATTGCGTTGGATGGCGATTCTTTTTCTTGCGAACGGGATGCATGCTGCGATTCACGATTTCGCCTTTTTGGATCTGGCAGTACTTGTACCTTTTGCCATTTGGTATCTCCTCCGTAGTCGCGGTAGGCTTTGGGTGGGTGCGCTGACTGGCAGTGTTGGGTGGTGTGTAGGGGCGGCACCATTGCTCTTTCTCTTCGGGGAAGAATGGAGGGAAACAGGGCTGTTTTGGGAGACGGTCAAGAGTTTGTTGTTCGGGCGTGAATTCGAGTCGGTCGTTATGGGCACGGGACCTGTACGCTGGCGGCTGGTCCTGTCAAACCTTGCGTTGGTAGGAATCGGTTTTCTGAATCCGGCATGGTTGTTTGCTATCGCTTCCGTCACTCGCACTGTTCAGGACGGGGGGGAAGAGGGCAGGGGAGAGAATCGAGTCTTTCGGATCGTTCTTGTGTGTTTGACCATCCTTCATTTCCTCTTTTGGGTTCGGTACTTCGTTCCGGATCAGGCCACTTTCATTCTGCCTACGGCGGCACTGCTGAGTGTCTGGGTCGGACTCGGCGTGGAACGGATGAAACTTGCCCCTTCTCGAACGATAGAATATGCTTTTCTTTCTCTCTCGTTTTCTATACTTGTACCTCTGGTTTTGGCGAAGGCGTTGACGCTTCACGATTTTGGAATGAACCGTATGCGTCAGCTTCCGTTCCGTCAGGAGGCCTCGTATTGGATCCTCCCGTGGAAACACACGGAAAATTCCGCAAAGCGCTTCATTGAGTCGGTTGCGGATATGCGGTTGGGAACGAACGACATAATCGTGGCGGACAATACTGCGGCGGCACCTTTGCAGGCCTTTGTTGCAGGCGGACATCCGCTTTGCGGACGAATCATTTCTTTCCAAGATCGGATTTCTCCAAAGGAGATGAAGTCGCTTTTAGATGGTATTTCCGAAGGAAGGAAGGCATACCTCGTTTCTCCCGTTCCCGGTTATACGCCCTGTGGTGAACTCCTTCTTTCGGGGTGCTACCGTTTTCATCCAGAAGGTGTGCTCTACCGTATCTTGCCTATAACTGGGCGGCGAAGCCGCCCAGCTGAGAGGCGGGGAAGCTGAAAGGCTGAGAAGTAAGCAACCAGAGGTTGCAGTGACGAATGGGAGGGACGTGCTCCGTCGCGTCCGCTGTGTAACGACGATGCTTTGGTTGAAGAAACCGACAAGTTATTCCCCATGAACATTCCCGCAGCGAGGCGCGGGCGGGGAGCTTGCCTATAACTTCGTAGGGCGGCGAAGCCGCCCAGCGGGAAAAGCGTGTTAAGCCGGTTAAGCGTGTCA
>JAFYDR010000032.1 GCA_017544725.1 Kiritimatiellia bacterium
AATACCCTGCATGAGTTCTGGTTGCAGCATCGCGCCGCCGTTACGTTATCCGATTTGGAGGAACAGTTCTTCGACGGGTTCGAGTTCAAGACGCGCGCCATGCACTGGTGCTATTCGTCGCGACGCGAACAGTTCGACCAGTTCAATCCGCACCTGCCAGCCGCCTACGGGTTCCAGAAAAAGTGGAGTTTCGCGCTTTGGGCGCTCGACTTGCAGTTGCGCAAGCTCGACGAGTTGCGCGCTTTCTTCCACCAGAAACTCGCCACCGTGCGGAAAGGTCACCGGGCGCATACGGATTCGGGGGGAGAGAAATGATCCTCCACTTCTTCTCGTACCTCGTGGTCCGTCTGTTGATCGCGCTGTACAGTCTCATTCCCGCGCGGAAAGCATACTCGCTCGGCGCAGGACTGGGAGAATTCCTCTATCCGCTCTTCCGTAGTCGTCGGAAACTCTCGACAGAAAACATCCTGCTGGCGAAGATCACCGACGACCCGAAACGGGCGGATGAGATCGGCAGGAAGGCATTCGGCCATTTGGCGGGACACATCTGCGAAGCGTTGAAAATCGGCGAGGTCGTCACCCCCGAGAACTGGAGAAACCACTGTACGATCGAAGCACCCCCCTCCTTTCTGGAGACAATGGAAAGGAGGAAGGATGAACCCGTACTGATTATTACCGGCCACCACGGAACGTGGGAGGCGGCCGTGCCAGTCTTCTCCAGCTTCCGCCCGCTCTTCGCCGTCGCCCGCAAGATGAACAATCCGCTTGTCCAACGTTTTTTGAAGAAGAAGCATTTTCGCGGCGACGTAACGATTATCGATAAGGATCATGGGTTCACCTCCCAAGTCTTGCACGAATGGAAGAAGAAGGCAGGTGCGATGACACTGATCATGGATCAGCACGCGGGGAAGAAACAGGGAATCATGGTCGATTTCCTAGGGCGTCCCGCCAGCACCCACACATCCCCCGCACGCATCCACTTGGCGACGCACGCGCCGTTGTTGGTCGGGTCTTTCATCCGCGTGGGAATATTCCAATACAAGATCATCGTCGCAGGCGATCCAATTCGTTACGAGCCAACGGGCGATCATGCGGCGGATACGATGGCGATCATGACGGAAATCAACAGGCGCCTAGGGAAAGTGATCCGGCTCTATCCGGAACAGTACCTGTGGGCGCACAAGAGGTGGAGATAGCATGCGAATCTTGAAACAGATGTCTCGAAACGATCTTGTGAAATGGGGTGTCGTTGTATTGCTGTCGGTCTTCGCCTGTTTCCTTTTCCGGCAGATGTTCGATCACGTCTTGATCATGTTCGCCGACCCACGCGAGGATATGTCGCACGGGTACGTCATTCCGCTCGTCTCGATCTTCATCATCTGGAAGCAACGCGACAAGTGGGCGACCGCGAAAGGAGACGCCTCTTGGCTGGGGTTGGTCTGCGCAGTCTTCTTTCTCGCCCTGGCGTTTCTCGGTTATCGCGGGGGACAAACCCGCATCGCGCTCGTCGCGTTCATCGGCTTGGTCTGGTCTGTGCCATTCGCCCTGTGGGGATTGGGAGCGGCGCGTTTTCTCCTCTTCCCGGCGGCGTACCTGCTGTTCACCGTTCCCGTCTCATCCTTCATCGATTTCTTCACCATTCACCTCCGCATCTTTTCTTCCTTCATCGCAACGGGCATCCTGAATGGAATCGGCATCGAAGTCCAGCAATCGGGCACTGCGCTCATCTGTACGACGGCCGGTTCGCAATTCAACGTGGATGTGGCGGAACCGTGCAGCGGTATTCGCTCGCTCTTTGCGCTCATGGCGTTGACGGCGGCGTGGGCGTATTTTTTCCAACGAACGTTCTGGAAAAAATGGGTACTCTTCCTCTGTTCCATCCCCGTGGCGATTCTCGGGAACATGGCGCGAATCATATCTATCTGCGTCGTGGCCGTCCTCTGCGGAGAAAAGACCGCATTGGGATACTACCACAATCTCGCCGGATACCCGATCTTTCTCTTCGGGCTTCTCTTGATCATGTTGATCAGTGACAGACTCAACAAGATCGGCAAGGCGGAATCGCCGGCAACGGTGGATGGATCGGACGAGAAGCAAGATGCGGCTGTACCCGCCATTTCCGCGTCTGACGATCATTTGACGGTACGGACGATTTGCGTCACGATAGTATTGACTGTGTTGGGCGGCACAGCCTGTTACCTCCAGCAGACTCTGCAAGAACCTGTCTTCAATGAGGCGACATTCATCCACACGCCGTTGCCGAATCGGGTTGGCGAGTATGTGGGCACGACACCTTGGTTCTGCCACAATGAAACCTGCCTCGCCTCGTTCGGCGAGAACAAACTCGTTTCCAGCGGCGGTGCGAAACTGGAAGACGGCAGCTGGAAATGCCCGGCATGCGGGAAGAAACTCTACCACATCTCTCTGGGCGAGAAGACGGAACTGCCCGACGACACGCAACTCTACAAACGAAACTACCTCTCGCCTGACGGCGTCAGTTACAACGTCAACGTTGTGATCTCGGGACGAAGCAGAGGTAGCATCCATCGGGCGGAATTCTGTCTCCCGTCGCAGGGGTACACCATGGAACAGGCAGGCACGATTCCTTTGGAGTTCGGCGGCAGGACGATCCACCCGCGTTGCATCCATGCCATCAAGACCGGTTCCGTACCGTTCACCCTTCTCTACTGGTTTGAGAGCGAAAACCGCACCTGCTCCTCACACACCCGTCGTATTCTGATGGATGTGTGGGACCGGTCTGTCCACAACCGGATCAACCGCTGGGCAATGTTCGCTTTTACGATTTCACCTCCGGTGGATACGCCCGAGTCGCGCAAGAGACTCAGCGAATTCCTGCAAGAGTTCTACCCGGAGGTTGTCCACAAAAACAAAGGATCCCATGTCACTCCAATGGTTCAGCAATGACTTTTGCCAATCTGTCCAGCAACTGGCGAATCACATCATCACGAGTGGATACCGTTATCTGCTCGCATTTGTCCTTTCGCTCGTCATCTCCTTGGGGTTGACACCTGTCTTCCGCAAGATGGCGATACGCCTCGGCATGATGGACACGCCGGATTCGCGCCGCATCAACCTGACGCCGATTCCGCGTGGTGGCGGACTCTCCATCATCATCGCGTTTTTCGCTGTTCTCTGGCTGTTGGTCTGGATGCAGGGAACCCAACTCGACTTTCTGTTGACAACTGAAAAGCTGGGGGCACTCTCCCTCGCCTCGCTCTTGCTGGCAGCCGTCGGATTCATCGACGACTATCGCGGGATCCCCCCGCTCGTCAAGCTCATCGGACAAATCGCAGTCGCTTCCCTACTCTTCGTGTTCGGATTCCGTATCGAGGGTATCGTTGTCGCCTTCCCACCTTGGTTGGACTATCTCGTCACCGTCTTCTGGATTGTGGGAGCAATCAACGCCTTCAACCTGATCGACGGGCTGGACGGCTTGGCGACAGGGTTGGCACTAATTGCCGCCATTGGTCTGGCAGGATCCGTATTCTTTACGGGAAATAGCAGTTCAACCCTACCCTACATTGTTTTCGCAGGTGCCTGCCTAGGCTTCCTCCGGTACAATTTCCATCCCGCATCCGTCTTTCTGGGAGACACGGGAAGCATGTTCCTCGGCATGATTATCGCCACGTTACCGTTGCTGACCGGATCGCGAAAAGAGCTAATGACCTCCCTTGGAATGCCGTTGCTGGTGATGGGCGTCCCGATTTTCGACACTTTCCTTGCGATTTGGCGCAGGACGGTACGCCATTTCCTCCCACAGCGAATTCTCGACCAAGTGCGCGGAAGCAAAGAAGGCAAAGAAGGCGTCATGCAGCCGGACAAGGATCACCTCCACCACCGACTCCTCCGTCGGCTAATGAACAACCAGCGGAAAGTCGCGATCACACTCTACCTGTTGGCGGTTCTTTTCACCTTCCTCGGATTGGGTGGGGTATTGATGAAGAACCGCGCACCGGGGCTTTTCTTCCTCGCCTTCGTGACCGCCACGATCGTCGTGATCCGCAACTTCGAATGCATCGAACTCTTCGACACAGGAAAACTGATCTCGGCGGGGAGAATGAAACGAAGCCGCTTTTTGGAAATCCCGCTCGCAATCAGCATTGACATGATCCTGCTCTGCCTGTGCTGGTTCCTCGCATGGTTCATCACGATTGACGAACCGATCTCCCGAATGACCGTCCTGCAGGTTCTCCCGATTTTTGTCGCACCCTCCTTTATCAGCCTTTCCATCTCCAAGATTTATCGTCGGATTTGGTC
The DNA here is from genome assembly GCA_017544725.1 of Kiritimatiellia bacterium. Classification (GTDB taxonomy): domain Bacteria; phylum Verrucomicrobiota; class Kiritimatiellia; order RFP12; family UBA1067; genus RGIG8368. The sequence continues at coordinate 4,279 of JAFYDR010000032.1, forward strand.
GAGGGCGCAAATCCGCGACTACATCGTACTGGCGACCGCCATCATTCTGGGGGCAATCGTCAGCCTGGGTATCATCTGGCTATGGCAGGGCGACCGTTACCACTTGATCCGGTTCACCTTCCTCTTCGCCTGTACCTCCATCCTCTCGCTCTGTTTTATCCGCTCGCTCAAGGAATGCGCGGTCTCCTTCATGCAGATCTTCAGCCGGAACGTCCTCACCGATCAGGTGACCACGAAACGAATCCTCGTCTATGGCGGCGGGTTGCGGTTGCGCGGTTTCCTGCGTGAACTTTACAGCCGCAAGGAGGCGGTCATCGACAACCACCGCATGATCCTCGGAATTCTCGACGATGATCCGCAACTGCGCGGACGGTTGATCGCAGGATACGCGGTTCTGGGAACGGGGGAGGAAATGGAGGCGATTATCGACGCCGAGAAGGTGGATGAGGTGGTCGTCACCTGCGTGATGTCCGTCGAAAAGCAAAAAGACCTCTCCCAACGCCTCCGTGCCAAGAATGTCCAAGCAACCCACTGGATCTGCGACGAGGTGCCGCTGTAAGGACAAACAGGCGTGTTAAGCGGGTTAAGCCAGTTAAGCTGGGTAAGTATGTTAAGCGGAATAAGCTGGGTAGGTGGGGTATGTCAGCCCCCGATTGTCCCATGCGACGATGCCAATGCGATCGCGACCTGCCCATCGGCAATCCACTTTGATTTTCGGGGCGCATCTGCGTAATTCACCCATCTCATGTGTACGAGAGGATTTTGGAAACAACAGTAACAACCTGAATACAACAACTGAAAGAGGTATGCGGACCAACCGGTCCGCACATCGCCTTTCCTTTGCCTTTACCGCGACAATCATCTGGTATCATTGCCCCGTTGCCGTTATGGGATCGACTATTTGGGGCGGGAACGTTCATGAGGATAATTTGGAAAACTACCGTATCTCGTCACTCTTTACTCTTCACTCGTCACTACTTCGTGTAGCGAAGTTGTTGTTTTCTTTTTCAAGCGATAGCTGAACAGGTGGTGAAAAACGCAAATGCGCCCGATTTTCGAAAAGGTTGAATTTGAGCTTGACCAATTTCAAAAAATCGGGGATACTAACACTTTCACAAGAGATTGAACAAGAAATCGGTTCGTTTCGTCCGATAGGGGAGAGTGCGCGAAATGTTAGCTAAATGGCTTTCATTCTTTTCCAGCGATATCGGTATTGACCTCGGTACCGCGAATACGCTGGTTTATGTCAAAGACCGCGGGATTGTCATCCGCGAGCCTTCCGTCGTTGCCATTCAAGAAGGAACGAAGCGTATCCTGGCGGTTGGTGAAGCGGCGAAACTGATGCTCGGACGTACGCCCGGCAATATCGTCGCCATTCGTCCGATGAAATCCGGCGTGATTGCGGACTTCGACATTACAGAGGCGATGATCCGTTACTTTATCCGCAAGGTTCACTCCACGCGACTGATGAGTCCCCGTGTACTCGTGGCCGTGCCGAGCGACATCACGGAGGTGGAGAAGCGCGCGGTGCAGGAGGCGGCGCGCCATGCGGGTGCGCGCGAGGTGTTCTTGATCGAGGAGCCGATGGCGGCGGCGATCGGCGTGGGATTGCCGGTGCAGGATCCGGCGGCAAGTATGATTGTGGATATCGGCGGCGGCACGTGCGAGGTCGCGGTGATTTCGCTGTCCGGTATCGTGTATGCGCGCAGTGTGCGGGTTGGCGGAGATTCGATGGACTCGTGCATCGTGAGCTACATGAGAAGGGTGTACAATTTGATGATCGGTGAGCGAACCGCGGAAGAGATCAAAATCGCCATTGGTTCAGCTTACCCTATGGGCGAGGAAAAAACTATGGAAGTCAAGGGGCGCGATCTGGTGGCCGGACTTCCGAAGACCCTGACCGTCACCTCGGAGGAAATCCGGGATGCGTTGCAGGAACCGGTTTCATCCATCGTGGATGCCGTGCGGATCACACTGGAAAAGTGTCCGCCGGAATTGTCCGCGGACTTGGTGGACCGTGGGCTGGTACTGGCCGGCGGCGGCTCGATGCTGCGCGGGCTGGACAAGCTAATCGCCTCGCAAACGGGTTTGCCCGTCACGCTAGCCGAAGACCCGCTCAGCGCGGTCGCGGAAGGGACGGGAGTTGTGCTGAACGAGTTGAATCTTTTGGCCAAGTCGAAGCTCGGCCACTAACGCGATTGGTTTCTTTCCCGCAGTTCCCCTCCCCCGGTCGGAGGAGATGAGTTACGAAGCGGACGAAAGTATGGATATGGATGGGTGCGCTGTCGCTGCTGGCGATTTTGCTGTGGCGACCGGGCGTTCGTGCTTTGTCGCATGAGGTCCAGTTCCCGTTCGACAATCTGAAGCGCTGGTTCAACCGCGAGATTCTCACGCGCGCCCAGGCAGTATTCCATCGTGCCGAGTATGCTTCCCGAATTCATCATCTGGAGCGGAATCTCGCCACCCTGCGTCTGGAGATCTCATCATCCCGCGAACTGGAGGAAGAGAACGCGCGCCTCCGCAAACTTCTGGATTTCCCACCACCGCCCCGCACTCACTGGCAGGCCGCGCCCGTGTTGTCGCACGGAGGTGCCGCCGGGGTCTGGCAGAGTATCCGCGTGGGAAAAGGTTCGCTTCACGGAGTGAAGCGGGGCGACCCCGTGGTGCTGCCCGACTGCGTGGTGGGACGCGTCGCCGAAGTCTCCGCGCACACGTGCGACGTCATGCTGCTGACCGATCCGAATTCGCGGATCGCGGCGGAACTGGAGTTGCACGGCGAGGACGTGGGAACCGCGCGCGGAATCCTGTACGGCGGCGGCACGCGTTCGGGAACGGACGACCTCTCGCTGAAGTTGCTCTATGTCGTCGAGCCGCTGCGCCTCCGTTATCTGGAGATGGAATTCGTCCCGCCGCCGCGTACGCGGGTGGTCACATCCGGTCTGGGACACGTCTTCCCGAAGGGACTGACGCTCGGTTGGCTGCTGGACAGCCAGATCGACAGTACGGGGCTTTCCCGCGAAGGAGAGGTTGTTCCGGCTGTTGATTTCGCAAGCTTGACGGAGGTTTTTCTCCTGCAATCTTCGGAATCCGGGAAAGGAACGGCACCGACACGTCCAAAGGAGGCACCGTGAACAATCGGAACGGCTTGCAGATTCTTTCTGCCGTCATCTGCCTTCTGTTGGCGGCCTTCCTTCAGGTAACGATCCCGGTTACGGAATCGTGGCAGGTGAAGTTCTTCTTCCTCACCGCCGTCGCAATCCGTATGCAGATGACGCGTCCTGTGGATGAGGCGATCGTCTGCACACTTTGGGCGGGGATGTTGACGGACGCGCTGAGCGGTCTGACGCTCTTCTGCACCTCAATGTATCTGTTGCTGGTGTACGGCGCGATCCGGGCGTTCCAACGGTTTGTCCCTTCTCGCGGATGGCTGTACGGCATCCTGTTCAGTGCAGTCGCCTCGTTCGGGCAGATCGTGTGGATGAAGATTTGGCTGGGAGCCGAGCAGCCTTTGGGCGGTATGCAGCTCCTGATTCGTTGCGGGCAGGCGATCCCGGCTGGGATCGTCGCCGGCGTAGTGGGGTTTTCACTGAGCGGTCTCTTCGACCGCCTGTCAGGCCGGATTCGTCCGGTAGAAGAGGATCATGGAGTCATCTGGACAGAAACTGACCGATAACTGGCGGATCCTCGCCGTTTGCCTGGTGTTTGTCATCGGGATCTTCTTCCTGCTCTTCAGTCTGCGGGACGTGCAGGTCGTGCGCACGGACAACTTCTCTGCGGATTTGCGGCGACAGAGCATCCGTCGCGTCCAAGTGCCGGGCGCACGCGGACGGATTTTCGACCGCAATGGAGAATGTCTCGCGGACAATCGCGCCAGTTACTGTATCGCTTACTACGTGGAGGAACTGCGTCGGCGCGGCAAGTGGACGCGAACCATCGACGCGGTGAACCAGAGCATCGACCGTTTCGCCGTCATTCTCGGCGTACCGCGCATGGTTTCCTATGCGCAGGTGACGAACCACGTGATGCAGAGTCTGCCGATGCCGTTGTTGGCGTGGCGGGACATCGGGCAGGAGACTCTGGCGCGGTGGGCAGCCCATGCGGACGAATTTCCCGAGGTGGACATCTACGTCCAGCCTGAACGGCGTTATCCGAAAGGAACGTTGGCGAATCATCTGCTGGGTTATGTGGGACGAGACAAACCGAAACCGTTGCCCGGAGAGAAAGTCCATTATTTCCTCCCTGAGATGGTCGGACGAGCCGGCATGGAGAAGCAAGCGAACGCAGACTTGACCGGAATTGCGGGTGGTCGCCTGATTCGCGTCGATGCACGCGGCTACAAGAACATGGTTCTCAACGATGTGGCGGCAACTCCCGGAAAAGACATCTACCTGACAATCGACTGCCGGTTGCAGGAGGCGCTGGAAAAGGCTCTGCGCGGTTACTGTGGCGCGGGCGCCGTGGTCGATCCCCGCAATGGCGAAATTCTGGCGTTGGCGAGTGCCCCCTCTTACGATCCAAACGAATTCGTTCCCATCTTGCGCGAGGGTATCTGGAAACGTCTGAACGAGAATCCGCAACGACCGTTGCTGAACCGCGCGATTCAGGGTCGCTATGCGCCGGGCAGTACCTTCAAAACCATCACCGCGCTTGCCGCTTTACAGTCCGGCTACTCGCCCCACGCCGTGTACGATTGTCAAGGCATATACACACTGGGACCGATGAAACTGCGTTGCTGGGACGGATATGGACACGGACCGATTGAACTGCGCAAGGCAATCGAACAGTCCTGTAACGCCTTTTTCTGCAACATGGGTTATACGATCGGTTACGATGCGATCTACCGCGCCGCGAAGAGTGCCGGACTAGGAGTGGCGACGGGCATCGACCTGCCCGCCGAGGACAGCGGTCTGCTGCCAACGCCAGACTGGAAGATGAAGCGCATGAAAATGAAGTGGAATGCGGGCGACACTTGCCACATCTCGATCGGTCAGGGGCTGTTGCTAACCACGCCGTTACAGATGGCTTTCGTCAGTTCGCTTTTCGCGAACGGGGGTACGCGCATGAAGCCGCAGTTGCGTCTCCACACGCCGTCCGTCTGGAACCGTTATGACGCGATTCCGCAACAGGGCGTACCGACGCAGTGGCCGAAACACGCGGTGGATCTCGTGCGAACCGGAATGCGCGATGTCGCGACACTCGGCACGGGACGACGCACGCAGACCAACTACGAGACGAAACAAGAAATCGCCGTTCAGGTCGCCGCGAAAACGGGAACGGCGGAGTTCGACGTGCGAGGGGAACGCCACAAGAACACGTGGGTGATCGCCTTCGCGCCCTACGATTCGGAGGCGAGCCTGGCGCTGGCGATTGTTGTGGAGAACGGCGAGTCGGGCGGCAAGACGGCCGCGCCGATGGCCTACCGCGTCTTTGCCGAAGCGTTCGGCGAAGTGCCGGTACACCGCGAGGAAGAAGAGCCGCACACAGACGACGAGCAACCGACTCCTGCGCCTCCTGCGCCAGAGCCCGAAGAGACGGGGACAACACAAACCTCCCGCCCGCACGAACGCGGAATCCTTCATGGGGATAACTTAGAAAGCCACCGCATCTCGTCACTCGTCACTCGTCACTGCCGCCTCTGGCGGCTTGCCTCTCAGCTTCCCCGCTTCTCATCTGGCGGTTCCGCCGCCTGTCACTCGTCATTCGTCATTCGTCACTCGTCATTGCCGCCTCTGGCGGCTCTAAGTTATAGGCAAGGAGGCGCGCGATGCTGAACGGCCTTCGTAGGAAAATCCGGAAGATGAGTCCGACGATGATTGTCTGCATGGTGATCCTGATCGTCCTCGGCGTCCTGTTCGTCTATAGCGCCTGTTCCATTCGTGAGGACCAGTCGTTGCGCGTTCTCTATCTGCATCATGCGGTGATGGGCATACTGGGATTGGGCGCGTACTTCCTTGCGGCTTGCTATCCATACCGTGCGATTTTCCGGTGGCGGTGGATTTTCTATGCGACGACACTCGGACTCCTCGTACTGGTGTTGTTGATTGGTAGCGAGACAATGGGTGCGCGGCGTTGGCTTTTCGGAATCCAACCGAGCGAACTGGCGAAGTTCGCGATCATTCTCGTCCTCGCCCGGCTCTATGGACGTCCCGGTGCCAAGCGTGGCGTGGGCGCGTTCCTGCTCACGCTGGCGATCGTCGGTGCCCCCTGCGCATTGATTCTCCTGCAGCCGGATCTCGGAACTGCGCTGGTACTCTTCCCGACGGTCTTTGCCATGCTCTTCGCCGCAAAGGTCTGTCCGCGTGTGGTGTGGAGCTGTTTCCTGACGGGCGCGCTGCTGGTTGCCACGCTTTTGAGCGTCATCTGGTACGCCGACCGCCCGAACGTTCCGCAAGAGCGTCGCGACCGGCTGATTCGCGCCACCTGCCTCCGTCCGCACCAAGTCAGGCGCTTGCAAGTCTTTCTTTTCCCGGACCGTGATCTGCACGGGAGCGGGTATAATCGCCACCAGTCCGAAATCGCAGTCGGGTCCGGTGGATTCTGGGGCAAGGGATACCTCAAGGGAGAGCAGTATTCGCTGGGGTATCTTCCGCCGTCGATTTCGACGAACGACTTCATCTTTTCTGTTTTGGCCGAAGAGAAGGGGTTCGCCGGATCGTTGCTTGTGTTGTCGCTCTTCCTCGGACTGTTGGTGTCCGGCATGGGAGTGGCGTACCGGTGTCAGGACGACACGGGAAGGCTGTACTGCGTCGGCGTCATGACGCTGATCTTTTCGCACATGTTTATCAACATTGCGATGACGATCGGGCTGATGCCGATTACCGGGCTTCCATTGCCGTTCATCAGTTACGGGCGTACCTTCCTCTTCACCGCAATGGTGATGCTGGGAATCGTCCAAAGCGTATCCGTATTCGGGCATGAACCCGAAGAAAGGTTTTAGGAGGTATTGTGATGCTATTGGATTTGTTCAAGAAGAAGGAAACGAAGCGAGAGATCGTGATCAATGTCGAGCGGCTGGAGACACGCGTTGCCGTAATCGAGAACGGTCGGCTGGAGGAGTTCCAGTGTGAGCATCCGACGCAGGAACGTCTGGTCGGCAGCATTTTCAAGGGACGCATCCAGAATCTGGAGCACGACCTTCAGGCCGCGTTCGTCGATATCGGTCTGAAGAAGAACGCCTTCCTGCACTACTGGGACATGGTGCCCGATGACGACAGCCGCTTGGACGAGGATGACGATTCCGACCGCCGTCCGCGTCGTCACAAGTTGACGAACGAGGAGGTGCAGAAGCGCTTCGCGCCCGGCACGGAGATTGTCGTGCAGGTCACCAAGGGACCGATCAGCACGAAGGGTCCCCGCGTGACCGCGAGCCTGAGTCTGCCGGGACGGTATCTCGTGATGATGCCGGACACCAGCCTGAAAGGCGTCTCCCGCAAGATCGGCGATGCGGAAGAGCGGCGTCGCCTGAAGAAGATTCTCGACCGTCTCCCGCTTCCCGACAATGCGGGGTTGATCGTGCGTACCGCCGGACAGGATGCGAACAAGCGCGCGTTCGTGCGTGACCTGCGCAGTCTCTGGGAGCAGTGGAATATGTTGCAGAAGAACATCCGTACGCTCAAGGCACCCGCTTGCGTCTATGAGGAGCCCGATTTGATCGAGCGCGTCGTGCGCGACTGGTTGACCGAGGATGTGGATCGCGTGACGATCGACGACGAAGAGTCCTTCAACCGCATCCGCGAGGTCGCCAGCCGCATCTCCCGCCACGCCAAGAAGATCATCACGCATTACGACGGCGAGCAACCGATCTTCGATTACTACGGCGTGGAGCGGCAGCTGGCCGAGGCGTTCCGCCGCAAGGTGAACCTGAAGAGCGGCGGGTACCTCGTCGTGGATGAGACCGAAGCAATGATCGCGATTGACGTGAACACGGGACGCCATCGCGGTAAGGGATCGCAGGAAGACGCGATTGTCGAGGTGAACTTGGAGGCAGTCGATGAGGTTGCGCGGCAGCTCCGTCTCCGCAATATCGGCGGTCTGGTCGTCGTCGATTTGATCGACATGAAATCGCGCAAGCACCAGAACGCGGTTTACAAGGCGATGAAACACGCGCTCAAGCGTGACCGCGCACGTACCAACGTGTTGCAAATTTCGGAACTCGGACTGATGGAGATGACGCGCCAGCGGCAGGAATCCAGCCTGCTCTCCCAGCTCTACACCGACTGCCCGTACTGCAAGGGACACGGATTGATCAAATCGCCTCTCGCGCTCAGCGTGGATATTCAGCGGCAGATCGCCGCCCTCATGCGCAAGGAACGTGCAGAGGGAAACACCTCTGTCGAACTGCAGATCGTAGTCGCGCCCAGCGTGTTGGAGCGTCTGCGCACGGCGGACGAGGCGTTTCTGGTCGATCTCCAGCGCCAATACAGCGGTCGCCTGACCTTCAAGTCGGAACTCCACCGCCACCCGGAATCCTTCTGCATCGCCGACGGGCAGACCGGAACGATCCTCTATTCGGTCGGGGAGAACATCCTGTCGTAACGGACGGGGAAGGAGAACGGGAACAGAAATGACGAAACCTGTTTGTATCGCACTTTTGGTGATCGGGCTGTGCCTGCCTTCCCTCGCGGAAGAAACCGTGCAGCCGTCAGCCACGCAACAAGAAGAGATCGAGGAACAGTTGACCGCCGTGCAGACGCTACGCGCCTGTACGCGGCTGTTGCCGACGGAAAAGCTGATTCTCACCGGCGAGATTTGTATGCGCAAGGCGCGCGGAATCGTGCTGGAGCGGTTTCCGTACAAGCTGATGCTGGACTGGGGTGCGACGCCCCCCTGCGCGGAAATCCTCCTGCTTAACAAGTCGGGTGACGCGATTCTGCAGCGGGCCGTACTCACCCGTCCGAGTGAAACTGTCTCGCAAATCGCGATTTTCAACGGTCCGGAACAAAAGCGCGTACAGGATCCGAACTACTCCAGTCGCATCATGGGCACGGACATCACTTGGCTCGACCTCTCGCTGGACTTTCTCTGGTGGCCCGACGCGCGTTTTGACAACGTGCCGCGCGGCGACAGCCGTAACGGGCGCGACTGCGATATCCTGATCACGACCCCGCCGCAACCGATCCCCGGTTGCACCGGCGTACGTGTGTGGGTGGACCGAAAACTCCGTTGCATCATGCAGGCGGAACAACTCGGGCCGCAGGGCGCGCCCGTGCGTAAATTTTGGGTACAGCGTGTGAAGAAAATGAACGACCGGTGGATGATCAAGGATATGGAGGTGGAGACTCTCAACAGCGGACACCGGACGCAGTTGCTGGTCGATGATGTCGCGTCGGCCTCTGAAGTCGCCAAGCCATGACGACACTCTCGCTGATCTTTTCGCTGCTGGTCCTCCTTGCACTTTTCGTCCTTTCGGCGTGTTTCTCCGGAAGCGAGACGGTTCTGTTTTCGCTTTCGGCGATGCAGGTGCAGCGTATCAAGACGCGGAATCCGGTTGCGGGAGAACGGTTGGAAGGATTGCTGAAACGGCCATCGACGGTTTTATCTACCCTACTCGTCGGCAACTCCTTCGTCAATTTCGCAATCGCCAGTATCGGCTACTTGACGCTCGACAGGTTGACGCCCGATTACGCGGAAATCTTCTGCGTACCGCTTCTCACCCTGCTGCTGTTGCTCTTCGGTGAGGTCACACCGAAACGGTTGGCCGTGGGACACGCGGAACGTATCGCCCCGCTTTGCAGTTATTTCGTCCTCGCAAGCATCTGGATACTCCGTCCGTTTTCCTTCTTCATGGACAACACCTCCCGGATTCTCTTCCGAAAGGCGATCCGCAAGGAACGGCAGAAGCTGAATGATGACGAACTGTTGACAGTGGTCGAGGTCAGCGCAAAACAAGGCATTTTGGACAGCGAAGAGGTCTCGATGGTCGATGGCATCATGCGCCTTTCCGATTTGCAGACGAGCGATGAGATGATCCCGCGCGTGAACATGATCGGGGTCGATCTCGATGACCCGATCGGCGACATCGTCCACACCGCCCGCGTCTCGCAACACCGCTATCTGCCCGTCTATCGAAAGACGCCCGACGCGGTGGAAGGCTTCCTGGACACGGTGGCGTTTCTGCTCGACACCAACCACGTACTCAAGGATGCGATCATCAGTCCCCCGATGCTCGTCCCCGAAAATCTGCCGCTCGACAAGCTGCTGTTGCAGTTCCAGACGGAGAAAAAGTCGATCGCCTGTGTGGTTGATGAGTACGGCGGGACGGCGGGAATCATTACACGCGGCGACATTCTGGAACTGGTCGCGGAACCTGTCACGGGGGGTGCGCAGGGACTCCAACAGGAAGAGATTCGCCAAGAGTCCGCAGACACGTGGTTGCTTGCCGGAACCGCCAGTCTCAAGGAGGTCAACCATGCGGCGGACATCGAACTGAGTGCCGACGACGCGGATCGGATTTCGGGCTGGATCACGCTCTACTCCGAAAAGATTCCGTACCCGGGTATGGTCGTGACCGCGCAGAACTGCCGCGTTACGGTTTTGACGATGTCGAAACATCGCGTCACGTCCGTCCGCCTGACCGTCCTGCGCCGCCAAGAGGAAGAGACAGATGTCGATGATTTCTTGGCGGAAGAGGATGCTGCGGTCGAATCCGAGAACCAAAACTCGAATCGGGAGGATGTCAAATGAGCGCATGGCAAGGCATCCTTCTCGCCCTCGGCATGGTGGTCAGCGTCCTGCTCGCAGGGTTCTTTTCCGGAATTGAAACCGGCATGATGTCGGTGAACAGCGCACGACTCATGCACTGGGTACACTCCGGCGTGGAAGAGGCAAAACGACTCTACTCGTTCATCACCGACATGCAACGCACGCTCGCGACTATTCTTGTCGGGACGAATCTGATGAATGTGCTCCTTTCCACTCTTTCCGCCTACGCCGCCACACACTACTTTGCTGAGTATCCGGTTTGGCAGACAACCTTCTCCTGTTTCTCCGCCTGCATGATGCTGTATCTGGGCGACTATCTGCCGAAGCTGCTCTTCGCCAGCCGACCGTTGCGGCGAACAGTTGCCGCCTGTCCCCTATTCAGCTGTTTCGCATGGGTTCTCACACCATTCACGAAACTTGTCATGGCGCTCACCGAACGGTTTGTGCCGAAGGCGGACAGCAAATCCAACGACAAGTTCCTGATGTCGCTGGACTACCTAGAGAACATCGTAACGGACAAGAAAAAGGGGGCTGACATCTCCCCTCTGGAACGATTGATGATCCAGCGCGTACTCTCCCTCCGTTCTCGAACGGCAGGAGAGCTGATGATTCCCATTGACAAAGTAGATAAGGTGACCGAGGAGATGTCGATCCGCGATTGCTGTCAGGCGGTACGGCAATCGGGACAGGTACGCGTTCCCGTTTTCAACGCCGATTCCAGTCTGTGTGTGGGCATCCTCAACGTCTTGGACGAGCTTTACCACAAAACACCGCCCGGCACCTTGGTCAAAACGCTGCAACTACGCAGTCCCGCCTATGCGGATATCGGTGAACTCGCCGACAACCTTCTGCCGCAAATGCGCCTCCATCGTTGCCCATTCGTAATCGTCCGTAGGGGAGCGGACATCCGTCCAATAGGAATCGTGACAGAGTCCATCCTGTTAGACCTGTTGACCGGCGACGAGTGAGACGGAGGGCAAAGCCGCCAGCAGAAAAGCTGAGAGGCTGGTTAAGCACGCTTCTCAGCTTAACACGCTTCACGGGACTGGCGGGACTAACGGGACAGGCGAGACTGGCGGCTAAACCCCCGTCTCCATCGTCCCCACCTTTTCAGCTGGTGGCTCTGCCGCCCTTCATTCGTCACTCGTCACTGCCGCCTTTGGCGGCTCGCCTCTCAGCTGGTGTCCCCCTTCCCCCTGTTTCTTCGCTAGCGTTTGATTCGAATGTTTGGTATAATGGATGTCATGCGAAAGAGTTTTGAGAGGCGATCGTGCCTCGTTCTTCTCGCAAGAAGCCTGTAAAAAAGAGGTGCTGATGAAAACCGTACAACATGTCTCGCTGGTTCTCGCGTCGATCGCGGCTCTTCACGCCGTTGCTGTCGCAACCCCTTGCCGAAATCTGGCATATCGCCGGGCAACCTATCACTCCAGTTCGATCGATTTCAAACGTACTGGGCAACTGGTGACGGACGGTTCCCTTTCCGGTGCCGACTTCCTGAACCCGCAGATCACTTCGCAGTTCCCGGACAAATCGCCACCGCAAGAGTCGAACATTTGCGCGTTTGACGGCAAGAACGAAACCAAGTGGCTCCAGTTCTCTGCCCAAGCCTGGATTCAAGTGAGTTTTCCAACCCCAGTCTCCATTGCGGCGTACAAGATTACCAGTGCCAACGACGCAGCGAATCGTGACCCGAAGGATTGGCGGCTCCTTGGTTCGAACGATGGCAAACAGTTCACCGAAATCGAAAAGCGCAACGGTGAGAAGTTCGAGAATCGTTTTGTCACGCGCCAGTTCAAGCTTGCCAAGCCGGTTTCCTACCGCGTCTATCGTCTGGACATCACGGCGAATAGCGGTGATAAGGGCGACAACGGAACGGGACCGCGTATCCAGTTGGCAGAGTGGGATCTGCTGAACCAAGGCGGCAAGACGGTTTTGCGTCCAGACGTTGGACAATCCGCGCCTTTCATCAGCACGTGGACAAGCGCCGGAAAGAACAACGAATGGGTTTATGTGGACTTAGGAACGGAAAGTCTCGTCGATTCCGTCATCCTTCACTGGGGCGTGGCAGGTGCCGCCTCTTCGTATGACATACAGGCTTCCAACAATGCGAAAACATGGAAGACCGTCGCCTCGAAAAACAGCGGGAAAGGCGGAAAGGAAACGCTCGCGTTCCAACCGGTCAAGGCTCGTTACCTGCGACTTCTCTGCAAAGAGACCCCGTTTAATCACTTCAACTTGGCGGAGTGGGAGATTTGGGGACAGAATGATCTCTCCTACCAGTTTCCGCCCGCACCAGTTGCCGAGAGCGACGGTTCGCTCCGTCTGACAGGCGGGAACTGGAAACTCTGCCGTGCTTCTGACATCACCGCATCGGGTGTCGAACTCTCTGGTCCCTACGATGATTCCGCATGGCTCCCCGCAGTCGTTCCGGGTACCGTCCTGACCTCCTTCCAGAAAGCCGGCGCGATTCCCGACATGAACATCGCGGATAACCAGTTGATGATTTCCGACAGCTTCTTCACGGCGAACTTCTGGTATCGCAACACCTTCATCGCACCGCCCGTCGAGAAAGGTATGCGCACCTGGCTGAACTTTGACGCGATCAACTGGAAAGCCGATGTCTTCCTCAACGGCGCGTCTCTCGGACAGATCAACGGTTCGTTCCTGCGGAAGCGTTTCGACGTGACGGATCGGATTCGCCCTGGCGCTGAAAACCGGTTAGCCGTGTTGATCCGCGCCAATGACAATCCGGGCAACGTAACCGTGCAGGATCGGCACTCGCCCGGTTCGAACGGCGGAATTCTCGGTGCCGACAACCCCACCATCCACGCCAGTGTCGGGTGGGACTGGACGCCGACCATTCGGGGACGCAACATCGGCATCTACCGCGATGTATTCCTCTCCCATTCGCGCGATGTGACGCTCTCCGACGGATGGGCGATTCCCGAACTGGATGTCGTCAAGAAGGACTTTTCGCGCGCTTCCGTCGAACTACGCGTCCGGGCGCGGAACGTCGCGCGAAAACCGACGCTGGTCACCTTGCAGGGAACGATCACACCCGGCAATCTCCAAATCGTCAGCACACCAGTCGTTCTGGCACCGGGCGAGACACGCGAAATCACAGTTGGATCGGCGACCGTCCGTAATCCCAAGCTCTGGTGGCCCGCCACTTACGGAGAACAGCCGCTTTACACGGCGAAGTTGACCGCCTTTACGCAAACCGGTGTCTCTGATCATCATGAGTTCCGTTTTGGCATCCGCAAGTTTACCTACAAGAAAGGGAAGCCGATGGAAATCTTCTGCAACGGAACTCGTATCATCTGCCGTGGCGGCAACTGGGGTATGGACGATGCAAACCTCGCCGCCACGCCTGCAGATTACGACACGAAAGTCCGTCTGCACGCTGAGGCGAACCTCAACATGATCCGCAACTGGGTCGGCATGACCAACCACAAGGCGTTCTACGATGCCTGCGACCAGTACGGAGTCTTGATCTGGGATGACTTCTGGCTGGCCAATCCGGCTGACGGTCCCGATCCCGCGAATCAGGCGATGTTCCTGGAAAACGCACGTGACAAGATTCTGAAGAACCGCCACCATGCCGCACTCGTCCTCTATTGCGGACGGAACGAGGGCCAGCCACCGAAAGGCCTCTTCGAGGCTCTTCCCAAACTGATCGGGGAAACGGACAACACACGCCACTACATTCCTCACTCGGCTGATGATACTGTCAGCGGATTCGGACCCTACGGCGTACAGAATCCCGTTTGGTATTTCCAGAATACGCCGCACACGCTCCATAGCGAACGCGGACAACCCAACATCCCGGAGATCGAGTCGATGCGCGCGATGCTCACACCTGCGCACTACTGGCCGATCGACAACGTGTGGGGAATGCACGACTTCACCGAGGGCGGAGCGCAAAACGGCGCAGCCTTCATGAATTACCTGAAGCAATCCTACGGAACGCCGACAGACTTGGACGATTTCGTGCGTCGCGCACAATTCGTCACCTACGAAAACCACAAGGCAATGTTTGAGGCGGTCTATGCCTCCAACGGAAACGGACTCCTGATGTGGATGAGCCAGTCGGCATGGCCGTCAATGGTCTGGCAGACCTACGACTACTGGCATGACATCAACGGCGGTTACGCTGGAGCGAAGGCGGGTAACCAACCGCGCAACGTCATCTTCAACCAGGCGACGAAGAATCTCTGGCTGGTCAACGCCACACCGCAACCGTTGTTCGGTGCCACCGCAACCATCGAACTGTTCGCGCTCGACGGACGCAAGCTCTACACCGACAGCGAACGCTTTTCGCTGGAAGCTGACGGATTGCGCGTCTGGCGCGACCTCCCGCAGGTTGAAGATGCTTCTCCGATTCGTTTCATCCGCACTTCGATCCGCGACGGAAACGGGCAGAAACTCTCCGAGAACTTCACATGGTACAATATGAAGGGAGATCGCAACTATCGCGAACTGGCAAATCTTCCTCCCGCCAACGTCAGCGTGACGGCGGAACGTTCGTCCGTCACCCAAAACGGTGCGCAGGGAGAACTGACGCTCGTCAACCGTGGCGACTCACCCGCGCTACTAATCCGCGTGACCGTAACGGATGAACAGGACAACCGCATCCTGCCGGTCCACTATTCGGACAACTACGTATCCCTCATGCCCGGAGAGACTCGCCGCCTGACATGGCAAGCACCGCGTGTCACCTCAGGCAAATGCCGTGTCACCCTCGCAGCCCGGTAAACGGTGCTACAATGAGATGAGATAGGATTGGAACTGTGCGCGATCGCGCACAGTTCCAAGTTTTGAGTTTTGATCGCCAGCATCGATTACTATCGACAGCTATGACACACGACACGCCGCATTGGACTGGCGAGACTGGCGGTTAAACACCTGTCCCCATCGTCTCCACTTCTCCGCTGGGCGGCTTTCCCGTCCTTCATTCGTCATTCGTCACTCGTCATTGCCGCCCGCTTCCGGCGGCTCGCCTCTCAGCTTAACACGCTTAACCAGCTTTACACGCTGGCGCGAAGCGCCTGGCTGGCGGCTTCGCCGCCTTTACTTCATCTCGCCAATCGCCTTGAAGTAGTCGGAGACCATTTCGCGGTATTCGGCAGGAGCCTCGTCTGGGGTTGCCGCCGCAGCTTCGTCCGCCGATTCGGTCGCACTGGTCGCGCCCATATCGACCCCGCTGACACCGTTCTCAAGCGAGGTGTAGGTGGTGCGCAGTTCCTGACGGATCTTCTTGCTCAGCTCGTCGATCTTTTTCGGCGAGGCATTTTGTTTCTGCAGCATATCCCGCAGCTGGCTCAACGCAACGACTTTGCCCAACCCGTAGGTCGGCAGTCCGTTCCGCTGTGCCGTCGCGTAGGTGGTCTCGTAGTTGCGCGTCAACTGAGAGTTGGTCGTGCTCTGATCGGACTCGCCCACCTTCGTATCCTGGCGTTTCGCGCCTTGTCCACCTTCCATACCGCGGTTCTGGGAATAACCAGAATTCTTACCGCCACCCGTTGCAACAGCATCCGTGTGACCTTCCTCCTCCACATCACCAGACTGGCTGGAGTCTTTGGTTCTGCGCTTTTCGATATTCTTGTCGCCCTCGCCGATGTGCGCGGTACGCCCCATGAACTCGCCGTCGGACATTCCCTGACGACCGGTTTGCGAACGCCCGTCCTGATCCTTGTGGTCTGGTTCCTGATTCCCCGATTTTCCGGCAGCGCTGTAATCGACCCACTCGCCTTCCTGAATGCCCCAACCCATGTCGGGGTTGGCAGCCCCTTGGTTGGTCATGGAGTCATCAGCCTCCTTCGCCAGTTCCTCCTCCTGCTCCAGCAAGTCGCCGACAATATCTTGCAACTCTTCGGGCATCGTGACCTGTCCGATTGGTGCCTTGAACTCCTCCTTGTCGATGTTCTCCGTATTCGCCTTGCGGTTGTCGGGATTCTCGAACAGGAACTCTTCCATCTCGTCCGCTTTCTCGCCTGTCGCCGCAAGGAGATCGAGCAGGAAGTCCTCCTTCTGCAAACCGACTTCCTGGACGGCGTTGGAGGAAGATCCCTCCGCCTGTTTCATCTCCTCATAGGTCTGGTAGGTGTCGGTAACCAGTTCGTTGACCGCATCCAGATCGGGCATGGACTGGAGGTCTGTTGCCACCTTCAGCATCGCATCGGCCATCTGCTCTTTCAGTTCTGCGATCTCCTCCAACAAATCCTCGTCCAGTTTCTCCGTCTTGTCGCCCTGACTTCCGGTGGCTCGCAACGCCTCTACGATTTTCTGCTGAATCTTTTCCAACTTCTTGATGGTGTCGGCAGCTTCTTTGATTGTCGCCTTCGCCTCTTCCTGCTGGGTGGCGGCAACTCCGTCACGGTGATCCTTCAGTATAGCGCGCAATTCGTTGATGCTGTTGGTCATGCGAATCTGCGGGGGAATCGATTGCTTGAAGTTGTCCGACGCCATGATCTCGGAAATCTCGTACATCTTGTCCTTCAACTTCATCTCGTTCGCCTTGTCGCCGATCGATTTCATGATCACCGCGAAATCTTGATCGCCCGCATCCTCACGAGCCTGCGCGTAGCAATATCCGATCATCGCCTCCATATCCTGCGCCAGATTGTCCTGCGTATCGACAATCCCCTCCGGCAGTTCCGAGACATTGTTCTGGATGGCACGTCCCGTTGCGCGGATGTTCGCCGTCTGTCCCTTTTGGATACCGTCCAGAATTGCAATCAGTCCCGCTTGCGTCTGGGAGATTTCACCTTTCGCCATGCTCTTCTCTGCAAAGCCGAGAAGGGTCAACACTTGCTGTTGCGCCTCAACCGCCTGTTTCGCGTTCTCGTCCCGATCTTCCGGTTTTCCGGTGGACATTCTCGTGAGACGGGTAATCGCTTCTGGAATCGGACCGGAGATCGCCTTGCCGAGCGCAACGCGCGCCGATCCAATGGATTCGTCCTTCGTGCGCGAGAGCGTCAGCGCATACTCCCGAATCTCCGTTTCCTTCTGCTTGATATCGCCCCAAGCGTCCTCGTCGAAGGTCGGTAGCGACGACTGCAACTGCTTGGTTCCCGACAACGCCGCCTTCTGCTTGGCGAGCAGTTCGCCGAGATTCTTACGAGCCTCCGCACGCGCCGCCTGAGCGGCGAAAACTTGGTTCGAGAAGGTGGTCATTTGGAAATTGATCAGCTGGCTGACGGCGCGATGCGGCTCTTGTGCAGTATCGAATGCCACAACGCGCAGGGAGGAGTTGAGGTCAATGTCCTCCAACGCCCCCTTCCACACCTCGGTGAACTCCTTTTTGCCGGCGAGATCCCATTCACGAATGATCTCGCCCTCTGCCGTGGCTTTGGCGCCTCGCTTGACGCGCTCAACACGAATCTTCCCCAAGCCGTACTCGTCCACGCAGGAGAACTGCACGACAGGCGCGGCACTCGGCGGCAAAGATGCCTTGGCACCGGACGGGGAGATCAACTGGATTTCCGGCGCACTGTCAGGAATCAACGTGAAGCGCACGGGCACATTCATTTCCATGTCGTACTGGTCGGTAGCGCGCAGCGTGAAGGAGGCCCCTTCCGAAACCGTGACCGCTCCCGTCAGCAGAACCTTGTCCGCCGAGGGTTGCAGTTTCGACTCCTGTTTCTCGAACAGAATCGATCCGCCGGTGACAGCACGGTTACACGTTGCCGTGATACGCACCTCCGAACCGACGGGAATCGAAATTGCATTGGTCAACACGTTTTCGGTGCGCGGTTGCAACCGTGTGTACTGCGGCGGAGTGATCGTCAGCGAAAGATCCTGCAACGCAAGCGGCGGAACGCTATCGACTTTGTACAGGTCGGTCGGATAAGCGTCACCCACATGAAACCTGTACTCAACGGAGGAGGAGACTTTCGAGACACGGTAGGAGAAGGTCTCCTCCTTGTCGCTTTCCTTGAACGAACCGATACGGATCGTGGACTTTCGATCATCGGCGGGGATCACATCCACATCAATCGTCTGCCCCGCGTGACCGCTCGCCTTGACCGTCAAATCCACGCCATCCCCCTGCACGATCGTACGATTTCCGGGCAACACGGCAATCACCTTCGCAAACATCGGTGGCTGGATATTCGCGTATGGTTGCGCCACTCGTTGCATGGCGATGAGCCAAGCGTTGTTGCTCAAGAGGAAGTTGGGAACGGCCAGCAAGACAAGGATACCGAGAATTGCCAAACCGCCGCGTTTCCGCCACGTCCGGTTCTTGATCTCCTGCAAGGGAATCGAATTGAATCCCGGAACGCCAGACTTCAAGTACGTACGCAACCACGGCGTCTTGTCCTTCTCCTGATCGAAGAGAACGCAGTTGATGAGATGGTTATCGAGCTGCGGGAACTTCTGTTCCAGAAAGGCAGCAACTCCCGCAGGAGAACGGCGGTGACGCAACATGCGGATCAGGAAAACGAAACAGGCGAGTGCCAGCACAAGCCATACGCCGGAGAGAATCCAGCGCCCAAACCCGCGCGGACGCAGCCACACGTCCAATGCAGTCAGGAGTCCGAAGGCAAGCAACAACCCACCAACGCAACCGATGAACACCTCAAACGCCTTCCAGCGATTGATCTTTCCGTTGATCTGTTCCAGTTCCTGATCTAAGTTGGGCATGGGCATCTCCTTTTCCGCTTAACTCGCGGACTATCGTATGAATCCCCTTCGTGGCGATGTGAACGGCCAATAGACAAATGTCGCCGGACCCAGCAAATTATGCTCCGGAACGGGACCCCAATACCGACTGTCGAAACTGTTGCCGGAGTTGTCCCCCATCGCATAGTACTGGTTGGAAAGCAAGGTCACGGTGTCCTCTTGACTGGCGAGGCTCTGTGCACAGTACTTGTTTCCACCGGCAGGCTGGAATCCCGCGTACGGCGGACTCTTCTCCCACGGTTTCGCACGCGACGAGATCTGCGCGACCCGCTCCGGATCTGTTACCTTCTGTCCATTCACGAACAGGTTGGGTGTTCGAATCTGCAGCGTCTCGTTGGGAAGCCCCATCATGCGTTTGATGTAGTGCGTTCCTTGCTGTACCACCGTCTTACTGCCGTACGGTGTCGGCAACACACCGACTCCCGTCGTCTCGAAGACCATCACCTCGCCGCGACGCGGATGCCTGAAGTTCCAAATCCAACGGTTCACGAAAACGAAGTCTCCGGAGTGAACGATACCCGACCAAAGGACCTCACCCTTTTTGACGTACTTGCCGCTGGTCAACCCGTTCGGCAGATAGTGCGACCCGTTCATCACGTCGGTTGGAATGTAATGCGGCTCTCCCCCTACTAAGATCGTGACATACCCCGGTTTCTGATACTCCTTGGAGTCGGAAAAGGAAATCGTACCATCCCCCTTCGCGGAGACAATATGAAAGGATTCGCCCGTCACAAGCCACTTGAAGAACTTCAGGGGCTGACGATCCAAAAGCGTGCGTTGATCCGCAGGGATGGTCTCGGAATGAATCCCGTACAAGGTCGGCTGCATGGAACCAGTCGGAATCTTGAACGGCTGATAGAAATAAGCGCGAAACGCCATCGCGACACTGATCGCAACGACAAGCACATCGAAATTCTCGCGGAATCCCGCGAATTTCTTCGGCGGATTCAGCCGATCCAGACACTCTTCCAGTCCCGTTCCAGCCTTCTCCAGCTCCTCGATAGAGCCGTGCGGATACACAGCTTTCACGGCGGCGACAGCCTGATCAATCGCCGCCAGATCTTCCGCCGACAGGATATCCTCGTTCCCGGCACGAAAAGTCTTCATCTGGTGCAACAAGCCCTTGACCTGCTTCCGCACCTTTCTGGTTTGAAAAAATCCCATAAGTTCCCTTCCGTAATACGCCATAAGTGTAGCAAAAAAACAAGACCAGTTCAATGCACAAAGTTGAGTGGAAGGATTGCCGGACGTATCTACATTTTTCACCCATTCTCATGCGCACGAGAGAATTTGGGAAACAACTAGAACAACCTAAAGGCAACAACTGAATGAGGTGCGCGGACCAACCGGTCTGCACATCGCTTCTTCGTTGCTGGGCTTTGCTGGACTCTACGTGGGACAGTCAAATGCGTCCCTATCCGTTCGATTGTATTCGATCGCAATCGACAGCTATCGATAACACGCGACAAACGACACGCGATATGTCGCTTTCATTCTTCATTTTTCTCTCTCTCTTTCAAACGATAGCTGAACTGGCGGCGAAAAAATGCTGATGCGCCCCATCCACCCAAAATTCATGCTGACGCGGGGCGGAATGTTTGCTAGACTTTTTCCATCTGAATCGTAAGAGAAAGTGAGTACGAGGTATGAAAAAACGTCTTGTCTTTTTGGGTGTTTTGTTTCTTTCCGTTTGGTATGTCTGCGCGGAGGATTCGGATGTCGTTGATAATCGCGTCCGGAGTTATGTGATGCCGACGCGGGTTGTCTGGACATCCGCCAACACAGCCAGCTCGAAAGTAGAGCATGCGGAGGTGCTACTCTCCAAACGATACGGGCAAGTACCGGAGGGCGAATTTTCAAGGGGTTCGGGATGTGTTCTCTCCAACAAAGGTACTGTTCCCGGTATCCTGCTTGACTTCGGCAGGGAGATTCACGGCGGTGTACAAATCGGCGTGGGTGCGGGCAAAGCGAAAAAACAACCGCGCGTCCGTGTTCGTACGGGTGAGTCCGTAGCAGAGGCAATGGCGGAACTGGACGAACGCGGCGCCTGCAACGACCACGCGATTCGCGACGGCGTGATCGATCTTCCGTGGATGGGAAGCCGAACGATTGGCGACACCGGATTCCGTTTTGTACGGCTGGACGTTCTGGACGAAGGAACGATCCGCTTCGAGTCCGTCCGCGCGGTTTCCATCATGCGTCCCATGCGCCAGCTCGGTTCGTTCCGCTGCAGCGACGAACGGCTGAATCAGATCTGGAAGACCGCCGCGCGTACCCTCCACCTCTGCTGCCAAGATTACATTTGGGACGGCATCAAACGCGACCGACTGGTGTGGCAGGGTGATATGCACCCGGAGGTGATGGCCGCGATGCACGTCTTCGGAACGGAAGCTCGCGATGTCATCCAGCGTTCCCTCACCTACATGCGCGAAACAACACCCGCCAACAAGTGGATGAACACGATGCCCGCCTACACGCTGTGGTGGATTCGCTGCCAGCGTGACCTTTGGTTCTACACGGGCGACACCGACTTCCTGAAGGCGCAACACCAGTATCTCAAAGACGTCTTCGCCAACCTAGACAAGTACATCGGCGCAGACAACCGTTGTACCCTGCCCGGATTCCTCGACTGGCCGACACAGCACAACCAACCAGCCGTCAAGGCTGGTGTACACGCCCTGATGACATGGGCGTACCAGGACGGCGCGGAACTTGCGCGAGTTCTCGGCGATACGGAACTGGAGGCGAAATGCAAGGATGGCGAGAAGCGTCTGCGTCTCTACCATCCCACGCCCGAAAACAGCAAAGCTGCCGCCGCCATGCTCTCGCTCTCCGGTCTTTCCGATGCGGCGACGATGAACCGTGAGATTGCGAAAGGCGGTGTCAAGGGCGTCTCCACATTCTACGGCTACTACATGATGGAGGCGCGCGCGAAAGCGGGCGACATCCAAGGCGGAATCAACACAATCCGCGACTACTGGGGCGGTATGTTGGACATGGGCGCGACGAGCTTCTGGGAAGACTTTAACATTGCGTGGACGAACAACGCCTTCCGAATCGACGAGTTGCCCGTTCCCGGAAAGAAGGACATCCACGGCGACTTCGGTGACTTCTGTTATGTCGGGTTCCGTCACAGTCTCTGCCACGGCTGGTCGTCCGGACCATCCGCCTGGTTGATCGAGCATGTGTTGGGCGTGAAGCCCATCGAGCCGGGATGTACCGTTCTGGAAGTAAATCCCTGCCTCGACACGCTCGCGTGGGCGGAAGGTGACTTCCCCACTCCCCACGGTATCGTCCACATCCGCTGCGAGAGACAAGCAGACGGTACAACCAAGACGAACGTCTCGAAGCCGAATCACGTGCGGATTGTCCAGAAGTAGCGGGCCGTCGAAGGCGGCAATGACGAATGAAGGAATGACGAGTGACGAAGGAGAGCGATTACGCCGTCGGCTGAAAAGCTGACAGCCAAACTCAGAATTTGGAGCTCAAAACTGACTTCGCGGAGCGAAGTGCCAGGCAAGAAAGGAAGACAGATGAAAAAGATTATACTTTTCGTAGGATTATTAGGAGCGGGGATCCTTGCTTTCGCCGCACCACGCGAAGGAATCGTGCCAGAGATGAAGGACTTTCGCGCGCCCGTACGGGAAGTGCGCGAGTTCGTTCCCGGATTCCTCTGGGTTGAGGCGGAGAATTTCTTGGACTACGGTGAATGGCGGCTGGACACCCAGTTCGTTCACAAGATGGGGTCAGCGTACCTGCTGGCAGCTGGCGTAGGAGAGCCGATTGCCGATGCGACAACTCGAATCCGCATTCCCGCGAACGGCACTTGGCGAGTCTGGGTGCGCAGTAAAGACTGGCTTCCCGAATTCTCGCCCGGCACATTCACCGTTGCGCTGAATGGAAAACGGTCTTCGAAGACGTTAGGCGCCTCCAAGAAGGACTGGGGATGGGAGAACGCCGGTGACTTCGCGTTGCGCGCAGGCGACTGTACGCTGGCACTCTGCGACCTTTCGGGAGCGTTCGGTCGGTGCGACGCGATTCTCCTGACGCGCGATCTCGCCTACGTTCCCGCAACTGAGTTCGCCGCAAACGAGGCGGAACGTCAACGTCTTTCCGGTTTGCCGAAAAGCATTGCGGATGGCGGCAGCTTCGACGTGGTCGTGGTTGGAGCGGGTTGCGCGGGAATGGGCGCGGCAGTTGCCGCCGCCCGCACGGGCGCGAAAACGGCACTGGTACAGGATCGTCCCGTTCTGGGCGGCAACGCGAGCGTCGAATGCGGAATCGGAACGGACGGTGCCAGCGTAAGCCATCGTAACGCGCGTGAAACAGGATTGAATGAGGAGGCGAACCTCATGCGCCTACGCGCACCGGAACCGAAGACGTTGAGTCACGCATACCGGCTACAGGCGGAGGGAGAGAAAAACCTCACGGTATTCTACAACCAGCGCGTGATGGCCGCCGAGAAGGGAGATGGCGGCGCCATCCGTGCCGTCGTGGCGACAGATACGCTGACCTTGCGCAAGACCCGATTCAGCGGAAAGATGTTCATCGACTGTACGGGTGACGGTTGGATCGGCTATTTCGCAGGTGCGAAATACCGTTTCGGACGTGAAGGCAAAGACGAATTCCAAGAGGAAATTGCCCCCGAAAAGCCCGATCTAAAAACCATGAGCGGTTGCATCATGGGTGATTACTGCCTCGGTTACCGTCTGGTTGACAAAAAGAAACCGACACCCTACCAAACGCCCGCATGGGCCGACATCCTGCCACCCGGATTCATCCGACATATCCGAAGTTTCCGCGGCGGTCAATGGTGGATGGAACATCCCGGAACCTTCGATGACTTGGAGGAACCGGAACGGGCGCGTGACGAATTGATCCGCATTTCCTTCGCCTACTGGGGATGGATCAAAAACGGCTGGGAAAGAAAAGACGAAGCCGCGAACTACGCGCTCTCGTTTGTCCCGTACAACGATGCGCGTCGAGAGACAAGGCGGTTGATCGGCGACTATATCCTCACAGCAAACGACGTCCAATCTGCCACGATGTTCCCAGACCGTATTTCCTACGGCGGCTGGCCGTTGGACACGCACGATCCGGAAGGGATGCAGAATCCGACGGGGAACGGATACTATTCCAAGCATCCGTCCGTCCCCATCTACAGCATCCCCTACCGTGTACTCTATTCCGTCAACGTACCCAACCTCTTCTTCGCTGGACGTTGCCAAAGCGTCACACACATGGCGCTGGGAACCGTCCGCGTGCAGGCGACGCTTGCGACACTCGGACAGGCCGCCGGTACCGCCGCCGCGCTGGCATTACGGCACGGTGTCTCGCCCCGCGAATACGGGAAGAAATACATCGGGGAACTCCAGCAGCAGTTGCTAAAGGACGATCAGTACATTCCTCAGCTAAAGAACGAGGATCCGGCGGATCTCGCACGTACCGCAACCGTCACCGCATCCAGTACGCTGCAGAACTCGCGGTACGGACGGAAAGATGCGCGGATTACACCCCGACAGGACGGCATCCATCCGTTGAATATGCCCCGTGCGGTCTGCATTCCCTTCGCGCACAACAAACGTCTGGAAACACTCAACCTCTATCTGATTTCTCACGCGGACACACCTGTCGAGCTGGCGGTGAAACTCTACGGAACAGCCACTGCGGAAGGGTTGAACGGTGAAAAGCGAGAGCTGGCAACAATCCGTGCAACGATTCCCGCACACCATCGCGGCTACGTTCCCTTCCCTGTTCGTCAAGAGTTTGACACGCCCTGCCTGTGGGCGGTTCTCCCGCCCCACAAGTCGCTCGAATGGGCACTGTTGAAAACCGCGCTGGAAAACGGAGGCCGCGCCTGGGGCGGAAAGCAATGGACTATCGTGCGCCATCAGCAGTATGCGTTCTTCACCGATCCGCCGTTGAACCTGCCGGTTTTTTACAAGCCGGAGAACGTGATTGACGGCGTGGCTCGCAGCACGGCGGACGAAACGCATCTCTGGGTTTCGGAAACCGAACAGAAACTCCCGCAATGGCTCGAACTGGACTTCGGGAAGGTCGTGGAAGCACGTGAAGTTCGGTTGACCTTCGATACCGACCTGACGCCTTCACGTCCGGCAGGACCAATGCCGCGCGAACTGGTTCGCAGCTACACGGTGGAAGGATGGAATGGAAACGCGTGGAAGACGTTGGCGAGGGAAGAGGACAATGGATTGCGCCTCCGCTCGCACACCTTCGAACCACAGAAAATCTCGAAGCTTCGCGTGACCGTCACGAAAACGTACGGGGATCCCTCTGCGCGGATTTTTGAAATCAGGGTCTATTGAAAATGAAAGCGAAAAAAATACTTTCGGTTTTGGGACCGGGTATCTTTGCCATCGGATACACGATCGGTACAGGTAGCGTAACGGCTATGGCGACTGCCGGAGCCAAGTACGGCTTGCAACTGCTTTGGGTTCTGTTGTTGAGTTGCCTCTTCTCTGGACTCTTGATGGACGCCTACGGGCGGTTTGCGGTTGTAACAGGAAACACGTCGTTGCAGGGAATCCGCAAACATCTGCCGTGCGGGAAACTCCTCGCGATCTTGATTTTCATCGGCGTCTGCATGGGACAATACACCTGCATGGGGGGAATCCTCACGCTCTCCTCCGGTGCGATCGTTGAGATGCTCTCTCTCTTCTTCCCCTCCCTTCCGCCAGAACACCACGGAATCGCGTTGGGCGTCGCCGTTGCAATCATCGCGCTGATGTTCTCGCTGATGTTGATCGGGCGCTATAGTTTCTTTGAAAAACTGCTCGCCTTTTTCGTGATGCTCATGGGACTGACCTTCCTCGTCTCCATGTTCGTCGTCTGGCCAGATGCGGAAGTGATGAAACGAGCCCTGCCACCCGCCGTCCCGCACGATGCCGCATCCCTCCTGATGCTCGCCTCGTTTGTCGGCACAACGATGGCCGCACCGACCTTCGTGACCCGCCCGCTCCTTGTCCGCGAGAAGAACCTCGGTGTGGAGAACTTGTCGGAACAACGAACAGATGCCGTCTTTTCGGCAAGCCTGATGTTCGTTATCAGTGGTGCAATCATGTTCGTCGCAACCGGTGCATTGTTCGCCCACGGTAAAGAGATCGTAAAGGTGCTGGATATGGCACACACCCTCCAGCCGTTGGCGGGACGGTTCGCCGTCGCGTTGTTCATGGTCGGAACGTTGAGCGCGGGACTTTCTTCAATCTTCCCGATCATGATGGTGGCCCCCCTCCTCCTTTCCGATTACCAGTCGGGAAAGATGGAAACGAAATCGATGCGATTCCGCGTCCTCTGTCTCGTCGCTTCCCTCTTCTCCCTACTTGTTCCGGCACTTGGGAGCAATCCGATCCTGATTACGATTATGGCGCAAGTCTCGAATGTATTTGTCCTGCCATTGACGATTCTCGCCATCTTCCTACTGTTGAACAAGCGGGCAATCATGGGGGAATACAAGGCAGGAATCGGAATCAACATCGGACTCATCTTCGCATTCCTCTTCTCCTGTGCCGTTGCCTACACCGGCTACAAGGCCCTTGCCCTAACAATCGCCAAGATGTAGCTGGTAGCTGCTAGCTTTCAGCTGGTAGCTGTTAGAACCGCTGATTTTGGGAGGGACGCGCTCCATCGCATCCGCTTGCGTAACGACGACGCCCTCGCCGTCGAAACCGACAGGATTTGCGATGGCATGGCTACGGAAGCCCTGAAGGGCGTCACCTATACAGACGGAGGTGAGCGAAGCGTAACCCCCGTCAGTACGCCCCATATCCGCCAAGCCCTGAAGGGCGGCAGAACGCCCATCTCAGCTTGTCATGCTATGCCGCCTTCTGTCGCCCTTTCAGGGCTAACGTGTCTTTTCTTGATTCCGGGGGCTGCGCTACGCTTGCCCCCGTCTATGTACTCTCGCCCCTTCGGGGCTATAACTTCGCTTTGCGAAGTAGTGACGAGAGATGGAATTAAGGGGCTTCGCCCTAAGTGGGACTTCGGCTTGAAGTGAGGCTTCGCCGCTTAGTCCAGCAAGGGCACTTAGTCCCGAAGGGACACTTAATCGGCTTAACACGCTTACCACGCTGGCGGCTTATGGGCATAGCCCACTTCAAATTTAAAGGCTGCATAGCAGCCGATTTAAAGCCACGCAGCGGCGATTTAACCATTTCATTTATTTGTATTCACCGTCGCCAGACGATAGTGAGTTCTCCGCGACAGGGACGGATTGCCTCACCTCTGCCGAGAAAGGACTCCCAGACAGCGGCGGCAGGTGTACGTGGCGAAAGCAGGAACACGGAGGCGACGGCACCATTCGTATCGACCTCGATAGAGAACGATGCGGATCCGCTTGCCACCTTCAGCAGTTCGTCGTCGGGGTACGGGAAGCGAAACGCCGCCGAACGAAGTCCCGTGGAAAGCGTGGTAAAAACACCTTGCGGCGGAGGAGGCAACTCCTGCCTTCCTTGAAACGACGTAGGTGAAGGAGTCAAGATTTCGGATGTCCGTTCCGGTAAAGGACGAACGGGATCGGGCGACCAAGCACCTGGATACGCAACATTGTCCTCCCAGTTCCGATGAGGTGGCAACCGCATACCCAAGTCAACCCAATCCACAGCGAAATCATTGGTCGTACCGTCGGTCGGTGAAAGGAAGAAACGGGTCTCCCGAAATGCCTTGTGCGCATCTTCCGGTGTCAAGGTTACATACGCGGCGGAGAAGGCGCGAGGCGTGGTGGCAGGTGTACGGGAGGTTTGAAGAACCTGCCACGCCAACCAAGAGAACCAGAACAGACAACCGAACAAGACGACAAACTGTCCCCAATACCCGAACGGCGGTCGGGGCCGATGCAGCCACGTCATGCGTTTGCGCAGTTCTTTCCGTTCCGATCGCGTCATCGTTTTATTCCCTGTGTTCAAAACCTATTGCAAAACCTCTCAGCTCGCTTTTTCAATCACGGAATGCACTGAAGATCGCGAGTTTCCTGAAAAACCATTCCATGCATTCTGTGTGTAATAACCTCATTCCGGCTTGACGGCAATGTTCACCCTCTCGATTCCCACCTCATGCGCCAGATCGACGAACCGCACGACATCACCGTGAGGAATTCGCTTATCGACCAACAAGAGGAACTCTCCCTTCTTCTGCGAAGATGCCATCCGCTCGCGCAACAGTTCCCCGAGAGAGGTACGCTGTTCCGGATCGAGAAGCGAAAAACGGTCGTCATCGAAAAAGACAAGCGTCTCCTCCGCTCCGGGCAGATCACGCGAGACAGGCAACATCAACGCGGTGAGGCTAGCCGCCGCACCGCCCGTAAGGGGAGCGCGCGGCAACTCGAAAATCACACCGGGAGCGATTGAAAGCCGGGCGTGAGAAACATACAGCAAGGCAGCAACCAGCAGCACGCCCAGCCACGGCGCAAAAGAGAGAAGCACATGGATCCAGTTCGACCCATAGTGATATCCGGTCCGATGTCGACGAACCACCGCACTTAGATTCTCCCGCATACGTGCCCTCAACAAAAATCCCCGGCAAAGCTCTTTGGCCCGCCGGGGTGGAAAATGGTGGTGGGGCTAGGATTCGAACCTAGGAAGGCAGTGCCAGCAGATTTACAGTCTGTCCCGTTTGACCACTCCGGAACCCCACCGGTTTCGTAAAGAAAGGTCTATTATTGCGAATTCCATTCCCCCTGTCAATCCTGTTTTTGAATTTTTTTGCGGAGGGGGCGCATCTACGTATTTCATCGTCGCCTTTTGAAAATGAAAACAACAGAAACAACAACTTCGCTGCGCGAAGTAGTGACGAGTGACGAGAGGCGGTAGTTCCCAAAGTTATCCTCATGGACGTTCCTGCGCCCAATAGTCGATCCCATAAAGGCAACGGGGTAATGATACCAAATGATTGTCGCGGTAAAGACAAAGAAGAGGCGATACGCGGACTGGTTGGTCCGCGTACCTCTTTCAGTTGTTGCATTCATGTTGTTCTAGTTGTTTCCAAAATCCTCTCGTACGCATGAGATCGGCATGGCGAGTGGCGGGAGATTGTTTTGCCGCCCCTTCAGGGCTTGGTAGATACAGGTCGTACGCTTGTCGCGACCGTAGTAGGACTTCAGACTTCGGACTTCAGACTTCTGCTGAACACGCCTAACACGCTTAACCGGCTTAACCAGCTTAACAAGCTTATCCCGCTGGGCGGCTTCGCCGCCATATTTCTCAGCCTTTCAGCTTTGGGATTGCTCCGAAGATGCCAAAATGTTATCTTTTTTGGCAAAGGAGATGTGATGAGAAAACTACTGTTGTTTGTTATTGAATTGGCAGCTTGTTCGGTTTACGCATGGAAGGTGCCGAGTTGGGACCCGCGACTCACCGAAACTGGAGCCGTAAAGGAGTTCGTCAACAAGACTTGGTGCGGACACGTACAAGGTATGTGCGCCAATTCCAACGCGCTCTATTTCGCCTATCACACGCAGATTGTGAAGACGGATTGGCTTGGGCGTTTCATCAAACGCGTGGAGGTGGAACGGCATACCGGCGACATCTGCCTTTGGAATGGCAAGCTGTACACGGCACTCTGCCATTCCGATACCGGACACGGGCGCGGACGCATACAGGTGTTCGACGAAGACCTGAACTTTATCAAGGAGACTCCCCTCACCCGCCCTGCGGACGGTATCACGTGCCTCAACGGCGTGTTGTATGTCGGACTTGGTCCGGCGGGTACGAAGGAACAACCTTTCCGTGGCAACTGGTACGGGAAGTTCAACGCCGAGACACTCGAACCACTCTGCGAGGCCTTCCGTCTTGACCACGGCTACGATTGTTGCGCTGGCGTGCAGAACATGACCTCGGACGGCACGTACATCTATGCAAACTACTACTGTCCGGATGAGAAGGCGGATACACCCTGCCTCATCGTTTTCGACAAGGACATGAATGTGAAAGGGGCGCATCTCTTCGGATGGAGACAGGGACTGGATGTTGTGCCAGGCGGTAAAGACGGGGCCGTGCGGTTCATCTACTGTACCACGATCAACTGGATCGGATCCGCTACCAAATGTCAGATCCCCGTCCAGGCGCTCATCCAATTCGCCGAGTTGAAAGACGGAAAAATACAGGATATTTCCCGCCATTGCATCTTCCGAACGCCTCTTGATCGCTGAAAGATTGCCTATAACTTCGTGGGGCGGCGAAGCCGCCTGCGGAATAAGCGTGTTAAGCTCGGCAAGCGTGTCAAACGAGAGGAAGGCAGTAGGCAATAGGGAGTAGGGGCACTTCGCGCCAGCTGAGAAGCGGGGACGATGGGGACGCTTGGGACGATGGGAACAGGTGTTTAGCCGCCAGTCTCGCCAGTCCTGCCAGTCTCGCCAGTCCAACCCGATATGTCGAGTGTCGTTTGTCCGTGTCATCGGTAGCTATCGATTACGATCGAATGCAATCGAACGGGAGGGGAAACATCCTCGTTGCCTTTAAGGGACGGACTATTCGGGCGCGGGCGAGTTGGCCCGCGCTCTAAAGACAAGTTGTTTTTTTAAGTTGTTTCTGTTGTTTTCTTTTTCAAGCGACAGCTGAACTGGCGGCGAAAAACGTAGATGCGCCCGCCCCACTGCGGGGTGGGATTTCTTCCTTGCGACATCTATGGGGATTTGGTATTCTCCCTTCGTGTATGAAACCGATATCCAAAAACAACTGTGACTTCCCTTCCTTGCGGCAATCGGGGTGTCTCTATGTCGATAAGACGGCATGGCTGTACCGCATGGCTACCGATCCAGAGGCGTTCTTCTTCTTTCTTGCGCGTCCGAGGCGGTTCGGCAAGTCGCTGATGATCTCGACCTTAAGGGCGATGTTTGAGGGGCGCAGGGAGCTGTTCAAGGGACTGGACATCATGAAGCTTGGCTGGAACTGGAAAAAGAAGTTTCCGGTCATCCATCTCAACATGGGGATGTGTGCGGCGGCAGACTACGCCACGTTCGAGCAGAATCTTCCAGGCTGCATCGCGTCCGGTCTTTCCGGAGCCGGCGTGAAATACGATGTCAAGAAAACACCCTCCGCAAACTTCGGGCAGGCTATCGACAAGCTTGCCGCGAAGGGAACGCCGCCCGTCATCCTCATCGACGAATACGACGACCCCGTGGCATGTGCGCTGAAGAACCCGGACAACGCCGAGCATGTTCGCGACGCACTCGCTCCGGTTTACAAGCAGATGAAGGACCGTTCGGGCAAGATTCGCTTCCTGATGATCACGGGCGTCAGCAAGTTCACGAAGCTCTCCGTTTTCTCGGCCCTCTCGTCCCTCGTGGATATTTCCCTCGACGACGACTACGCCGCGATGCTCGGCTACACCGAGGAAGAGCTCGAAAGGTACTTCTCGGAGCACATGGAGGCGCACCGCAAGGTGATGGGGCTTTCTGCGGATGCCTACCGCGCCGAGATCAGGCGTCTCTACAACGGCTACCGCTTCTGGCTCGATGAGGGTGAGAAGGTTTACAACCCCGTGTCCATCAACCTCACGATGGCGAACCGAAAGAAGCGCTTCGAGCTTTATTGGGCTGAGACGGGTGAGGCGTCATTCCTGATGAACACCCTCAGCCGCGGTGACGTCCTCGCCATCGACCCGAACAGGGTGGAGGGCGTCACCAAGGCCGACCTCGACATGTCGGACGTCCGCAAC
>JAFYDR010000033.1 GCA_017544725.1 Kiritimatiellia bacterium
ACCCCGAGGTTCTGAGCATCCTCAATCCGTACGGGGAAATCCTGACGGTTGACCCCGCGTTGGGATACGACCGCATGATCGACGCGATCCGCTTGTTCGTGCAGTCCGGCGGCAACTGGTTCGAGACAGCCGCATTCTCCTTCCATTACCAGTTTGAGGCTCGCAGATTCCACCGTTATTCTGTTCCCTACCCGCCCGCCTTTGCCGACTTCATGCAACTCGACAGTCGAAACGGTGCAGCGGCGGTGTACCGTGTCCAGCCGCGAGCTGCCGCCACTCCTTGGGAGTGGACCCCGGACAATTTCTTTCTGCCTGGTTCGCTGTGGTGCGCGGGCGATGAAAAAGGCGGTTGCTGCGGACACGCTTTCTCCGCCTACATTCAACCGGGCACTTCGCACACCTTCCCCGTCGTGCGCATGGCGTTGGGACAAACCACCGAAGCGAACTTGAAGGACTACGCGGTTGCCAATGCGCTCACGCGCAAGTTGTCGGAGAAGGTGAAGCCAAACATGCTGGAGAAGTTAAAGCAAGCCCCGCTGTTGAAACTCAACTCGCCAGCGAACGACCTGATCCGTTACCTACCGCAGATTCCCAGTCCGTCCCTGATTCACTTCTCGGATTATCTGAAAGGCGGGTTTGACAAGGAATATCCCGACCACCTGCCGCCGAACAACCGATTCGGCACAGAGGAAGACCTGAGGAAATTCTTCCAGATCGCCCACGCGAAAGGACATCTGGTCTCGCCTTATACCAACCCGACCTGGTGGTGCGACCATCCCAAAGGTCCCACGTTCGCAACGGCGGGCGATGATCCGTTGCTGAAAACACTGGACGGGAAACCGCGTCACGAGCAGTACGCGAAAAACGACGGCTGGACCATCACCTACTGGCATCCTGATGTCCGCAAGGCAAACCGCAAAACCGTACGCGAATTCACGCACGACTACCCCGTCGATCTGCTCTTCCAAGACCAATGCGGCGCGCGCAAATGGCACTATGACACAAACCCCGCCTCACCCAATCCCGCCGCCTACATCGAAGGGATGCTGCACATGAACGATGAGGACAGTCGCATCGTCCCGATCGGAACGGAGAACGGGTGGGATCGAACCGCCAATTTCCAGACCATGATCTGCGGGATGAGCTGGGGACACGTGCCGACGCCGTGGCGTACCTGGCAATGGTACTTCAAAGAACATTACTCGGCAAACACGTGGGAGATGTACCCGTTGGCACTCTACCTTTTCCACGAGAACTGCATCTTCACGCACCACGATCTAGGACAGTTCGTCATGCTCAACCGCTTCGACACGCTTGTCTGGACCTTGGCGACCGGATACGGATTGAGCTTTGTCTCCGAAACCCGCGCGTTGGTCGTGCAGGAATCCATCGCCCATTGGTACGAACTGCTGGCACATTTGCAGAAGTCCGTCTGTGCCCGCTACATCGGGCAACCGCTCCTGTCGTTCCAGCACGACCGTTCACCCCTCTTCGCGAGAAAGATCCCGATGGACAGCATCCGCGATGACGGAATCATCCGCGCCCAATTCGGCCCTGTCAAGATACTCGCCAATCTAGGCGATGTTCCTCGCGAACTCGACGGCCACCCGCTCGCCCCATACGGATTCTGGATCGAAGAACCGGGAAAATTCTCCGCCTCCTACCTAGACGGCAAACCGATCACCATTGCGGAAGGCGGCTCCACTTGGGAATGGAACCCACGGTAAGGCGGTAAGCCGCACCTCACTGAACACGGACAAGAATGTCCGTGCGCGGAACATTCTCGCCGCCGTCCAGCTAAAACAAAACCGCACGACAGATGCCGTTTATCTTCGGCAGCTGTCGTGCGGACACAAGAACGATTCCGATCTCTAGAACTCCCATCCGCTGCGGATATGCGGACGGATGAAGGAATCGGCTTCGGCGTTGCCGAAGGTCTTTTTCTCGGCATCCCAGTTCAGCTTGCGTCCGGCAAGACGCTGCGCGACACAGGCAACGGAAATGCCCTCGACCATCGGCACCGAGTGGTCGATGTCCGAATAGGCTTTGCCCTCGCCCTTGCAGGCGTTGACGAACTCGATGTCCTGGAAGGCGTAGATGTTGCCTTTCAAACCATAACGCGGCAACGTTTCCGGGATGTCCTTGCAGGCCTCGTGGTTTTGGACGGCCTTGTACTTCGCCTCGTCCTTCAGGCAGATGTACGCCTCTTCTCCACGGTCATTGTAGCTGTAGAGGCTGCCTTTGTCGCCGATAATCGAAAGTCCGCCGAACGGCAGATTGCTTCCGAATGTCGCAGCGACCTGCGGCGGCAGCCGCCCGATATCGGGACGGGTCTTTCCGTCGTACCAGTAGAAATCGACAGGAACCATTCCCTTCCGCGCCGCGTAATGTACGCGCACCACGGTCTTCAGCGGATAGGTGTCGTGATCCGGACTGACACCCTCGACCGAAATGCACTCGGCGGATTCGACCGCGCCGAGGGAGAGTCCACGAATCGGGAGGTTCATGTTATGGCACGCCATATCACCGAATGCACCGGTTCCGAAATCATAGTACCCACGCCAACGGAAGGTGTGGTAAGCCCCCTTCTTGAACGGACGGACAGGAGCGGTTCCGAGCCAGCTATCCCAATCCAGCGTAGCAGGCACAGGATCGGAGCCAGCCGGACGCGGGATTCCCTGCGGCCAGAAGTTGGCGGCACGGTCTGTCCAGACATGAACCTCGGTCACATTTCCGAGAATGCCGGACTGCAACACTTCCACGCTACGACGGAAACCGTTGATTGCGCTTCCCTGATTTCCCATCTGCGTGACAACCCCCATCTCCTTCGCGACCTTCCCGAAGTAGTTCGCCTCCCAGATCGTGCGGACGAGGGGCTTCTGCACATAGACATGGCAACCGCGTTTCATGGCACGGATTGCGGCAGGGCCGTGCGTGTGGTCAGGCGTAGCGACAATGACCGCATCCAGATTCTTGACCTGATCCAACATCCGGCGGTAGTCCGTGAAAGTCTGGACGGAAGAGGGATTCACGCCCTTTCCCTGAAGATGCTTCAGGCCGCGATCCAACGTGCCGCGATCGACATCGCAAAGAGCAACGATATTCTCGCCATGATCCAGCATCGGCGTCCAGTCCGACCAGCCCTTGCCGCCAACACCGATCACGCCGATATTCAACTTATCGTTCGCCTTCAGTTCACGCGGTTGCCGGATCTTCAGCAACTGTGGAAAGGTTAATTCAGCCCTCGCACCGAGTGCGCATCCAGCCGTACCCAAAGCCACATTTCTCAGAAACTCTCTTCTTTTCATCGCATATCCTCTCTGTTTTGGCAAACCCGAAAAGTGCTTGCCCTTGACGAATGTTTTGAGTATAGCAAAAAAAGGCACCTTATCCAAGCCAATTCGTCACGGACGAAAGGACGACAGAAGACGGCTACCGATGACATGCGACATTCCGCGTTTGACTGGCGGCTTCCCCTGTCCCCATCGTCCCCGCTTCTCAACTGGCGGTTCAGCCGCCCGCCGCTACTGCCTACTCCCTATTGCCTACTGCCTTCTTTTCATTCTTCATTTTTCTCTTTTCATTGCCGCCTTTGGCGACTTGCTTCTCAGCCTCTCAGCTGGCGCGAAGCACCCCGCTGGCAGCTTCGCCGCCTGTCACTCGTCATTCGTCATTTTTTCATTTTTCATTCTTCATTGCCGCCTCTGGCGGCTCGCTCTTCAGCTGGCGCGAAGCGCCCCGCCGATCACAACCCGCGCACAGGGAAGGTGAAGTACGTGTTTGGGAAAGGCTCGTCTTTCAGCGTAAAATGCCACCATTCAGAGTCGATGGGTTTGAACCCGTGCTTGAGCATTGCCTTTCGCAGCGTCATGCGATTGCGGAACTGCTGTTCCGTGATGGCTCGCTTGGAGGTGGATGGGCGGTACTCTCCCGTTTCGGGATTACCGCAGAAATCGGGATGACTTTCCTCGCCAAACCAATCGAAGGTACCGCCCATATCCACCTCTTTGCCGGTCGCCATGTCAAAGAGAGTCAGGTCAACCGTGGAACCGCGCGTGTGTCCGCTTTTCTCCATGATGTACTCCTGCTTGAACAACAAACGCTTGTCCACATCAGGATAGAAGCAGGACTTCATTTTCGTGTCGTTGATGTCGGCAGCCCAACGGACGAAATGATCGACCGCCTTTTGCGGACGGTATGCATCGTAGATCTTCAACCGATATCCCTGCTTATGTACCTCCTCGCTCACAGCACGCAACTTCTCGGCAGCGCGTCGGGTGAGGAGCGCGGTCGGCTCCAGATAACCATCGATTCGGCACCCCACGAAATTATAGGTTCCGAAATAGCGGATTTCGAGGATCGCATCCGGCACAGCATCGGTCAATGTCACGAACTGACTTTCGTCTTCCTGTGGAAGCGAAACACAACCGACCCCGAACCACACACAGACGACAGCAACAAACGCCCATGTCCATACCTTCTTGACAACCGCTTTCATCTCTTTCATTCCTTATGTTTCTTTTGCCGTTTCTCCCATCCAAACAATTATTGAAGCACCATCACCTGGTCCGGCGCAACCCAGACGCGGACGGTCTCACCGGGTGTTCCTGCAACGAGCGGGTTGAGTTCCGACGCTTTGAGCTGGAAAGGTTCCACATTCTTCTCGGAGGATGACAGACGAATGACACGCTGCGCGACCTCGCCCAGATAGACGGTCTCCTGCGCCGTTCCCGCCAGCACGTTCGCACCTTCGGCAGGCGGCGTATCGAAACGCACCGATTCGGGACGGATACCCAGCGTGACGAACGTTCCCGGCGACAACGTATCGGCACACCGCGTGGTCACGAAAGTGCCATACGGGGTCTTGATTTTGGCGCCCGCATCTCCCCTGCTCTCGACTGCGCCCTCCAAAAAGTTGCACTCACCGATAAACCCCGCAACGAAACGGTTGACGGGATTGCGGTAAACCTCCGCAGGGGAACCGACCTGTTGCACGACGCCCGATTTCATAACCGCGAGACGGTCCGCAATCGATAACGCCTCCTTTTGATCGTGCGTCACATAAATCGCCGTCAGCTCCTGTTGCTTGCAGATCCGCCGAATCTCCTGGCGCATCTCCAAACGGAGTTTCGCATCGAGATTGGAAAGCGGCTCGTCCAGCAACAGGCATTTCGGATCAATCACTAACGCGCGCGCCAACGCGACACGCTGCTGTTGTCCACCCGAAAGCTGGTTGGGGCGTGACTTGGCGCGATCTGCCAAATGCACATGATCGAGCGCGACACGTACGCGTTCACGAATTTCCGCACGCGGCACCTTGCGCATCTCCAAACCGAAGGCAACATTCTGTTCCAACGTCATGTGCGGCCAAAGGGCGTAACTCTGGAACATCATTCCCGTGTCACGCTTGTACGGCGGCAGGTTCGTGATGTCTTCATCCCCCATCAAGATGCGTCCGGACTCCGGCGCATGGAACCCGGCGATGCACCGCAACAGCGTGGTCTTGCCGCATCCGCTCGGTCCAAGCAGGAAGAACAGTTCCCCCGGCTGAATTTGGATATTCACATCCTGCAAGGCGTGGAAAGAACCGAAGTATTTCTCTACGTGGTCAATCGTCACTGAAACAGGCATCGTCCACCTCTTCCTTACCAAGCGCGCCACTCTTCACGGTGTTCCTTCTTCAGGGCGCGGAGGAACATGGTGAAGGAGAGACGGAAATCGTCGCCGCGCTTGGTTCCGTCAATGCGCTCGTAGGAGTTGACATAACAAGTCTTGACTTGGAAGACCAGGCAGTCGAGCTGGAACTCAATCGCCGCGCCGACCTCGTCCAGCTCGTTCTCGCGCAAATCGTACCGGATGTACGGGCTGTAAGACCACTGGTCGTTGATCTCGTGCGTAAACCCGCCGTAGATCAGGTTCTGGTGCACCTCGTTCCACTGGCGAATCGGAGAAACGCCGTAGTCGTAGAGGTCATGGTCACGGGCGATGTACCCGCCACCGAGTTTGAAATTCTCCGTCATCTCATACACCGCGCTCAAATCGACGTAGGCCATCGTCTCGACCTCCGTGTCCCATTCGCCCTGCGCCTTTAGGTCCAGTTCTTCCGCAGGGGCGACAACCACCTTGGTGCCGACCATGCGAACGCCCTCTTCCGACTTCGCCCCCTCACTGTCAAACTGCACAGCCGCATAGGCATCCCAATCCACAAACGTGCGCATTGCCCCGTTCTCGCCATGCGTCTGCAGGAGGTTGCGGACACCGGGACGAACACCGTGCCAGTCGTACGGCAACCACGTGCCGTCCAGACCGAACTGGTCGAACCAGCCGAGCGACCGATCGAAACGGTCAAAGAGATAGACGCTGGAATCCTTTGATATGTTGCTGTCCGTCGGCTGGAAACTGTAGTTCAAATACGGTTCGACCACATGCCGCCAACCGCTACTCCAATCGGATGTGCCGCGCAGGGAAAGTTCCGCCCCCAAGTCTGCGCTTTGCCGATAGATGTCCTCGTACTGGGCATTATCAGAGTAGTAGGTGCCGCGATACCCGGCACGCGGAACGAGGCTGATCGTATCCCACATTTTCACTGGGTAGGTCAAGCGGTGCGAGGTCTCCAGCCGCGAGGTGTCATAGCGGGCGAAGTGTCCGGGGAAGTACCGGTAAGGATCGTCCGCCTCTTTGTAGTACCCGTAGTCGCGTTCAAGGTAACCCGCACGCAAATCACCCTCGTAGTTGAGTCCAAGGAACAGCGGTTGGGGAACGATCGTCAACCACCCTTCCGGCAAGTGGGAAGTCCCCGAATAAAAATCGTTCAGCGGACCGCTGACATTCACGCCCAACGCACCGAAATGCTCGCGGTGTTCGTATGAGGCGAAGTTCATCGGAATGCTCTCTCCCCGATCCTCATGCTCGAAGAAGTCGTGCCGCATTTCCGAGTCGCTCAGGTAGGTGCCGCGCAGGATGAACTGGTCACGCGGCGTCAGGTCCGCCTTGTGGAAGAGACGGAAGCGATAACGGTCATCGACGAAATCGGAGATCCAGTTGTGGTTCTTCCAGCTGGAGCGCGGATTTTGGTCATCCGCGTAGTACGCCTCAAAACGTCCGCGTCCCCACTGTTGCAAATCCCAGTCGAAATTCTGCCCAAAGCCGACTCCACGCCGCGTACGATAATCGGCATGGGTCGAACCGCTGAACGAATAGCCGCCGGGTGTACGATAGAGGTTATAGACGTAGGCGTTTTTCAAGTACGCGCCCCAACGCGAGGTGTATCCGGGCATCATGCGCAAACCGTAATGCGTGTCCAAGTCGCGATACGCCCACGGCAGGTAGGCAAAGGGAACGCCGAAGAGATACGGAACGGCATGGAACAACTCCACGTAATCATTGTCTTTGAATCGTCCGTCGCCACGTACGCACCAGTGCCACTTCCCCGGCGCATTCGTGCAGGTCGTGACCGCAATCCCCTTCGCGTCGAAACGCCCGTCCTCACGTCGCGTCACTTCGTCGGACTGAATATGGAAGGCGCCGGCATCAACCTGTCCCATACCGGTCAAGCCCTTGCCAGTCTTGTAGTTGAACTCGATGTAGTCCCCTTTCCAAGAACCGAAACTACCCTTTTTAATCTCGACATTCCCGCTCGCCTGCACATCGCCGTTTTCGCGATGAATCTTCACCTGATCGGCGCGGAAAGAATTTTCGCCAGCCTTACCGACAACATGGCCGCGTGCGGTGACCCACCCGCTCTTCTGGTCCATCTCGAACTTGTCGGCGTTGATTTCGATGTCGTCATCCAACGACTGTTCCTTCAGCAACGGCATAATCTTATCGAACTGCGCCACGGCGGTGAACGCACCGCCCATCACTGCCAGAAAAAAAACTGCGAAACATTTAACCATGGTATTTCCTCACGCAAGGAGAACAGAATAACATATTTTCTGACACCTGTACAGTATCAGCTTTTATCAGCTTTTAAATGCCGCTACGCGGCTAAGTGTCCCTACGGGACTAAGTGCCCTGCGGGCTAAGTGGGAGGGGCGGCGAAGCCGCCAGCTCAGAAGCGGGGACGAAGAGGACGATGGGGACGGTGGAGACAATGGGGACGAAAGTACCAGTCTCGCTAGTCCCGCCAATCTCGCTAGTCCGTTCCGTCGCGGGCAATGTCCTCGTTGCCCAGCCTAACACGCCTACCCAGCTTTACCAGCTTAACCAGCTTAACTGGCTGGGCGGCACGGCATCAACCGCGCCGCCCTCCGCTCTATTTCTTGTTCTTGGAGGCGTTGAATTCGTCCAGCTGCTTTTTCGCGCAGTTGGTGGTAACGGTCTGTGCGCCAATCGAGAAGGCCTGCAACGAGGTCGCAAGCTGATCTACCGTCCAGACATGGAATTCGTACCCGGCTTCCTTAATCGCTTTCGCGAGATCAGCCGTGATAATCTCCGGATTG
>JAFYDR010000034.1 GCA_017544725.1 Kiritimatiellia bacterium
GCGCTACGCTTGCCCCCGTCTGTGTACCTTCGCCCCTTCGGGGCTTGTCGAAAGTTATTCCCATGAATGTTTTCGCACGGCGCGGGCGGGGAGCTTGCCTATAACTTCGCTGCGCGAAGCCAATCCAATTGATAGACTGATGGCGGGCAGGTCTCCAGTTCGATGGTCTCTCCAGCGGTTCCGAAATATCCGCCCCACCCGATCTCGACCGAGACAATGTCCTGCGGATTCAGTTCCCCTTTCGTTTCTCCGAAGGGAACGAAATGGGTAAACGACAGAACGATTTTCGCTTCGCCCTGTTGCGACAGCGGGTGTAGCGTGTTCGCTAAGTATCGTCCGCCTTGACGATCCGTTACGAACACCAGCAGGTTGGGCGCATAGTCTTGTCGTTGCGGGACTCGAACGGACACTATCAATCCGCTGGCATCCTGTGGAATCACGGTTTTCCCGTAGCGATAGACGGTGAAACAGAAGGTATCGACACTGCTGGTCACCACCTTGGCAACGGAACGATGCGGGTAAGAAGTATCGGTGCCTGTCTCCAACCTCGTTTCGAGATCCTTCTGTCGCGCGCCCAGCGTGACTTTCTGCGGTGTCTCGCGGATCGGTTCCTCCCGCAGGATGGAGTTTGGAGGTTCGCCGTCGGTCGAAAGGCGTTTGGGCGTCAACGCACGGGGTGTCGTGAAGAGAACCGCTCCGTAAGGGGCGAACGAAAGGGGAATGCGTCCCTCAGAATTCCGTACGACCGCGCGATGGGAACCGTCCACCGGATTCCACTGTTCCATCGGTGCCTCTTCACAGAAGGCGATAGTTCCCTCCCACGGTTGCTCGGAGTCGTTGATCAGGAAGAATACGTCGCCTTCCCGTCCACGACGATGCGTCGTACGGATTACGTTTTTGCGTTTCTCTGTCCGAACGTTCACGTGCGGTTCCAGCAACCGGTCGATCCAATGCGAGAACAGACTGCATTGTTTCGACGTAAGGTACACGCCGATGCCGCCGTTCGTGTTGCTACGAAACGCCGTTTCTATCTGCCAATCGCAGGAACCGAAGATTTCGCGGGAGATGGACTGCACTTCTTCAGAGGGAAACGCATCCGTGCTGTTCTGCGGCGGCAAATCAAGGGCTATTACCGCGCCACCAGCCTTCCAGAAGGCGTGGAGATTCTGCCAAGCCTTCAAGGGAAGCGTACGTGCGCAGGGGAGGATGACGACCTTCCAGCGAAGATCGCGATACGCCAACTCTGCTCTCTCCGGTTTCGCCTGCGTCAGCGTCTGGCTATCGACATAGAGGAAACAGCGGTTTGCCAAGAAGAGTTCCCGTCCAGCCAACTGGAACGCCTGCGCCGCGCGGCGGCAGAGCGCACCGCCAGCTCCTTTCTTCTGCGGCTGGTATCCACTCATGAGCGTTTCAGCAGGATACAATACGGCGATATCGGCAACGGAACGGCATCCCGTCTGCAAGGTAA
This sequence comes from Kiritimatiellia bacterium, assembly GCA_017544725.1. Classification (GTDB taxonomy): domain Bacteria; phylum Verrucomicrobiota; class Kiritimatiellia; order RFP12; family UBA1067; genus RGIG8368. The sequence goes on from JAFYDR010000034.1 coordinate 1,469, forward strand.
TGCAGCGCCCCACCTGGCGGTTGATCCGATTGACGGTCTCGACATCGAACGGCGTCCAGTTGTAGTAACTGGTGAAGGTGTTGACGCCGCCCCAAATCAAGCGGTGGATCGAACCGAGGATTTGTGCCTCGGTCACCTGGACGATCGGTCGCGTGTCTCCCTTCGGACGGTAACGCTGACAGTGGTCGGACGCCTCGCACATCACATACCGATCGCCGTCAAGCTCGGCGACGCTACCCGCGAAGAGCGCGGTCTGCCACGGAACGTGTGGTGGAAGACTTTGCAGACAGTCGATACTGGGCGCATCCAACAGACGGAGACAACGGAAGAAATCACCGTACAACGGCACGTGTGCTTCGATCGACTCTTCCATCAGCAGATGCCCACCGGAATGGAAGCCATGCGCGTTGCACCACTGTTTCAGCGTCCCGAAGTAATTCTGCGAAACCAAATCCCCGATCAGATTCCAGAAGTCGAAACGGTCGCGAAGAGAACGCTTTCCCGCCTCCCCCACAATCGCCGGCACATCATCCAAGAGATCCCTGCCCGTCCGTTCGCGGTAGAGCTTCGGCAATTCCGGCGAGAGCGGTAGCACGTAGTACGGCATCGGCCGGAACCAGTAGGACATCAGCGATGGCTCGTCCGTAAAGGTTGAGGCGTACCACTTCCCTAGGTCTGTACCGAGGTGTGCGGCATACCGCTCGTGGGTTTCGGCGATGAACCGTTCGGTCGCCTCTTTCATCAGCAGGTTGATATACGGCTTCTTGTAGGCGAGACTAACCTGCGCATGGGTCGATTCGTACAGGAATGAATCGGTCATCGCGAAGAGATGCCAACTTCCCCTCGGATACTCCGGTGCCCGCCAAACCAAACGCCCGTCACTCGCCACGGTCTCCACGGCCACAGCCTCCGAGAGATCCAACAATCCGTCGCGCACTGGCACCCCCTTTGCTGCGAGGAGTTTGCCTGGCGGCAGGTCGAGCGTCACGCTCCCGCCCGAAGAAGCCTCGCCCACCGCGACCAAGAGACCGCGCGTCTCCAGTTCCGGATGCCCGCGCAAAGTCAGGTCACGCGCCGAACCTGACGGATACCCGCACTCGTCATAGAGCCACAAGGCCATTCCGGCGGCACGCGACTGCTTGACGGAGTGGATGTAGCTCGGCCACTTTGATTCGTCATCGACGTATCCCTGAAACGAGACATTGCCTGCCCATCCGCCGAAACCTTTCTCCGCCAATTGTCGCAAGGCGCGATCCTGTTCACCCAAGTCATCCGAGTAATTATGGCGGATCGGCAAAATGCGAGCGGAAGGCGGCGGATTCTGGAAACGGGTCTCGCGAGATCCGGTTTCGGGCGGCATGGGAAAGGGTGCGGAATCCGCATGAAGAAACGTTCCTACCCCGCATACCAAGACTGTACTAACCAAACGGCAGATTCTCCATTCCTCTCCGTATCGATTCATCTTGTGAACTCCTCCCTCTTTTGAGCCGTTTTCAAAATCGCACGGCTCTTGTTTTTCAACCAACAGACCAACACAGGCATACCGCGCTTATACTTGCACACGCGATCACTCCGAGGGTTCCGTGGCTTGGAAATGCATCCGTTGACAAAAGTCACGAATCAGTTTATACGATTTGCCATCAACAATAGCCGCTCTTATGTTTTCGAGCTGATGTCTTGCTGTGATCCAGGTTGAACGTCTTTCACGCCCATCTTGTTGATATCGACGGAATGGATGCCGAGTGGTTTCAGCTTTTTCCATGCGCCTCGCGTGAAATCCGGGATGTCCGTTGGTGCGCTGCGGTTCAGCACGGACTTTTCCGTGATTTCGCAGAGACAACTCCACGAGGCGAGATCATAGACATTCATGTCGAGCGGAAGACCGTTCTGCAGACAGTATATCCACCTCAAGTCCATAATGAAGTCCATACCGCCGTGCCCGCCGACCTTCTTTGCGATTTCACCGACATCGCGCCACATCGGGTGCATGTACTTCTTGCGATACTCTTCCGTCTTCGCATCATCGAATGCCCGTTCCGGAACATTCCCGTCACTGAACTGATTCTCAAAGGCAATGCGAAGCGGATAGTCCATGAAGATGCCTTTCGTTCCTTGAATCATGTTGATGCGGCTGTAGGGATGGGGCACGAAACATGATGTGGCAAGGTAGATGGCGTGTCCGTTCACAGTACGTATGATGGTAGCGCTGTAGTCGCCCGCTTTGAGCTTTACGTTGCGTTGCCAAGAGTCCGCCGGGAACAACGCCTCGGCCATCGCCGCCGGGCCTGCGGATTTCGTATCGACCGAGACGAGATAATCGAAACGGTCGCCACGATTGATGTCCATGTACTGCGCCACGGGACCAAGACCATGCGTCGGGTAGAAGTTGCCGCAGTGTTCCTGATACCACTCGTTGCGCCAGCTCGGACCGTCCTTGATTGCCCGATTGGTCGTATAGTGGAGATACCCTGCACCTCCATAGACTATCTCGCCGAAAATTCCCAGACGGCACATGTTCAACGCCAGCATCTCCGTCTCGCCGTAGCAACAGTTCTCAAGCATCATGCAGTGACGGCGCGTCTTCTCGCTCGTCTCGACAAGTTCCCAGCAACTATCCACGTCCATCGTTGCGGGGACCTCGACGAACGCATGTCTGCCGCAGCGCATCGCCTCCAACGCCACCGGCGCATGGAGCTTCCAGGGCGTGCAGGCATAGACAACATCACACTCACATTCGCGGCAGAGTGCCTTGTACGCCTCTGGTCCAAGATACTCCTTTGCCGGCGGCAGCTTCTTCGACTTGAGGATATCCTGGCATCCCTTAATCGCCGAGTCTTTGATGTCACAGAACGCCACGATCTCCACGCCCGGCATCTGGCAGATACGACCGACGGCATAGGTACCACGCTTGCCCACGCCGACAAAGCCAATGCGGATACGCTTCAACGGAGGAGCCGCGAACTCCGCCATGGGAGCGCCACCATCCGGAAAGATTTTCTCAATTTGGCTGCCCGCCGCAGCAGCGGCGAGGCTCATCCAAGCAGTACCCATCAGAAATTCGCGTCTATTCATTTTCCTCCTCTACAGAAACAATCAGCGTATGACAATCGTCGTGCCGTTCTACACCCAGTTCGTGAACGTGAATACAATTTGGGATGCGCACGAAATCCCCTGCGCCCTTTCAGGTGAGATAATACCGAAATTCCAATCGTTCCCAGAATAAGTGGACGTATGTAGTGTAATGTGCGTGTTACCGCTGCTCGACCCGAAGTTAGCGGACGGCTCGGTATCGCGCAAGAACGAGTCCTGTATCGGAGGAGGAGATTGCTTTTCACCGTCATCAGTCAACGCATCAACCGATATGCCCAGTATCATCACGAGACCAATCGTGATGGACTTACATAGAAAAGACAAAACCGTAGAGAGAACAACTGTGATATTACCCCCCGGTTTACGGTGTGTATTCATCGAATTCATGGACTCTCCTTACTGGTTTGCAGATAACAGTACTCAAAAGGTTTCCGCCTTTCAAGCACTAAAGTAAGGGTATTCTACCAAAAACAGTTGCAAAAAAAAGAAGAAACTTGCCTATAACTTCGCAGGGCGGCGGAGCCGCCCGGCTGAGAAGCGGGGAAGCTGAGAGGCTGAGAAGTAAGCAACCAGAGGTTGCAGTGACGGATGGGGAGGGACGCGCTCCGTCGCGTCCGCCGCGTAATGACGATGCCCA
>JAFYDR010000035.1 GCA_017544725.1 Kiritimatiellia bacterium
GATAACGGCGATGCCGTCACTTCGGGCGTGTGGCAGGTCAGCAACAGCGAGCGAGACCGGTACGGGGAAGACTATCTGCACAACAAGAATGTCGCCTCTGAAAACACGTGGGCGCGATACACCCCGAATTTGCCCGTTGCGGCGGTTTACCGTCTGGAACAGATGTGGAACGGCAATTCCAGTCGGGCGTCCAAAGTCGAGGAAGAGGTCGTGTATGCCGAAGGGACGGCAACGTGCAAGGTTAACATGACTCAGAATTCGGGAGTGTGGAATCGTCTCGGAGTCTGGCGGTTCGCAAAGGGAAGTGGCGGCTCGGCGAGAATATTGACGAAGGGAACATCTGGGTATGTCATCGCGGATGCGTTCCGTTGGCGGCAGCTTCCCTACGCCGTGCTGATGGACAATACCGACACCGAAGGGGTTTCCAGTAGCGGCACGTGGACAAGAAGCCAATACAGTACGCATCGGTACGGTGTGGACTATGTACACAACGGAAAACAAGGTGCGTCCAACCTTTGGTTCCAATTCACGCCGAACTTCGAGACGAATTGCCTGTACGACGTGTGCCTGATCTGGAACGGCGGAAAGGATTCCGGACGCTGCGAGAGCGTTCCAGTCGAGGTCGCCCATGCCGACGGCGTACAGAGGATTACGGTGAACATGGGAACCGAGCCAGACCAGTGGCAGAAAATCGGTCAGTGGCGGTTCAACAGGGGTAACGGTGGACATGTCAAGATTTTGACGGAAGGTACACAGGGCACGACCGTGATTGTAGATGCGATTCTCTTCGTGCCAGTTCTCCGTCCCGACGATGCGGAGGACCGGGATGGGAACGGGCTTGCCGATCAATGGGAGCGCGAGAATTTTTTGGTGCCGCGAGGTGTCGATCCCGATGAGGATCCCGACGGTGACGAAATGACCAATCGTGAAGAATACTTGACGGGAACCGACCCGAAGAATGCGGCATCCTTTTTTGGAATCCAGTCCTTTCAATCGCAGGTGACGGAGCGGGAACGTAATTTCGTGTTGAGTTGGCCCAGCAAGACAGGTGCCCGATATTCCGTGCTCTACACGGACAACCTCAACACGCCGTTCACGGTCTATGCGCAAGACATCGACGCGACACCTCCGCTGAACACTGTTCTCCTGCCGCTAGAAGGAACCACCCGTTTTTTTCAAGTCTGGCTTCAGTAGAGTCCCTGACGTGGCGGTGCCACGCCAAGTGACGAATGAAAAGGTTAAAAGGTTCAATCGCCGCTACGCGGCTTGAAATTTGCGGTGCCCCATTTAAAGGGCGAAGCCCGATTTAAAGCGAAGCGATTTAACCATTTCATTCTGAAAGGCTGCCTTCGCCGTTGTTCTTGTCTCGCAGGTCGGAATCCGCTATAATGAAAGCGTTTTCGGGAACGGTGTTCGCTTTCGAATGGACGTTCCTTACTGAACTAGGAGATGTTGATGAAGATTCAATCCCTGTCCGCGTTTGTGTTGTTGTTCGGTCTCGTAGGGAATCTGTCGCTTGAAGGAAAACCGGTGACTGCAGCTGTTGCGACCTCGACGAGTAAGCCGATTCGCGCCGCTGTCTTTGTCGATCCCGGTGCGCGTGGAATTGGAATGTTCCGCTGGATTCAGTTGGCGGGGTCTTCACCGCAGATGACGGCGATGTATCTGGATTCCGAGATGATTCGCCAGGGCGCGCTGGACAACATTGATCTGCTGTTCATGCCCGGCGGCAGCTCCTCGTTGGAGTACAAGATGCTCCAAGATTCCGGTGCGGAGCGACTCAAGGAGTTCGTTCGCAAGGGCGGCGCGTACATCGGTTCCTGTGCCGGTTGCTATCTCGTGATGGAGGGCGCGAAAGGGAAGAAGCGGTGTGGAATCGTTCCGTTTCGCGATCAGGTCGGTCCTTATCGCGGCGGCTCGATCCTCACCACCCGTTTCACCAAGCGGGCAGAAGAGTTGATGGGTGTTAGGGCTGGTGACCACAGTGTTCGTTACCACGGTGGTCCCAAGATGGTTGCGGCTTCCCCGATACCCGATGCGAATTTCGAGGTGTTCGCCACCTTTGTCGGGGACATCAATACGCTGCAATTCGATCCGTGCAATCCGATGACGGGAACCGCGAGCGTGGTAGGCGGAAATTATGGGGAAGGACATGTCCTTGTCTTTGCAGACCATCCCGAATATTTTCCGGCGACCTGGGACATCGTTCGCGGAGCGATCAAGTTCACGACCGGACGTGATGTTACTTGGAACATTCCCCAGAAAAAACCGGGGCAACTCGTGGTGGGTGTTTATTGCAGTGCCTCCCCAGGACCGAAGGACGCGAATGTGTATCTGCAGTTGCTTCGTTCCAACGAGCTGGACATCATTCCGATTACGGAGTCGCAATGTCAAGAGGGAATCCTCCGTCACATCGATGCACTTGTGATTCCCGGCGGGGGGAGTGATACGAACCGAATCGACGGTTATTTCTCGCAGTCCGCAATTGAGCGCCGCGACCTCTTCCTGAAGCGCGGCGGGAAAGTCGTTACGTGGGGAAAATCCGCAGCGAAGATTCGGGATGGAGCGACCGGGGTTTACAAGCTCAAGTCCGGCGACGAAGCGGTCGCGACCCTGTTGAAGATCAAGACCGAGGCCGTTGCGGTCCAGCCCGAAACGTTGACCACTCCAGCGCAGGTCGCGCTCTATGCCGCTCCTGCGACCGGATGTGCCGAGTACTGGAAGATGTATCGTCTTCTGGAGTTTTCGCCGCTCTATTCGGTCACACTGGTGACGGCATCCGATATCCAAGGTGGAAAACTCTCCGCGTTCGATCTGCTAGTGATTGGGAACGAGAGAGGTGCGAACCATGCCGAAACGTTGGGAGAGAAAGGATGCGTTGCGATTCGCGACTTCATCCGTAATGGCGGTTCGTACTACGGGATCGGCGATGGCGCGTCCCTCCTGCTGGGTGGTACGCAGACTGCTCGCCCTGGAATTGCGGACGTTGTTCCGTTCTGCGAAGAACCCGGCAAACCGGATCGCGGTTGGTCAGAGACATCTGTTCGTTTCCAAGAGGCGGCGTTTTCCAAGTTGGGGATTGCAGGAAAGACCAAGCGTACGCTTCTCTACTGGGGCGGTCCAGTCATGGTGCCCAGTGCGCCTGTTCCCGAAGCGAACATCGAAGTTCTCATTACGTTTATAGGGAACATGGTCAACACGGTATCCGGCAAGAAACTCGCTCCGATGGCTGGACGCGCCGCAATGGTGGGCGGCACTTTTGGAAAAGGGCGGCTCGTACTCAGCGGTGTGCATCCGGAGGCAACGGAGGAGTCTCAGGAACTCGTCTGCCGCATCCTGCAATATCTCACGAACCGCAAGGCGGAACCGATTTATCCGGATCGTAAGAAGGGGGCGGTGAGCGTGGCGTTCAACATGGGGACGATCACCAAACAGGGGATGGAACTGGGTATGGAGCTTTGCCATGACACACAGTTCGACTTGGTTCCCGTTACTGAGTACGAGATTGGGCATGGTGCGTTGGAACATGCGGATGTCGTTCTCTTCCCGTCGGCGATAACCGATGGCTATTCCTGGTTGCTCCGAGACTTCCTGAAGAAAGGCGGGAGAATCATCGAGTTCGATCCCGAGAAGAAAAGCGCGACCAAGCCGCAACAAGGACAGGATATCCGCTTCGCACGCAACAAGGACGAAGTCCGAGCTGCCGCTAGAAAGTGAAGTGGGTTGTGCCCTAAGTGTCCCTTCGGGACTACGTGTGGCTACGTCGCGAATAGGGTTCAGTACCCGCACATTTTTGTGCAGGATTCGTTCCGTGGACTAGCGGCTCCCAGCCAAAAACTGCCTTCAATACAGGCTTGAACAGGGCGGCTGGGAAGGGTATAATATTCGCCACATTTTATCGTTTATGAAGGAGTTGACTCGTATGTCGGAGATTCGTGTTCGTTTTGCCCCCAGTCCGACGGGGAATGTCCATATCGGGAATATCCGTGCCGCGATTTTTAACTGGCTGTATGCACGTCATACAGGCGGAAAGTTTTTGCTTCGCGTGGAAGACACGGATCGGGAGCGTTCTACCCCGGAGGCGATCCAGACACTGCTGGACGCGATGAAGTGGCTGGGGCTGGATTATGACGAACCGGAAATGTATCAGAGCCACAACACGGCTCGCCATCTCGCTGTAGCCGAGGATCTGTTGCTGCGAGGGCTCGCCTACAAGGAGGACAAGGGCGGAAAGGGCGAGTGCGTAATCTTCCGGATGCCGAAAGAAGGTAAATTGGAATACCACGACCTCGTGAAGGGGGATATGCACAAGAAGGCGAAGGATGTGCAGGACTTCGTGATTGTCCGCACGGATGGTACGCCTGTCTTCCACCTGGCGAACGTGATCGACGATATCGACCAGCGCGTGACCCACGTCATTCGCGGGGATGACCATGTGGAGAACACCTTCAAGCACATCGAGTTGTTCAAGGCGATCGGTGCGCCGATTCCCCAGTACGCGCACCTGCCGATGATCGTGAACAATCAAGGGAAGCCTTACTCGAAACGCGATGGCGCGGCGTTCGTGGGCGAGTTCCGTGAGCAGGGGTATCTGCCGGAGGCGTTGTTCAACTTCCTCTTGCTGCTCGGTTGGAATCCTGGGGATGATCGTGAAGTGTTGACGCGTCAGGAGATGATAGAACTGTTCTCGCTGGAGAAGTGCGGTTCTAGCGCATCCCGCTTTGACATCAAGAAGCTGCAGTGGATGAACGGCGAGTACATCCGTCAGACGCCGCGCGAGGAGTTCACGAAAGAGTTTGTCACGCGCGTTCAGGCTGCGGGACTTTCGGTTGACGGCGTCAATCTAGACGGAATCATCGAGCAGATGCAGGTGCGGACAAAGTTCTACCGCGACATTCCGGCGAACTGCCGCTACTTCTTCACAGACGATTATCCGTTCGATCCGAAGGGCGTTTCCAAACGGTTGCAGGGTGACGGGATACCCGCGCTTTTAGAGGAAGTCGCCGACGCCATTGCGGGACTCGATGCGTTCACGCAGGAGACGACGCATGGTGTTGTGGAACGTATGGCAGCCGAAAAACAAGCGAACATGGGCGTGGTAATCCACCCAGTTCGTGTGGCGGTGTCAGGGCTGACGGAAGGCCCGGGGCTTTTCGAGATGTTGGAACTGATCGGCAAGGATCGGGTGATCGCCCGTTTGCGGAACGTGGCGGCGATTCTCCGCGATCCCGCGAAACAGTTGCCGATGCTGGAGACGGTATGACTTTCACTTCCGCCGACTACGGACCGGCGGAGAGACGAAGATAGGAAACACACATGATATTCAGAGACTTTTTCTCGACGGAAACCAAGCCCGGAAGTTTTTTCCGGAAGATTGACTGGAGCGCGTTTGCGACGGCCACGATCGTTTCGTTTCTCGTGTACTTCTTGACGCTGGGACCATCTGTCACGTTGGAAGACTGCGGGGAACTGGCGACGGCTGGTGACCATCTGGGCGTACCGCATCCTCCCGGCTATCCGATCTGGACGATGTTCGCCTACCTTTTTGCGCGGCTCTTCAGTTGGGTCACGTTCCAAGGACAGCCGACGCCCGCGTGGGCGATCTCGCTGATGTCCAGCGTGTTCGGCGCGATTGCCGCCGGGTTCACCGCGATGCTGATTACCCGTTCCGCCTCCGACCTGTTGCGTCACCGGACGGCGGGGCAGGGGACAGACGAACCGGAAGACGGTCCGGCATTCACCGAGATCTTCTGCTGGGCGGGCGGTGTCGCGGGCAGTCTCTGTTTCGCCTTTTCCCCCGTCATGTGGTCGCAAGCGACCATCGTGGAAGTCTATTCGCTCAACGCATTCTTCCTGATGTGGATCTTCCTGTTGACCTACCGCTGGATGAGAAAGCCGAGCGACAAGATCCTGTGGCTGACCGCGTTTGTGTTCGGTCTGGGATTGACGAACTACCAAGTGCTGCTGCTGGCGATGGCGCCGTTGATCGTCGTGGTCTTCCTGAGCAACATCAAACTCTTCCGCGACTTCTTGCTGGTCGGTATCCCGATCGTTCTGACGGCGCACGTCTTGCAGATCGGTGCCGAACAGGCCGCCATTCCAGGAATCAAAGGCCCTGCCTACGCGAAATTCGCCATTCCGAAAGTTCTGGAAAAGAAAGGATCGATGCTGTATCAAGCGGTACCGTCCTCGACCCTTCTGATTCTGGCGATCTGCCTGATCGCGCTTGGCGTCGGGCTCGCCGTCTGGGCGTATCGCAAGCGGGGGGCGTTGTCGGAACAGGTCACACTTGAAAAACGAACCACGTCTCTTTCCTCCACAACGCCTCGGGTGAAGTCCCTTTCCCGGTTCCTGTTCCTGTACGACACCGAAGTCGCGTGTGGGCTCGTGGCTGCTGGCGGTGTGCTGTTGCTGGCCGCAGGGCTCTTCACGCACGAGCAGACCGTGACCATGTTGAACTATCCCTTGATGAAGCCTGCTGTTTATACCAGCATCATGGGTGCCGTGGCGTTGATCTCCGCCGCCTGTATCGGCGGCGCGTTGTGCTTCCGCGAGAAAGCGACAGAGGAAAAGACGGTGGCCTGGCTGGTCACGGCTGGTGTTCTGTCGGTCATCCTCATCATCATCTTGGGTTCGTTGCCGAGTGCGAGGATCCCCGACAACTACATGGGCGAGCCTTTCGATTGGGCATTCCCGTCGATGATTTTCGGCGCGTGTCTCTTGGTTCTTTTCCTGTTGTCCTCCACCGTGAAGCGCGGTATTTTCTACGCAATCCCCGTGGCAATGATGCAGCTTTCCGTCTTCATCCTGCTGAAAAAAGGCGGCATGAACGGATTGCAGCATCCTTCGACCTGGTGGTTCTGGTGGCCGATCGTCTGGAACTTCCTGATCCTTGCGCTCGCGTGGCTGATCTTGCCGAACGGAAAGACGGTCGCCCTCACGACGGTCTTCACGGAACTCGGCGCGGCGTTCTACGTCTATATGCCGATCGTCTCGGATCTGCGTAACCCGCCGATGAACTGGGGTTATCCCCGCACGTGGGAAGGGTTCAAGCACGCGATTACGCGCGGACAGTATGAGAAGATCAAGCCGTCGGACATCTTCAATTCCAATTTGCTGAAGCAGCTGGGCTTCTACTTCACGGACTTGCGTGTCCAGTTCACGTTGATCTGCGCGGTTCTCGGATTCCTCCCGTTCACGTTCTGGAGCTTGCGCTGGAAGGATTCGACCGTGACGAGAAATGCGCTGCCTGTTTCCGCTGGCGACGCCGCCAACGGACAGGTCGCATTCCCTGCCGGGAATGTCGCTGTCTTCCCGCGCCAGCTCGTGGGCTTCATCTCGTTGGGTGTGAGCGTCATCCTGATGTTCCTCTCCGCCTATCTACTGTTGCGTCCGGAGATTACCTCTTCGGTCAAGATCTGCGTGGGCGTTTCGTATCTGTTGCACTTCGCGACATTGGTGTACGGAGTTGCCTGTCTGGCCATCGGGCATCGCTTCAAGGGCGTGTATGTCGCGGCAATTCTCTATCTCGTCACCAGCGCGTTGGTGTTGGTATCCGAGGTGATGGGGGGCGAGCCGGTCATGCGACTCGACAAGATCCTCATCGCGGACATCTTCCTCTTCCTGCTTGTCGGTGCGGTCACGATCGTCTTCGAGCAGATTCGCGAGTTCGTCCAGCGCACGTGGGAGACGCACGATTATTCGGAAAGCATGACCGTGGGCATCACGCTGGCGGGTATCGCCGCGATGATCTGCCTTTTCCTCGGAAAGGGCTTGCTGGTTGTGCTCGCCAAGGATCCGCTGAAAGCCTCTATCGGTGTCAAGCTGGGCGCGTTGAGCTTGGCAGTCCTTCTGTTGATTGCCATTTGCGCAGGTGCCTTCTTCCTGCGGAAATTCCTGCAGGAGAAGTTCGACTTCCGGTTTGAATCGGACAACACCAGTCAGCAATGGCTGATCGCAACGGCGGCAGGTTTCTTCATGATGTCCGTCGTATTGGTCGTCTTGGCGAACGTGAAGGGCGACTTGCAGGATTCCTTCATCCAAAAGGTGAAGTTCATCAGCTCGCACGGTCTCTTCGCGATCTGGATCGGATACGGCATGGTCTTCGGTTTAGTCATCGCCAACCGGGTTTGGAAGTGGGTTGTCTCTAACCTCGGCAGTGGAACAACCGACACGACGGGAATCACGGATGACCGCAAGCAACTGCTCCGGTACGGACGCTATGCGCTTGTCGTCTGCGTCCTGCTCGCATCTGCCATCCCGATTTACGAGAACTACTTCAACAAGTGGATCGCGTTCGCGCTGGGCGGTTCCGAGCAGAACGGACACGACTACGGCTGGCAGTTCGGCAACTACTCGTTGCGCGGTGCCAAGGCGATTACCGAGGAACTGGACGCGGACGAGGAACCGTTGCCGAATCCGCTCTATCCGAAAGAAATGGGGCCGAAGGCCATCTTTTTCGGCGGCACGGATCCCGGGCGTTTCGTCCCGACTTACATGATCTACTCGGCGGACGTCCGTCCCGATGTTTTCCTCATCACGCAGAACGCCTTGGCGGACAACACGTACATGGCGGTCGAACGCGACCTCTACGGTGACGACATCTGGATTCCGACGCCGGAGGAAAGTGCGCAGGCGTTCCAGATCTATGTCGATGAGGTACAGGCCGGCAAGCGTCCCAAGAACGCTGCGTTGACGATTGAGAACGGGCGCGTTCAGGTCAGCGGCGCATTGGGCGTGATGGAAATCAACGGCATTCTCTGCGAGATGATGTTCCGCAAGAACAAGCGGTTGCACGAATTCTTCGTGGAGGAAAGTTATGTGATTCGCTGGATGTATCCGTATCTGACGCCGAACGGTCTAGTCATGCGGATCAATCCGGAGAAGTGCGACATCTCTCCGCGCAATGTGGTTGATGACTTGGACTTCTGGGACTGGTACAGCCGCAAGCTCGTGAAGAGCCCGCAGTTCCGTCGCGATGTGCCCGCGCAGAAATCCTTCTCGAAACTCCGCAGTGCGATTGCGGGGCTTTATGCGGAACATCGGATGTTCGCCGAGGCGGAAAGCGCGTTCCAGGAGGCGCGTTGCCTTTACCCGGTCAGCCCGGAGGCGAACTTCCGTATGATCCAAGAGGTTCTCTTGCCGCAGTCGCGCCATGACGAGGCGATCGACATCCTGCAGGATTACACCAAACGCGATCCGAACAACGACCGGGGCCGGGACTTCCTGAAATACTTGGTGGATGTCAAGAAGACGATGGCGACACGCAATGGCTTGGTCTCCAAGTACCAGAAGGATAAGACCCTTACTGATGCCGAGATGTACACGCTTGCCGAGGCGTTCCGCAAGCTGGGACAGATCAGGGAGTCGAGTCAGTTGCTGATGCAGATTGCCGCGAAGCCCGGGAAACAGCCGAAAGAGGTGTACGACCTTGCGATGACGCTGGCGGGAATGCAGCAGTATCAGGAGGCGACCATGCTGCTGGATCGTGTCCAAGACTACATCCTCCGTCTGCCAGCCGACGATCTGTGGCTTGTGGCGCAGGTGTATTCGTGTGTCAATGATCTCGACAAGATGGCGGAACCGCTGCGCAGATGCCTCCAGTTGAAGCCCACCCACTGGGAGGCGTGGATCACGATTGCCCAGATCTACAACCAGAGAGGACAGCGTGCGGAGGCGATTTCCGCAGTCGGACGCGCCTTGACCCACGGACGTGAACAGGCGTGGAAGCGGGTTCAGGAACTGGCTGATCTCCAGCCCGTAGTACAGGCCGTGATTATGAGAATGCAGCAAAGTCAGAAAGCGACGGCTGGCGGATTCCAGCAGTTGCCGTTGGGGCCTCGGAAGTGACGGGAAACGGAAGCAGAGTACGGATAGTCGGTTGGCTCCTCTTCGGGCTTCTGGTTTGCGTGGCGTTGGCGTTCCGTCTGCCTCATCTGCCGGATCGGCCGATGCACGGGGACGAGGCGAACCAAGCCGTCCGCGCCGGGATGCTGATGGATCAGGGGGTGTATCACTACGATCCTTCCGACCATCACGGACCGACTCTGTACTATGCAGCACTCCCGTTTTGCCGTGCAACCGCTTCTCGTTTTTCGGAAACAACCGAATGGAACTTCCGACTCGTCCCCGTCTGCTTCGCGGTATTGACCATGCTGTGGATGTGGTTCCTCGCGAAGGGACGCGACACAACGTCCCTGCAAGAAGAGGCGGATGCCTCCTGCCATCTTGTTTGGCGACGCGGAATGTTGTTCGCTTTGCTCTTCTTCGCCGTTTCGCCCGCGTTCGTTTACTACAACCGCTTCTTCATTCAGGAGTCCCTGCTCGTCTGTTTCCTGACCGGGATGTTCTGGACGGCGCGGCTGTGGTGCCGCACGAGGCGCATGGCGGCAGCTGCCGCGTTCGGTGTCTTCGCCGGACTGTGCATGACGACGAAAGAGACGTTCGTACTCTCGTTCGCTGCCGCGTTTCTTGCGATTCTGCTGAACCTGTTTCCCCGTTCCGCAAGACCGGGTGATGGTTTTTTGCTTGCGTTGTGGAAGGCGGTTGCAGTAGCTGCCGTGGCGGCAACTCTCGTGTTCGTCTTGTTCTACTCCTCCTTCTTCACCTACTGGCAAGGCGTGAAGGACGCACTCTTCGCGACTGTGGGAACGTATTTCCATCGGGCGACGGGTGTGCCGGAACACCAGCATCCGTGGTGGTTCTATCTGCAGACGATCTTTTGGTTCAAGTACGGACGCGGACCGCTTTTCAGTGAAGTGCTCCTGTTCCCGTTCGCGATTCTGGCAGGAATCTACGCCTTCCGTTCGCCGCGACGTTTCGCCCTGCGTTTCCTCCTGCTCTACACAGTTATCCTGACTGTCCTGTACAGCCTGATTCCCTACAAGACGCCTTGGTGCGCGCTTACCTTCCTGCACGGCTGGATCCTTCTGGCGGGGGTCGGCGTGGCGGTTTGTTTTCAAACGCGCGTATCAGCCATGGCGGGACTTGTGCTTGCCCTCGCCGTAGGGTACTGGCACGGGATGCAATCCGTACGGGCGGCTTTCCGTTACCCCGCCGATCCGCGCAATCCGTATGTGTATGCCCACACGGGCGGCGACTGCCTGAGGCTGGTGAAGGAGATCGAACGTTGCGCGGCGAAAACGAATGGATTCGATACGCCGATCGCGTTTGGAGTCCAGCCCTCGGATACCTGGCCGTTGCCTTGGTATTTGCGCAAGTATCGGAACGTCGGATACTGGACGAACGCGCAGGAAATACCATCGCAACTCTCTCCGACGCTTCTTGTGGTCGGGGCGGATCAGGGAGATGTTGCCGCCGCGCGATTCGGTGAAGGGAAGGAGTCGTCCTTCTACGGAGTACGTCCCGGTGCACTGGTGATTTTATTTACGCCAAAGGAGAATGAATGATGTTTCATCCTGTTTCAAACAAGACGGATTTCCCTGCGATGGAACGCGATATGCTCGCGTTTTGGGAATCGGACAAGACCTTTGAGAAAACGCTCGCGAAAACCGCAGAGAAACCCGATTACGTGTTTTACGACGGGCCACCGTTCGCGACCGGGTTGCCGCACTACGGACACCTGTTGGCAGGAACGATCAAGGATATCGTGCCGCGCTACCAGACCATGCGCGGATTCCATGTCGAGCGTCGCTTCGGATGGGATACGCACGGTCTGCCCATTGAGGCGCTGGCGCAAGAGGCTCTTCACGTGAACGGCGCACCGGCGATTAAAGAATTGGGTGTTGATGTCTTCAACGAGCAGTGTCGTTCGATGGTCTTGAAATATGTCTCTGAATGGCGCAAGACGGTTACGCGCATGGGGCGTTGGGTTGATTTCGACAACGGTTACAAGACGATGGATCCCGATTTCATGGAATCCGTCTGGTGGGTCTTCAAGCAACTGTGGGATCAGGGACGCATCTACAAATCCTATCGTGTCGTTCCGTATTCTTGGAAGCTTTGCACGCCGCTCTCCAATTCCGAGGCGAGTAGCAACTACAAGGACGTGCAGGATCCGACGATTACCGTTCGGGCGAAGGTTCTCTCCGGTGCGAAGGCGGAGTGGGGGACAACTTATCTGCTCATTTGGACGACCACACCATGGACATTGCCCGAAAACCTCGCGATCTGCGCCGGTGCAGAGATTGACTACGTCGCGGCGAAGGATGTGTCGGATGGCTCCGTCTATATCTTGGCGGAAGCTCGTCTCGATGCCGTCTTCCCGAAGAAGACGGACTACGAAATTGTGGCGCGGATGAAGGGATGCGACCTCCTCGGGTGGACATACGAGCCAATCTTCCCGTACTTCGCGGAGTTTGAGAAGGACGGTTGTTTCCGTGTGTTGAACGACAACTATGTCAGCACGGGCGACGGTACGGGACTCGTTCACATTGCGCCGGCATACGGTGAGGACGACTTCCGCGTCTGCAAGGCTGCGGGTATCGATGTGATTGCCGATCCGCTGGATGTTTCCTGCGCCTTTACTGAAAAGGTCCCGGAGTATCAGGGACGTTTCTGCAAGGATTGCGATCGGGACATCATCAAGCAGTTGAAGTCCACTGGACAGCTCGTCCATCAATCGACCATTGTCCACAGTTACCCGTTCTGCGAACGCACCGACACGCCGCTCATCTACCGCGCGATCGACGCTTGGTACGTGAAGGTGACGGATATGCGTGACGCGATGGTCAAGAACAACGAGACGGTTCACTGGATGCCCGATGCCGTCGGTACCAAGCGCTTCCGCAACTGGTTGGCTGACTCCGCTGACTGGAATATCTCCCGCAACCGCTTTTGGGGTTCTTGCATCCCCGTGTGGGTTGAGGAGAAGGACCCGACGGACACGACTCCACCGGAAATGATCTGCGTCGGCTCGATCGCGGAATTGGAAGCTCTCTCTGGCGTAAAGGTGACCGATCTGCACAAACATTTTGTCGATAAGATTGTCATCCGCAAGGATGGTAAAACTTTCCGTCGTACCCCCGAAGTTCTTGACTGCTGGTTCGAGTCCGGTTCCATGCCGTACGCGCAGAATCACTACCCGTTCGCCTACGAGCAAGCGGAAGGCGGACCGCAGGCCGCGCTGAAGAAAATCTTCCCGGCAAACTTCATTGCGGAGGGACTCGACCAAACGCGCGGTTGGTTCTTCTCGCTCATGCGACTGGGAACTGCGATCTTCGGTGCTTCACCCTATCGCAACGTGATCGTCAATGGTCTGGTCTTGGCGGAAGACGGGAAGAAGATGTCGAAGCATCTGCACAACTATCCCGATCCGAACATGGTGATCGACCAGTATGGCGCGGATGCCCTGCGTCTCTACATGATCTACTCGCCGGTCGTGCGTGCGGAGGATCTGCGCTTCTCCGAAACAGGAGTAAAACAGGTCTTGCGCGAACTCTTGATTCCTTGGTGGAACGCCTACAGCTTCTTCGTCACCTACGCGAACGTCGATGGCTTCTACGAGGCGGAAGTGACGCGCCCCAATAGCGCGAATCAGCTCGATCGTTGGATCGTCAGCTCGCTGGAAACGCTAGTTCATGATGTCACCGAGTCGATGGACAACTACGACCTCCAGCGTTCCGTGCGTCCGTTCGTCGCGTTCATCGACGCCTTGACCAACTGGTACATCCGTCGTTCGCGTCGCCGCTTCTGGAAATCGACGAACGACACCGACAAGACGGATGCCTATCGGACGTTACGCTACGTGCTGGTACAGCTCTGCAAAGTTGCCGCGCCCTTCACGCCGTTCATCAGCGAGGCGATTTACCGCAATTTGCGCGGTGCGTCCGATCCTGAATCCGTACATCTCTGCGACTTCCCGACTGCGGACGCTTCGGCACGCGATGAGGAACTGGAACGCCGCATGGCGTTGGTACAGCAGGTCGTCGGCTTGGGGCGGCAGCTCCGCACGGAAAACGACCTGAAGGTCCGTCAGCCGCTTTCGACGATCCACCTCGTCTCTGCGAAACTCGACCTCTCGAAGGAACTGGGAGGTGCGTATGAAGAGTTGTTGCTGGACGAACTCAACATCAAATCCGCGACATACGGACGTGACGAGACGGAGATGGCTGACATTACCGTCAAGGCAGACTTCCGCAAACTCGGTCCTCGGTTCGGTGCGAAGATGAAACTCGTCGCTGGAGCGATTGCGAAACTGGAGACGGCGCAGATCGTCTCGCTGCTGAACGGCGAAACGGTGAAGCTGTCGTTGCCGGATGGAAGTGAAGCGGAGATTGGGGAAGGGGACATCTCGCTACGTCGCGCCCCGAAAAAAGGACTGGTCGTCGCTTCGGCTGGCGATGTCGTCATCGCGTTGGAAACGGCACTCACGCCCGCGCTTGTGCAAGAAGGACTGGCGCGTGAATTCGTGAGCCGAGTACAAAATCTGCGCAAGGAGTCCGATTTCGATGTCGTGCAGCGGATTGTCGTGACCGCAGATTGCGACGAAGAACTTCGCGCCGCAGTCGAGGCTTTCGCCGACTACTGCAAAGGTGAAACCCTCGCCGACGAAATCCGTTTCGTGCCGCTTCCCGATGTCGAAGCGATCGACCTGAACGGCCACGCCGCCAAACTATCCGTCGTGGCGGCCACGCCGCCAGCGAGTTAAGCGGGGTGGCTTTGCCGCCTGTCTTCAAGTTGTTCTGGTTGTTTCCAAAAACCTCTCGTGCGTACGGAATAGGTGAATTACGCAGATGCGCCCGACGGCGGGTGCCGTCGTTACAACGCTCCCGTTGCCGAACGTTGTGTCGCCGCTACGCGGCTATTTCATATGGGGTGGCGTTACCGGGGGTTACGCTTCGCTCCCCCCGTCTGTTTCTGTATCGCCGCTACGCGGCTCGTCATTTGTCATTGCTTGTCATTTGTCGTTCGTCATTGCCGCCTCTGGCGGCTCGTCATTATTTCATTACCGCCCTCGGCGGCTTGCTTTTCAGCCTCTCAGCTTTTCAGCTTCTCAGCCGGCGGCTTGCCGCCCGTCATTTCTTTTGACAGGAGAAGATTGTTATGGTAAAGTATGCCTCCACAAACCACGGTTTGGCAAATGGCTGTTTGCCAAACGGTCGTTTGCAGAATGTTGAAGGAGAATGTTCCAATGAGGTTTTATGGTCGGAAAGAGGAACTTGCCGAGTTGGCGGAAATCAGGCGTCGGTCTTTGAATGCCGCCCAGTTTACCGTTGTCACGGGGCGTCGACGTGTAGGAAAGACTGAACTCGTCGAGCGAGCGTTCAACGACGGCAAGACTCCCTATCTCTATTTTCTTGTGACGCGACGCGCTGAGAAGGATTTGTGTGCCATTCTTCAGGAAGAGGCGCAGAAGGTCATCCATCGACCGATTCTCGGAGTCGCAGAACGTTTCGGTCAACTTTTTGAGGCGGTCGTTGCCTATTCTGTGCAGGAGCCGCTGACACTCGTCATCGACGAGTTTCAAGATTTCGACAAGATTAATCCTGCGATCTTTGGCGAGATGCAGGGAGTATGGGACCGATACCATAAGACGGCTAAGCTCAATCTGGTCGTTTGCGGGAGCGTCAACCGACTGATGAATAAGATTTTTTTTGATGATTCACAACCCCTTTACGGGCGAAATACCGGGAGGTTGCGGATCGATCCCTTTTCCGTGGACTTACTGAAGGAGATCCTTGCCGCACATAATCGGCGTTATTCGAATAGAGACTTGTTGGCGTTGTGGACACTCACAGGCGGTGTCGCGAGATATGTCGAACTGTTTATGGATGCGAGAGCCTGGACGCGGGGGGCTATGCTGAAAAACGTGTTTTCACTCAGTTCACCGTATATCGATGAGGGGCGGGTGGTGTTGAGCGATGAGTTCGGGAGGGAGTACGGGGTTTACTTTTCGATTCTCTCCGCCATCGCGTCGGGAAGGACATCATTCGCGGAGATCAGAAACATCGTTGGGGCGGAAATCGGTGGGCATCTGACCAAGCTTGAGTCATCCTATTCCTTCATTTCGAAGACGCAGCCGGCGTTCGAGAAGGCTTCAAACCGGAATTGCCTTTATCGAATTGATGACTGTTTCTTTCGATTCTGGTTCCGTTTCGTCTATAAGTATCTGCACCTGATCGAGCAAAAACAGTTGGCAGGACTCCTGGAAATTGCAGAACGGGATTTTGATGTCTTTTCCGGTGTCGCGCTTGAGCAGTATTTTAAGGCTAAGTTCTTGTCCTCTGGAGAATATACGCGGGTCGAAAGCTGGTGGGACAGGAAAGGTGAGAATGAGATTGACTTGGTATGTGAGAACGAGTTGACGGGTGCACTCGATTTCTATGAGGTCAAGACAGACGGTAGGCGATATGACGGATTCAAGCTGAACGCAAAGGCGGACGCATTTTTCAGGAAACATCCCGATCTAAAGAGTGGCTCGCATCGTGTGGAGGGGTTATCCTTACGTGATATGTGAAGGCGGCAATGATGAATGAAGAAATATGAATGAAGAAATAAGAATGAAGCGTGAAAAGAGAAAGTGCCATAGTTCTTCATTCGTCACTTGTCATTCTTCATTCCGAACGAAATGAGGCAACGAGGACGTTGCCCGCGACGGAACTGACTGGCGGGACTGGCGGCTAAACACCCGTCCCCATTGTCGCCAACGTCTCCATCGTCCCCGCATCCCAGCTTTACACGCCGCCGCTACTGCCTACTCCCTATTGCCTACTGCCTTCTTTTTCATCCTTCATTTTTCATTGCCGCCTGCGGCGGCTCGAAGTTATAGGTAAGTTCCCCGCCCGCGCCTCGCGCGGGAACGTTCATGGGGAATAACTTGTCGGTTTCGACGACATGGGCGTTATCGTTACGCGGCGGACGCGACGGAGCGCGTCCCTCCCATTCGTCAC
>JAFYDR010000036.1 GCA_017544725.1 Kiritimatiellia bacterium
GCCAGTAGGTGTCGTCCGTTCCTCGATTGTCATCTTGATGGCATAGGTGTTCGTCCCCGCCTTCAGGGAATCGTAAACGTAACGGCGTACGCCGGGACGGGTAGCATCTTCCGATGCGGAATACTTTTGATCCGCACCCTCGATCGGAATCGCTCCTTGTACTCCGTCTTTCTCCAGAACGAGCTGCCACAAGAGCGGTTCCCCCGTGAAGGCGTATTTCACGTTATAGAACTCAAAGTTCGACACGTTCTTGAAAAAATCTTCAGGTTTCGGCTCGTTCGGGTTGATACCAAGTGGCGGACGGTTCACGATCTCGAATGTCACGTCGGAGAAACGCCAGTTGCGTACGTTGTCTTTGGAGCGGCACCTGCAAAACGGAGGTTTTTGGGACTTGAAAGAACAGTTCGAGAAGGTGATGTCTTTCATGAACGAGACGCGTTCCGTGTTTCCTACGATGACTCCAAGCGGTGCTTGGTCGCAGATGATCGACATGTTAGAGAAACGGAGGTTCTCGGCATAGAAGGGAAGACGGGACGAGAGCGGTGGTGGAACAAGGCCGCGTCCACGCGGAGGATCTTTGTACTCGTTCGGCGGAGCGGGTTCGGGCGGTAATGTGAAACCGATACCCAGTCGGGAGTGGGGACTGATAATGTTGTTGAAGGACATGTCGCGCACGGGACCGTCGCCGGTGAATCCGATACGGATTACATAGGCACCGGAAGACCGCAGGATGCAGTTGTTCACCACAACCCGTTCGCAGGGACGCGGCTTCTTCATCTGTTCCTGGTGAGTACGAATAATGAGAGAATCATCCTGCGAATCGATCATGCAGTCAGAGACCGTTACGTCGCGGCATCCGCCGAAGTGGAGTCCGTCACCGTTGGGGAAACGATGATCCGCCTCGATACGAACGCCGCGTATCCCGATACGGTCGCAATCGAGAAACCATGTACTCCACCCGGATGTGTGGTAGATGAGTACGTCATCCAGACGCACGTCGCTACAGCCGACGAAAAACACGCAACGCCCAGTGATGTTGGTGTCGCTCTTGCGCCACCAGTTGTAACCGGTCCAGTTCCGTTTGTCCGTTCGTTCATGGAACTTCTCGGCATTCCCATCGATGGTACCTGCGCCGGTGATGGCTACATTCGTCTGTCCGACGGTATAGAACATGGCGCGTCTGTTGAAACGAGGTGCACGCTCGACATTCCAAACCGGAGTCGGTTTGAATTCAGGATACTTGTAGGGACCCTCGCCGCCCTTGAGCGTCGCACCTCGTTCGATATGCAGTTCGACGTTGTTTTTGAGGTTCAACGTGTATGTCTGGTACACGCCACCGCTCGGCACGAGAACACGCCCTCCACCTTTCGCGCTACACGCATCAATCGCCTTTTGGATAGCAGCGGTGTTGTCCGTCGCGTCGTCCGCCTTGGCACCGAACGCCGTTACATCGAATGTTCCGGCACAAAGCGAAAAAGTAATGGACATCACCGAAACGATGATCGCCAGCAAGTTAAAATTTTTCATATCATTCCTTTCACCAAACGGTCACCCGTCTTTTTGAAACAGACGCCATCGCCATTTCAAGACAAGGTATTGAAACTGGAAAATAGTCTAACAAAGTAAACCGATTCTGTATATTCGAAAATACGTGTGGTCACCTTGCATATAACTGGGCGTCGAAGCTGCCCAGCTGAGAAGCGGGGAAGCTGAGATGCTGAGAAGTAAGCAACCAGAGGTTGCAGTGACGAATGGGAGGGACGCGCTCCGTCGCGTCCACCGCGTAATGACGATGCCCATGTCGTCGAAACCGACAAGTTATCCCCATGAACGTTCCCGCGCGCGGCGCGGGCGGAGCGTTTGCCTATAACTTAGCAGGTTAAGCGTGTTAAGCAGAGGCGTTTCGTGCAGTGAAGAGTGACGAGAGCGATTTCAGTTACTAATGCCACGCGACAAACGACACGCAACAAGCAACCTTCATTCTTCATTCATATTTCTTCATTTTTCATTGCCGCCTTCAGCGGCTCCTTCGTATTTCCTTCCTTCGCTCGATTCTTGACGCGGGAATGGAGAGGGGATATACTGATTTTGTCGTTCACAAAAACGGAGGGAGGAACTCATGAAGATGTCGAATTGGTTTTTTGGTATGATGGTTCTGTGTTGCGTCGCGGGGGCGGTTTCAGCTTTTGGCGAACCGGAACGGATCAAGGCGATCTATACCGTTCCTGGGGAGCTGAACAGTCTGATTAAACATGGTCATATTCAGGGAGCAACCTGTTCGGAGAAGGCGGTGTACCTTTCCCATGCGGGCGGGATTTTCAAGATCGACTGGAAGACGGGTAAGGTCCTCAAGAGTTGCGATGCGCGTCCGCACTTGGGAGATATCGCGTACGGGGACGGCAAAATCTACGGTGCGTATGGACTCTTCGGCAGGAAGAAAGGCGAAACGCCCCTGATGGTTGGAGTCTGGGACGAAGACCTCAATCCGATTACGGAAAAGCGGTACGAATATCCCCAAGGCCGGTATTTGGACGGAGCGGTTGTGTTGGGCGATACGTTGTATGTCGGTGTGGAGCATTATGGTAAAGGGCAGTGGGGTGCGCCTCCTCACAATGATTGTACGGTGATGATGATCTCTACGAAAGACCTATCAAGTCTGGGTACGAAGGAGATCGTTTTCGAATATCCGATCCTCTTCGGTGTCCAGACTTTGGGAACGGACGGGAAACATCTGTTCTTTGGCAACTACGGTGCCAAACGCGAACAGGGCAATGTCAAGGGGCTGAACTTTTCGAGGGTGAGTTTGGACTTCAAAGTGGTTGACAACCGTACTTTCCATGCGTGCGAGGGGTTCGGTCTGGTGCCGCCGTCTGTGACTGGTCGTTCAGAACCGATCTTTTTCACGGTCAATGCGCTAGGCGGCAACATGCAGGGATGGCGCAAGGATCCTGTGAACAACCCGCCTCGCATTCGGCTGGATTTCTTCGCCTACGATTCTGCGACGGGTGCGATGCGCGATATCACCGACCGTTCACAGTCGAAAAAGTAAGAGGAACGGAGGCTTGACATGAAACGGAAATCTGTTGCACTTGGAACAAATCCAAATCGGATTCTTACAACTGTTGTTCTTGCTTGGTCGCTTGCGGCGTTTGGTGCTCCGCAATTGCTGAAACCGCTTTATACCGTGTCGGGGGAACTGAACAGCCTCATCAAGCACGGTCACATTCAGGGCGCAACCTGTTCGGAGAAGGCGGTGTATCTCGCCCATGCGGGTGGAATCTTTAAGATCGACTGGAAGACGGGTAAGGTTCTCAAGAGTTGCGACGCGCGTTCGCACTTGGGCGACATCGCATACGCGGACGGTAAGATTTACGGTGCGCAAGCGTTGTGGAGCGTAAAGGAAGGAGAAACGCCCATGATGATCGGGGTTTGGGATGAAGATCTCAATCCGATTACGTCGAAGTGTTAC
>JAFYDR010000037.1 GCA_017544725.1 Kiritimatiellia bacterium
GCAGTGACGGAAAGCCCTGAAGGGCGTCACCTATACAGACGGAGGTGAGCGAAGCGTAACCCCCGGTGGTACAGACAGTATCCACCAAGCCCTGAAAGGGCGGCAGAACAATCTAACGCCACTCGCCATGCCGCGTCGCTTTCCGTCGCCCTTTCAGGGCTAACGTGCCTTTACTTGATTCCGGTGGCGGCGCTACGCTTGCCCCCCGTCTGTGTACCTTCGCCCCTTCGGGGCTTGTCGAAAGTTATCCCATGAATGTTCCCGCGCGCGGCGAGGGCAGGATGCTTGCTTCCAATTCACTTCGCGACATTTCGAATCGCCGCAGAACACAAATCGCTGAAGTTTGTTCATATTCCTGTGCATGCTGCATCGGTGTTTTCGCCTTATATGTTAAGTCTCGAAGGTTTGGGTCACCGCCGTTCTCCAACAGGTATTCCAAGATTCTCGAACAACCGAAAGCTGCCGCTTCATGGACTGCTGTCCAATCCGAGAAAAAGAAGTTGATTTTCGCACCGGCTGTGACCAAAATCCTGACAAGTCTTATGCTTTCGTTTTCAACTGCGATAGCAAGTGGGGTACAGTCCCTGTAACGAAAATTAGGATTCATACCTTTCTGTAACATTTTGCTGACAAGGGCGTACTTGCCTCTTTTGCAAGCTTCAAAAAACTCTTTTCGGCTCGTCCGTTCTTCTCTTGTTGTCTCTCCATTGTCGATGTAATCAATCCACTCGTTCATCAACCTCGCGACCATCCGACGTTTGACCGTTCTAGAACGTCGTTTATGTAACCACCAATCGCGATACACAACGATCCACTCAATAGCGGCCCAAACATAATAATCCGCCCGTCTGCGTTGCGAATCGGCGTGATAAAACGGATCAATTCCCGTGCACAAGCGAATATAGGCCGTATCGTTCCGATCATTCGGAGTGTACAAAATCGTACACGCCGTTCCTTTCGTCGTCCAGCTTTTTACTTCCTTCTCCCCTGAAACCGAAATGACGACTTTCCCTAAATCGGGAAACCTGTTCGAAATCCATTGGCAAAAGATACGGAGATTCTCCCGAAGAAAATCATCGCCTTTGATATAAAACCGAAGGCTGAATCGACTCGACGATCTCATTTCCACTTTCCTTCTTCCTGAACACGATGTTTAGCGTCTGCAAACATAATTACACATGCGGCATCTGTCCGAGTCGAAGGCACTATTCCAAGAAACCCATTTTGATATTTCACTTTGAATCCACCCTTTCCCATTTGATGAAGAATGCGTGTTTATCGAGACGGGCGAACGGGATGCGTATTCCGGTTTCATCAACTCGATATATCTCACCAGCTGTACGTGCGTATGTGTCGCCGCACCGACAACGGTAAAGTAGAACGCCGGGAACCGAATTCTCCTGCCTGACGTAATCTCTCTTCTTACAGCATCTGCCTTTCTCGCAGAGGGGGAACTCCTGAAGGAACCAACTTCTCATATCTAAAATCTTTCCTAGAAGAATCAAGGAAACCAGCGCAGAAAGATGTCCCGCCAAATAGAAAAGGACTTTGGAGAAAACGGAATCCGATGCAAACCTTTTCGCACACTCTACCCCCGCCCAAACCTGCAACGAAAAGAAACCTAACTCAATCAACGTCATGACTTCTTTCAGCTTCTCAACTGGCGCGAAGCGCCTCCCCTACTGTTCTAGCAGATCGGCCATCGCGTCTCGCCACGCATAGAGAAGGGATGCATCCGCGGAATAGTTGCGAACATTTTCGACAAGCTTGTCCGGTACTGCCAGCAGTTCCTTTGCTTTCGCTGCCCACGACGCGTTTGGTGTCGCTTGCAGTTTAGCTTCCAGCAGTTTGGCGTAGGCGAAATCCTCCAGTCCATCGCTGAAGTTCTCCAAGCGTACAGTCGAAAGCGGTGTACCGTCTGGGCCGCAACAAGTCCAGCTGCCATCCCCGTTGTAAGTTGTCCAGCTACGCGGATCCCAGTCTGTGTAGGGGCCGTCGGTAATCGGACGAACGGAGTTCCACAACGAGATCTGGTAGTAGAGATATCCGTCTGGACGGAATTTCACAGCCTGTGCCCCCATCACGCTCCGCATCTCGATTCCCTCGCACTCGATGAAGGAATTGGCGCATGGTGCCTTTTGGCTACAGGCGAAGTACCACCAGACCTGATGTCCTGCGGCACGAGAACGACTCGCCTTCTCCCGATCGTAAACCGGTGTCTGCGGGGTAAACCAGTCGATTACCGAAAGCGGAGTCCCCACGCCGTACTCGTTGTCGTACGCCGTTGTGGAAATCGGGACACCCGGCAATTCACGACGGATCTCAGCCGCCGCCCACTGGATACGCTCGAAGGTGTTCTTGTTCGCCTCGTCACATCCATACACGTAGGCATCGCTCGCGATTCCCAGCGACTTCGCTTTCTCGTATGCGCTCTTCAGTCGTCCTAGCGTATTCTTACGCCACTTCGCCTTTCCTTCTTCCCCTTCCGCCGGTATGCCCCAGTATCCGAGGTTGAACTTGCCGGAAAGCCCGCGCTGGCGTTGACGCTGGAGCATTGCAAAAGCGGGGAAATCACCGCCTCCGTGGTAGAGGCTATCGTAGGAAAGGTAGTGATCTGCTAAGAAATCGCACCATTCCTCCTTGTGCTTCTTCCACTGATTGATAGGAGAGAGGGGATCGCGCGCCCGCGCATCGGCGGCGGCAAGTCCTGCAGAATCCTCCCACTGCCTCGTCGGACTGGGAGAGAATGTAATCGCCAACGGCAACATCGGCGTCCGAGGCACTGCAAAGGCGTTGACACGCACCGTAATCGGTAAGGTGGCAGATTCCACGCCATCGGCACGTACCGTTACAGTTCCGCGATAGACACCAGCCTGCTGGTTCGCCGGCGCATGGATGCGAATCCAGAATCCCTGTACCTCTCCTTTTCGCACGACCTTAACGCGGTCGAGGAATCCCAGAATCGGATCAGGCCACCACCCCGTCTTGCACGTTTTCGCCTTGCGGACGTACCCCGGCGCGTTGTTTGTCGGTTCGTTCACACCACACGGATACGGTGGCGGATTCTTCACGTGGACATACCCCAACACGGAAACAGTCACATTCGAAGC
This sequence comes from Kiritimatiellia bacterium, assembly GCA_017544725.1. GTDB lineage: Bacteria > Verrucomicrobiota > Kiritimatiellia > RFP12 > UBA1067 > RGIG8368. Next base: position 3,111 of record JAFYDR010000037.1, read on the forward strand.
AGACAGCGTTGCCTTGCCCTGTGAACTCTCGCACGTCAGCGACGATACGGACACGCACACATTCGTGAGATCAGCGTTCCGAGGCGAAACGAACAACTGCGTGGACTCTTTCTCGTCCTTTGCCAATCGCACGGAGAGTGCGCTGGCTGCCGACGGGAACACACCCTCGCGCGGACGAATCTTGTCCATCGATGTCGCCGTTCCGAGACAGAAAGCCCCGCGTTGACCTGCTGCGTCGCAGGCCTCGCAAAACTTGGCGGCATCTGCCGCACGGAGCGCGGCCTGCTTGGCTTCACGCGCAGCGATGACCTGCGCCCGTTTCTTTTCCAGCGGCTGTGCCACGGTCTTCCAGTAGATTTCTGATGGCGGCGGACACGCCACTCCCTTTGGCAAAAGCATGATGCGATAGAAGCGAAGCTTGACCGCTTGCGGGCGCGTGAAAAAGAAATGAACACGCGTAATGTGGGAAGGATCGACATCCACAGCCTTGTCCCAGTTGGATAGCGGAATCTCCCAACGCGCAAACCCACATTCAGGAACGGCAAATCCGCCGCTGTAAAGACCACGAGCGATATGTCCCGACGGACCCGAAATGTAGCTGCCCATTGAGGCGACGGGAATATTCTCCGCCTCGTTCACAAAATCAACCGCCAAGCGATCATACCCACGGAAGTCCTGCAGTATCGGAGGAACAGGAATTGTCACACTCGGCCATTCCTGCATTCCCTCTTTCCAATCCTCAGCCTCGATCACATACGGTTTGTCTCCCGTGAGAAAGAGCGTCTCCGCAACTGGAGCTCCCTGCGAATAGTCTGTGATCGTGCGCATCGCACCTGTCGCGGAATCGTAGGCAAAGAAATCCAACCGAATGCGTGGCGGGTTATTTATCGGATCCATGCGCCATCCCTGCATATTGCCACCGAGCGCATTCACCGTAAAGAAGATTGGCTCGGACCGCCCTGTCACAGTCGGAGGCACCAGCCCAAGTCCCTCGGAGGCATGAAATGCGCGACTGTCAACCAGTTTCAAATCCGGTGTCACACGTGAAAAGTTAAATCCCTTTTCATTGCCCTTGTTGCGCGGTCCCCCGTAATTCCCGAACAAGAGGATCTTGCCGTCCGTCCCCAACGTCTGCACGCCATAGTGAATACTGTAATCGAAGACGACATCCTTCATGCCTTTGAGTGAAAGGTCTTTCGTCGAGATCATCATCACCGTGCAGTCATTGTGCGGCGGACATCCCCATCGACCTTCTCCGTAATGATCCACACCCGTGTAGAGCGTGTCTCCCAGTACGACCGCCCCGTCCAGCCCGCGTCCTCCGGGGTACTCGTAA
>JAFYDR010000038.1 GCA_017544725.1 Kiritimatiellia bacterium
AACCAAAACAACTTGAAGACAACATTTGAAAGAGGTGCGCGGACCAACCGGTCCGCGCATCACCTCTCCTTTGCCTTTACCGCGACAATTATTTGGTATCATTGCCCCGTTGCCTTTATGGGACGGACTATTCGGGCGCAGGAACGTCCATGAGGATAACTTTGGAAACTACCGCCTCTCGTCACTCGTCATTCGTCACTCGTCACTACTTCGCTTAGCGAAGTTGTTGTTTCTGTTGTTTTCATTTCAAAAGACGACAGTGAAATACGCAGATGCGCCCCATGGAAACCCGTCTTCACATTCAGCTGGTTTTTTCGTTTGGGTCATGCTATACTAGAGTCATCTTTTGGGAGTTACTGACTATGAAGAGACATCCGTTGTGGTTTCTGTGCGCCTTGTCGTTTGCGTTTTTCACGGTGAATCCGGAGTTTTCTACGGTTGCCTCCGCCGCCGAAAAAGAGAAGGCGCCCTCTACGGAGAACAAGAAAAAAGAAAAGCCGAAGAAGGTTTCCGAGCTTCTGCAAAAGGTCACGGATCTGATGGACGCGGCACAAGATGCGTATGTAGATGGTGACGCGCAGAAAGCGATTGCCGGCTACCGCGACGCGCTCAAGGAGATTGACCGTATCGAGGCGGAAAACTTCGATCGTGCCGACACGCCGGAGTTCGCCCCGGTCCGCTTCCGTCGTGCGTTGTGTGAAACCACAATCGACCGTATCATGCTGGAGGAGGCATCCGCCACTTCCAGGACGGTCGCCGTGACGGACACGACGGAACTGGAGAAACGTCGCGCCGAACGCAAGAAGGCCGCCGAAACCAACAATGTGCCAGATACGGCGATCCATCTCTCCGCCAAGAAATCGGCGGAGGAACTCGCATTCAGCAAACATTCCCAAGAGAAAAAGGAAAAAGCAGACGGAAAGAACGAGAAACTGGATATCAACGGCGAACTGGAATTCGCCAAGGATATGCAGTCTGTGCAACGCTTCGAGGATGCCGAGCACTCGCTCGTGAAAATCCTGAAGGTTGATCCGGACAACCGCGAGGCAATGTTCCTGCTGGCATTGGTGCAACTGCAATCCGGACGCGCCAAGGATTCGCTCATTCTGCTCGACGACCTCCTCACCGACACCCCGCGTGATGAAGCGACGCTCCTGCTCGCAGCTGCCGCCCACACTTCGGCTGGCGAATATTCCAAGGCGATGGAGAAGCTCGACCTCGCCATGAAGATCAACCCGAAGCGTCCGGACGGATACCACAACATGGCGTGGCTTCTGGTAGAAATGAACCCGAAACAGACCAAGGAAGCCGAGGCGTATTACCGTCAGGCGATCCGCCTCGGCGGCGCACGCGACCTGGATCTCGAACGGCGATTGGGTTTGCTCGCTGAATAATGAAGAAAGCACTGAGCATCTTTTTAGGTGTCCTCCTCTTCCTGTTCCTAACTGCGGTTTCCATCTGGTCCTTCCGCATCCCGATCAGCGAAGCGGTCACCCAGCGCGTACTGAGGCAAAACAAGCTGGACGCCTTGCAGTTCCGCATTGAGAATCTCTCCCTTTCCCGAATCACGCTCCGGCACCTCGCGGTCGGGGATGACGCCTATCTCGATCTGATTGACCTCCGTTACAATCTGTGGGAGGCGATTCATTCTTGGCGCGTGGAAACACTTTCCGTTTCGGGCGGCGTGGCACGCGCGGTCGTCAAGCAAGACGGCAAGATCGAATTCCCCGTGCTCTCTCACTTTCCCCGCACACAACCTCCTACCACAAATGAAACCGTCACGCCAGCTCGGATTCCGGTTATCGCGGGCGGACGCATTCAGGACTTGAATGTACGACTGGAAACGCCCGAAGGAAAGGAACTCGCACGCGTGGAAGGTTCGGTCGGATTTCTGGCGGCGAACCAAGGGGCGTACACCGTTCAAACGATGGTGTCGATTCCGCGCCTGCTCACGATCTACCTAGACGGCAAGGTCAATCCGATTGAACAATCTGCCGAATTCTATCCGGTCGTCAATCTGCCGAACATCGACGGACTGCTCGAACTCCTCCCCACGTTTGCCTTGCCACCCGTACCCGTGACGACCTCCAACTTGGCGGTCCGCACGAGGGGATGGTTGAAGGCGTGTGCTAAACCGCCCCAAGGTGAATCGCCTCTTTCGCTGGTGTTCGACGCGAACATGACCCGCCCTTGCGTGATTACGATCCCGCAGCAGGATACGGTCGTGCGGCTTCGTTCTGCCAAGACGGAACTGTCCGGATGCCTCACGAACCTGACAGCGAAGTGCGCTTTCGGATTCAACGGAGTACGCTGGAAAGACCAACTGGACGAGACAGATTCCCGCAGGCTCTTCAACTTGATGGCCACCGTCCACTGGACGCTTTCCCCCACGGGACAGGTCATTCACGCCACCACGAGTTCGGAACTGCCGAGCCGAGCCTCTGCCAAGCTGATGCCTCGGCTCGTGCCTTTCATTCCCTCCTTCTTCTCGGAGGGCGGAACGCTCTCCACCGAAATCGAGTTAGCGGAAGAGAAAGTTCCCGGTCCCGCCGCGACGAACCTCTGGAACGGATTGATTCTCGCCAAGGCGAACGTACAACGTTCCTCCTTCCCCAGTGAACACGGAATGCTGGGTGCCAAGTCCGTAGAGTTCGACACGCGACTCTCACTCTTCCATTCGGCTCCCTCGAACCTGTACACCAAGATCCGTCTCACCGATGCATTTCTCTTCCAGAAGAACTTGGCGGCGTATTGCAACCTAAACGCGGAATTGACTTGCGCCGCTCCGTTCGACCGCGCAACCGGCACTTTCAATGGAACCTTGCGGGAATCCAGAACCAAAATGCTAGAGCAGTTCTCCCTTCCCAACGACGCGATCCCATTCCGTGGAGTTGCCGACGTGACACTCAACACCACGACAGGAACGCTGTGGAAGGTGACTGCGGAAATTCCCGACTCGAAACTCTCGGTCACCCAGGCGACTGCGCAGGTTCGCGCGACGGCAGGCGCCACGCTGTCTGCCGTTTATTCAGACAAGGATCCCTCGCTCACCCGCGTACACGGCGAAGCACACCTGACAGATGTACAGGGGACTTTCGGCGACCCGAAAGTCGAGCCCGTTGCCAAGCTCCAGAACCTCCGATTCCTCTTCCCCATCGAATGGTCGCCCGCCGCAGGTCTCTCACTCCCGCAACCGCCGACACTTGATTGGGACGAGTGTTCCGCGCAAGGACTGAAAATCTTGCCCGACCCAGTCCGCGTCGAAACTTCGGCAACCAACCTGAATTTGTGTACTGGCGTCCGACTTGCCCACAGTGCGCTTTCCCTCCAGTTTCAAGCGAACGTCCCCTTCTCAAACCCACAGGCGACCGAACTGCAAATTGATCTGCCGGAAACCACGATCACCAACGGTGATGCCGCACTAAAGATGGCACTGGCAAAGCTCCCCGAACTGGAACTCAAGATGCAGACCGCGCTCCACGCCTCCCTCCGGATGTACGGGACGCGTCCGTACCTGACCGGCAACCTTCGTCTGCAGAACGGTGACGTGAAACAGGGTTCGATGACGGTGAACGGCATCTCGGCGGAAATCCCCTTCGGGTATGGCGTCCTCTTCCGTACGCAAGGACGTCCTTATCTTGCTTTTACCAACGCCGTGGCGGGAAACTTGCAGTTCGACGACGGACGAATCGAATTTCAAGTGACGCCGCAGGAACTCTTCATCGACCGGGCGTTGGTCGCCTGGTGCAACGGTTCGCTCAACTTCTACTCCGCGCACATCGACTGGAAGAAACCACAGGAGGTTTTTGACTTCTACGCGGACAGGATCGACATGGGAAAAGCGCTCACGCCTTTCATCCCCTTCCCCGCACAGATGAACGGAATTCTTTACGGCAGAATCCCCATCGGATACGAGAACGGGAAAATCCATTTGAACAAGGGATTCCTCTACTCGATGCCGAAACAAGGCGGAGAATTGAGAATCAACAATCCCGACGATCTCGCCGAGTATCTGGAATCGGCGGGCATCACGGGGGATGTCCAATCGCCGCTGGCAAAGGCACTGAGCGACATGGACTTTGACGTACTGAAGTTCGACCTGATGCCTTCGGCTACCAATCCCGACGACAGCACGCTCTCAATCAAGATCGGAGGAAAATCGAACTACAAACAGTGGCCGGCTCCGATTGACCTGACGCTAAATTTCCACGGTCCCATCTCGGAACTGATCAACTTCGGAATCGAGCTGAAATCCAAAAAGTGAGGCAAGCCATGTTTTCTCGCGGCATCGACCACCAGACGGAAGCCATCCACACTCCCTCCCGAAGCAGATTGTCCTGGATTGCCGTAGCCCTGTTCGTATGTGCCGCCTCTCTCTGGCCTATCGTCCGTTTCGACACCTCGCTCTCCAGCCTGCTTCCGACCAACGGCAAGACCGCACAAACCGTCCGCCTCCTGACCGTACTTCCCCTCGCCAACAAACTCGTCGTTTCCTTCTCTTCGACGAACGGAGTCCTGACAGCGCAGAATCACGATGCCATCGACCGTTTTGAATCGCGCCTGTCGGCAGCAGTTCAAACATCCTCCGGTAAGGACGGGGAATCATCCACCGCCCCCGCAAAAATCACGCAGAAGTTCTCTCCTGAATCCATCGCCGCACTCGCCCAAGCCCTGCCCCTGCTCGTACCTACCAACCGCTTGTCCGAACTGACCTCTGAATCCGCAATCCGCCAATCCGTAAAAGGAAACTATCTACGTTTGCTTCGTCCAGAAGGTTCCTTCCTCGTACGCATGATCCAAGCCGACCCGCTCGGACTCCTCACGCCCGTCCTCGCCCGACTCCGCTCCCTCAGCACCATCTTCGGATACACGGTTCGTCCCGATTCGAACGGACGTCTCCTCCATGCGGACGGACGCCACCGACTGGTCATCGTGGAAACGGAAGCGAATCCATCCGACAGGTTCGCCAGCGAACAACTGGTAAGAAAGCTACAAGCGTACTGCAGCGAGTTGCCGCCCGAACTTCAGGTGCAGATCGCCAGCGGGCATCTCCACACGGTTTCCAACGAACGCAACACCAAGCGGGACTTGGCCGTCGCGACCTCGCTCTCCTTCCTTCTACTTTTGTTGGTCGTGGTGTTTTTCTTTCGCGATATCAAAATCCTGCTTGTTCCCCTGATCCCCTTCTGCGCCCTTGCCATCGCTATTCCGTTTACCTTCCTTCTCACCGGAAAACTCGCATTCCTATCCCCCGCATTCGGACCGATTCTAGCGGGACTGACGATTGACTACGGAATTCATGTTTACCTGGCTCGCAAGCGGGGGCAACCCGTTCGCACTTTGTTCCGTCCAATCCTTGCGGGACTTTGCACGACATTAGCTGTCTTTCTGGCATTCTTCTTCAGTTCGATTTCCGCATTCCGCCAGCTTTCCCTCCTTTCGTGCATAACCGTGCTTCTGTCTTTCGCAGGAGCGGTTTTTCTACTTCCCCGTTGGATTCGTCCCCGAAGGACACATCACCGGAATGATTCACCGCAAGTTTCACCCCCGTTTGAGCTGGAAAACAACTCGAGCAACAACTACATCCGTGAGCATGGTGAATTTTCTAGATGCGCCCATTCTCGAACGGAAGAACCGACTCACGAGACCGCACCCTCTGGACTACCGACACGTAACGTTCTAAGCGGACAACAATTCCTCATCTCGATTCCCCTATTTCTGTTAGTTCTCGCCAGCGTGTTCTGGGTAATCGGAAAAACCGATTATGCGCTTTCGCTTTCAGACCTAGACGGTGCGGATGAACGAATCCGTTCCGACGAGGAAACGATTCGTTCGTTGTGGCAACCCGATGGAGACAATCTGTCAATCGCGGCGTTTGTCGGCAACTCCCAAACAGACTCGCTTGTCAAAACCGCCTCATTCTTAAACCGAACGTCCGATTCAAACCACAACGTCACCAATATCATCAGCTACCTCTCGTTTCACCCCTCTCCGAAAGGCGCACAGGAGAGTGTTGCGGAATGGAACGCATTCTGGCGTGAACGCGGAGAGCCTGTTTGGAACGAATTATCTCGTAACGCACGCGAGTTCGGTTTTTCCGATTCCGCGTTCCGTTCCTTCGAGAAACAGATTCGAGAACCGGTGACAACCTGTGAGCCGCCCGCACTGCTCACAGAACTCCAGCGAATTTTCTGTCCGCACACTACGACAGGTGAATCCGTCAGTCTCGCATACCTGCCTTCGCTTCGTGACGAGGAACTGGCGACTGTCGCGGAATCCGTCGAGAATGAAAACGGGCATCTGATTTCCATGCCGATGTTACGCCGTCAGATACGCGAGATATTCCGGAATGAGTTCACGGCAATCGGAATCGCCGCAATCCTCTTCCTCCTACCGGCAGCGATTCCCTTGCGTCGCGCTTTCTTCCTGGCGTACTTGCCGCCCCTCTTTGGCGCGACCGGTGTCTTTACCGCCTCCGTCGCATTCCATCATCCGCTCAACCTCATTCATCTGATCTGCCTTCTGCTTGTCTTCGGCATCTGCTTCGACTACGGCGCATTTATGTTGAACGGCGTGGAGAAAGGATACGTCGCCGAAACAAGAAGGGCTGTCATCCTTTGCTGGCTGACGACCCTGTGCGGTACCGTTCCGCTCCTGCTGGCAAAGCATCCGGTCATCTTCGCCATCGGATTCACCCTTACGGCCGGTATTACCTTTGGATGCCTCTGTTCCTTGTTACTTCCCATCCTGCTTCGATATGGACGTACCCACCATGCCGCTGCGTTTCCCCTCCTCTGCCTGTTAGTTTTGGGAGGCGGTTGCAAGAGCGTTTCCAACGTTGCGAGTTTCGATCCCGTGTCGAAATGCGACATCGCCACACCGTACGGGGAAGCGACACCTCCGAACGGCACGGTACAGTTCCGCAGCACGGTGACCTTCTCGATACGCGGACGATCTTTCGCCTCCCTTTGTCAAACCGAAGTCGATGTTAGGGCAGGTACGTTCCGTGCGGTCGGGCTGACACCGACGGGCCTGACCCTCTTCCATGTCTCAGGTAAAAACGGAGTCGCGCATTGCGAATTCCTTGCAAAACCACTGGCCGATTTGCATTCGCGTTTGGGCGAATGGATCGCACAGGACATCGACACCCTTTTCCTCCATCCCAACCAAACCCGAGGGGAAAACTTCCAGTGTACCACCTTCACACCCGTATGCGGAACACTCTACCCGCTCTCGCTTAACCTACACAACAAACGAATCGGGTACCGCCTCATCGTCATCAACGACGAAATCCGCATCCGCGATTGAAACCGGCGTTCGGGCGGCAAAGCAGCCTTTCACATTGCCAGTTGATTGTTATCACATTTGCACATTTTCCTTACGTCGCCGTACCGGGTGATTTATCTTGTGAACGCTATGGAGAGCCGCCGCACACAGCGCGGGCAAGAATATTCATGTGGGATAACTTGCGATTTCGTCAACCAGGGCATCGTCGTTACGCAGCGGACGAGACGGTGTACGTCCCTCCCGTTCGATAGCAATCGATGACATCCGACAAACGACACGCGACACGACGCATTGGACTAGCGAGGCTGGCGGTTAAACACCCGTCTCCATTGTCCCCATTTCTCAGCTTCCCCGCTTCTCAGCTGGGCGGCTTCGCCGCAAGCCGCGAAGGTGCGAAGGTACACAGACGGGGCAAGCGTAGTACAGCTCCGTCTGTATAGTTGACACCCTTTCAGGGCTAAACGGTCACGACAAGCGTGTCACGTTCGATAGTAATCGATGGCAATCGACCGCTACTGATGACACGCGACAAACGACACGTGATACGCCTCCTTCATTCTTCATTTTTATCTTTTCATTG
>JAFYDR010000039.1 GCA_017544725.1 Kiritimatiellia bacterium
ACCGGGCTTCTGGTACTGCCACTTGTAGGTAAGACCGGAGCCGGAGGCCACGACCTTAAAGGTGGCAGTTGAGCCGAGAGCGGCCGTCACGGAAGATGGTTGTGTGGTGATAGTGGGCCCGTCAGCCACAGTCAGGGTGGCGGCGTTGCTGATGGTAGTTCCCGCCTTGTTGGAGACCTTGCAGCGGAACTTGTATCCGTTGTGGCGTGCGGCGACATTGGTCTGGTTGAAGGTGGCGGAGGTGCCATTGATCTGAACGTCGTTCCAGGTGGATTCGCCAGGCTTCTGGTACTGCCACTGGTAGATGAACGGACCCTCACCCGTCGCCGTGACTACGAACTTCGCGCTGCCGCCAATCGCCGCCGAGGTATTCTGCGGCTGCCCGGAGATACTGGGCGCGAAATGGACGATGAGGGAGTCTTTGCGCAGGGCTTCGTTAGATTCGCCGGTGTGGGTCAGGAGGGTCGCCCATTGGGCCTGCGTGCCGCCGAACCAGACGTCTGTAAGAGCATTGCAGTTGTCAAACGCATATTCGTCGATGCTCGTTACGCTGCCGGGAATCGTTACGTCTGTCATGTTGGAGCAGTACTCGAACGTGCTCTTTTTGATGGTGGTCACGCCATTCGGGATCACGATACTTTGCAGACCGGAGCATTCTCTGAACGCACCTTCCCCGATGCTCTTCACGCTGCTGGGGACGGTGATGCTGTTCAGGCCAACGCAGTATAAGAACGCATAATCAGCGATGCTGGCCACTGTGGAGGGGATCGTCACGTTCGTCAGAGAAAAACAGTTTCTGAAAGTTCCTTCAGCGATACTAGTCACGCCGGATGGGATCATAATGCTCTGAAGGCTTGTGCAAGTGCAGAAGGCATATTCACCGATCCGCTTCACGGTCGACGGGATAGTTACGCTAGACATACTCACGAGGCCGTTAAACGCGTTCGCGCCGATGCCGGTCACCCCGGAATAAATGGTGACGTAACCGATCGAATGGGCCTTTTCGTCAAAATTCCAGGGGGCGGTGTCTCCTGAATAATCTGCCATATCCCCGGTGCCACTGATCCGCAAAAGATAAAAAGCGTCTTTCTCGAGGGTCCATGTGAGGTTGTCCCCCGCCGCGCCACAAACGCCGGTAGCGGTGATCGGCGTCGCGCTGTAGATGATCGTTGCGAGCTTCAGAGGGTCGTTGCGGATACCTGTGTTCGCAAGAACATCAACCCATTGCTCGTACGCACCGCCATAGTGGATGATTTCGAGTGCGCTGCAGCCCTGGAAGGCGTCCGTCCCTATGGCAGTGACACCGATTGGAATTGTCACCTCACTGAGGTTGCGGCACAGGCAGAAAGTGTTCTCCTCGATTTTGGATACGCCGTCCGGGATCACGAACTCCTCCAGCGAGGTACAGCCTTGGAAGGCGAATTTGCCGAAGTACTTGACGTTCTCCATGCCTTGAACCGTTTCCAGATTTGCGCAATAAGCAAACGCGCTCTGCCCGATGCTGGTCACACTGGACGGGATCACGACATTTGTAATGTATGAGTTACTATCGAAAGCATGGTCGTTGATATGGGTCACCGTAAAACCGTCGAGACTGCCGGGGATCGTCACATCGCTATCGCTTCCGTTGTACGCCGTGATGATGGCATGGGCACCGCCTATCCAGCTGCGATCATACGTCCAGTAGCCGCTGTCATACGCCTTTGCAGGAGAACCGAATAGTGGCAGCAGAAGCAGTACCAGGAACAGGCATGCCAAGGTCATAGCCGTCTTTTTCATGAGACACCCTCCTTGATCATCATTTTAATTCGTGGGAAATTCTAGTGTATCCTACATTAATTCACTATTATATTACAATACTATCATGTTTATATAGGATAATCAAGTCAAATCCCCCCAAAAGAGATGAATCATGACCACCGGCCTTGTGAATCTGTCAAGGAAAAGTAGACGCGAAAACCTCCAGATCAAAGAAAGCCCAGTTCGGTTCTGTACTGAACTGGGCTTATATAGCCAAGGCGGCATGATGCCGCTGGTTGTTGAAATAGAAAACATAGATTCTACGGAACCACTTGAGTGAGACTATCCCGAAAACTGTGTAAACCTCCGAAGCGGTGTAGAACAGGAGCACCAGATCGGAGGTTTACACATGAGCAGCAGAAAGAATCATAGCTTGTCGACGAACTCGGCTACAGCAAATACGATTACAAGAACAAGGAAACGGAGAAGAGCCGAAACGGACACAGCAGCAAAACGCTGCGCACCAGCTTCGGGGATGTGGAGATAGCTGCACCCCGTGATCGAAAGGGAGAATTTGACCCGCT
>JAFYDR010000002.1 GCA_017544725.1 Kiritimatiellia bacterium
CATGCGGAGGCGCACGAGGTAATGCTCGCCATCCAGCAAAACACCGTGATGAGCGACCCGAAACGCTGGAAGTACGCGACGCACGAGTTCTACTTCAAATCGCGTGAAGAGATGGAGAAACTTTTCCCGGACGATCTCGAATGCCTAGACTTGACGCAAGAGATCGCCGATCGATGCAATGTGAAGCTGACCTTCTCCGACGGTCACGCAAGTTCCCTGCACTTTCCGACATTCCCCCTGCCCGAAGGATTCACCGACGGCAAGGAGTATCTAATCTATCTCGGGAAAAACGGATTGAAGCGTCATTACGGGTTGGATTACGATCATCCGAAAAACGACGCGGAACGCGAACTCGTCAAGCGATTCGAATACGAGGTGGGGGTCATCGAGAAGACCGGCTTTATCAACTACTTCCTTGTCGTCTCTGACTTCGTGATCTGGTCACGCAACAACGGCGTTGCCGTCGGTCCCGGACGTGGTTCCGGAGCTGGTTCCCTGCTCGCCTATTCGCTCGGTATCACGCAGCTAGACCCGATTCGTTTCGACCTAATCTTCGAACGATTCCTGAATCCGGAACGTGTCTCCCCTCCTGATTTCGATATCGACTTCTGTCAAGCGCGACGCAAGGACACGATCCAGTACGTCACGGAAAAGTACGGAGCCGACCGCGTGGCACAGATCGTCACATTCGGACAACTCGGTGCAAAGACCGTGATCCGCGATGTCGCACGCGCGTTTGAAATCCCGCTCGACAAAGCGATGTCGTGGTGCAAGATGATACCGGAAGACCCGAAAATCACGTTGCCGAAAGCACAGGAGGAGAATCCCGCTTTCGCCGCAGCCTGTAAGGTCGATCCCGATCTGAGGCGTATCATGACCTATGCCGAGGTTCTGGAAGGGCTTTACCGTTCCACAGGTATGCATGCGGCAGGCATCGTAATCGGCGACAAACCGCTGATCGACCTCGTACCGCTTTGCACGGGAAAGGATGGCGAACCTGTCACACAGTATTCGAAGGGCCCTGTGGAGGAACTCGGTTTGTTGAAAATGGACTTCCTTGGCCTGAAGACACTAGACGTGCTGATGGAAGCCGCCGCACTGGTGAAGATCACGCACGGTGTTGAAATTGACTACGAGCAAATTCCTCTTGACGACCCAGAAACTTTCCGCCTCTTCCAAGCTGCCGACACCGCCGGCGTATTCCAATTGGAATCAGGTGGCATGCGGAAAATCCTGCTGGAAATGCAACCGACGAAAATCGACGAGATCATCGCCGTGATCGCGCTCTACCGTCCAGGACCGATGGGGATGATCCCAACCTACATCGCTCGAAAACTCGGAAAGGAAAAAATCGTTTACGATCACCCGAAGATGGAGCCAATCCTGAAAGAGACCTACGGCGTCATTGTCTATCAGGAACAGGTGCAGCGTTGTGCCCAAGTACTGGCGGGATACACACTCGGGAAAGCCGACCTGTTGCGTCGTGCCATGGGTAAGAAAAAACCTGAGGTAATGGCAAAGGAACATACTACTTTTGTAGATGGTTGCAAGAAGTACAGTGACATCGATGCCGATTTGGCAAACCAGATTTTCACCAACATCGAGAAATTCGCGAGCTACGGATTCAACAAGGCGCACGCCGCCGCTTACGGGGTTGTCACCTATTGGACCGCTTACATGAAGGCTCATTATCCGGCTGAATTCATGTGCGCACAAATCTCCTCCGAAATCGGAAACTTTGATAAACTCCCCGCATTCGTCAGTGCGTCGGCGGGGATGGGACTCGAAATCCTACAACCAGATGTCAACCACAGTTACGACCGATTTGTACCGGAGAACGGAAACATCCGGTATGGGCTTGCCGGTGTCCGAGGTGTTGGCGAAGGTGCCGCAAAAGCAATCTTTGATGAACGCCGCGCAAACGGTCCGTTCGCGAGCCTCAGTGACTTCGTCGAACGAATGGACTCATCCATCGTCAACAAGCGAGTACTCGAAGCGCTTGTCAAGTGCGGTGCATTCGATTCCCTCGGTATGCATCGGGCGCGACTCTTCGCAAACATCGGGCTCGTCATGAATCGGGCTGAGGAGAAGCGCAAGGAAAAGGAAAGCGGACAGACCAGTCTCTTTGACCTCATGAGCAGTGACGATCTGGCGACCGCTCAGCTGGACGACCTCCCAGATGTCCCCCGCTGGACGGAGAAGGAATGTCTCGCGATGGAACGCGAACTGACGGGTATCTACCTAAGCGGTCATCCCTTGAATCGCTACAAGGGAATCATCCAAGCAGTCAAGACGTTTTCCCTCTCCTCGATTCCGGATCAGGTTGACCAGATTCCCGAACGCGATATCCGCGTCTGCGGCATGGCGGACTCGGTACAAATGCGAATCAGCAAGAAAACGAAGGAAGCCTGGTGCATCATCGATCTGGATGACGGGCTGGTGAAAATCGAAACGTTAGTATTCGCCAAAACATACAAGCAGTTCCAGCAGTATTGTGTTGCGGACACGCCGATTGTCGTTTGCGGAAAACTCTCCAAACGTCCCGAAGACGACCATGCAAAAATCATTGCACAGGAAATCTACCCGCTCGAAGAGGCAATCCAGAGATTTGGCGAGAAAATGGTGGTAGGCATCAATGCCGAATCGGAATCATTTGCCAAACGAATCGCCAATTTGCACAAACTCATGGATTCGTCTCCCGGCAAACTTCCCCTCACCATCTGCCTGCTCTACAAAAACGGGAAAAAGAAGATTCTCGTTGATCCTAGAACAGGCACGGGAGTCAATGCATCCCTGCAATTCCTTGCTGACGCGGAAAAGGCGATGGGGAGACACGCTGTCAAATTCATCGGAAGACGCGCCATTTATCTGAATCCGCCCCGCCGAAAATGGGAGGGCGCACCCGAACACGCAGCCGGCTGAGGTCCGCGCCGAAAACGGCGCGGCCCGAATTAGTGACAAGTGGAAGCGGCAACATCGTTATCGCCCGAAGGGATGAAAGGGATGAGCCGCCAGCCTCGCTAGATCTGCCAGCCTCGCCAGCTGCCCGTTCTACCACTAGGAGCATCACCTGTCCCAGATGTCTGGGTAGTCCCAGTTGCCCCATGGGGGTTGCCATGCATACCCCTCTCGAAGCGGGCAACGAGGACGTTGTCCATCCCATTCTGCGCAATTCCGACTCTCTGCATGAGAAGCGGTGGCGGCAACTCAAAACTCCGAACTCCGGCAACAGCCGCCCAGCGTAAGCTCATGGATCGATGACGAGCGGGGTAGTGGTCGTGGAACCGTCAAGGGCTACAGTGGTCTCCCAGTGGAAATGTACTGGCAGACCTGCCGGTTCGCTGTAGCGAACGGTGATAGCACCAGTCTCATCATTCCTCGAGAGGGTGAAGGTGACGGGCATGTGCTCGTTCGAGAAAATTCCCTGCACGGTAAGTCCTCTGTTGAGCGGTCCCAGCGCAGACTGTGAAAGCGCGGTATAAACGGAAGAGAGCTGTGCGACATGTACCCTGCCGCATAAATCCCGCAGGCGATCCGCGATAACTCCGCCCGACTCGATTACCACAGGATCGTTGGCGAGACCCGTCTGCGCGACAAGGGGTTCGCTACCGGGCAGAATGACGGTGAAGTGGGTATCTTCTGGCGCGATTGCTCTCTGACCGGTTGCCAACATGGTTGGCACGTCAGGCCGATTCAGGTCCGTCAGCAATCTAACGCGCGCGCTAGAGGGACTCCCGTCAAGATCATCAAACGAGAGGGCGAAAGTCGAGATGCCAGGCTGGATCGGAAGTGTGCGTCCATCAAGGACTGCCTTCGTACACGTTTGGATCGTTTCGGCGGATGATTCCATTAGCAACTGGACGTTACCCATGAGCGCGGGTGCAGTCTTCAACTCATTCGAGATGAGACCATAGATGGCATCGCCTACCATTTTATTGATCGTATTGGTGTCGGCTGTCGACGGGATTCCGAAGTCGGAATAGAGCAACGGGATCAAATGGGTGCTATCGAGATTGCCATCCTTGCGGAGCTGGGCAATCGTGTCGTAGTTTTTAAGTACGCGTACGGCGAGTAGCGCTGTCTGTACAATTGTCTGCGTTTCCCTCTCATCAGTCGTCTGCTTAAGCGGATTCAGGACGTCGAAGACGGCATAGAGCAAACTGCGTTTCGCAGGTGGCATCTGAGCGAGCGAGTTCTCAAAAGACCGCGCGAAGTTACGTCCGGCGAAACGCATCGCGGGATTTTTCGTCATGCCAAAGACGGATTCCGGATCGTCTGTGTTGAGTATGATGCTCTTGTTGACGGCGAGTTCCTCGAAGACAAACTTTTCAAGTGCGCGCCCGGATCTAGGCGTGATGGCAAATGTGCTCGCGTTAATGGCCGTCGGCGTAGTCCGTTGACCGGCCTCAATATTGGTGACTGTTTGCGTGAACCAGTTCGAGAAACTGTCCATGAGCGCGAGCCCCTTTCGAAAATTCGCAACAGTTGCCGTGAAGCGTCCTCCATACTGAATGAGCCGCATCGGTTTGCTCAAGGGATCAGAGATAGCGTCGATCGCGGCCGCCTCATCCATGCCACTCGTGCGGCAGAGGGCGAAAGCATGCGCCAACCTCGGCAACTCGTTTTGGTGGTAACCAAGTTGCAGAGCCTGATTGGCACCGGGACCGTTCAAGAAGGCGCGTTCAGCATCACGCATGGGAAGGATTTCCGCCGCGATCGGGCGTAGCGCGCCGCTGGCGAGTCCTTGCAAGAGAGTCGGCGAAACCTTTCCGGGATGGAAGGAGAGTGCCTCGGCAAGAATGTCTCCTGCTGTCTGTCCGGGTGCGAAGAGGGCGATTGCCTCCTCGGCGGAAAGATCACCGAGGCCAGCATCTGCACACGCCTGTACCAGCGACATGGCATGCAACGGAGGCAAGTCCGCAGGATGCGCGAGGGCATCGCGGAGCGTGGCGGGATCCCCATCGGTCGGAAGGATCGACTGGAA
The DNA here is from genome assembly GCA_017544725.1 of Kiritimatiellia bacterium. Lineage (GTDB taxonomy): Bacteria > Verrucomicrobiota > Kiritimatiellia > RFP12 > UBA1067 > RGIG8368. Next base: position 4,985 of record JAFYDR010000002.1, read on the forward strand.
ATTGAGCGCGACGCTGGTATTTGCGGTGAACTCCTGCATCTCATTGACAACGTCGGGGCGAGCGAAGAAGGATTCGAGAGCCTGGAAACCGCCCGGAACTCTGTCGGCGGCGGCGGACAAGAGTAACATGGTGACGAAACCCATCTCCTCCGGTCCAACTTCCCCGTGGACATTGGCTAAAGCCTGTCGGACTTCCTGCTGCATCTGGACTTCGAGCGACATCATGTCTGCGTACACGTCTTTTGACGAGGCACCGTTGTTGATATGTGTGACCAGCGGAGAGAAATCGAGCCGCTGTGCAGAGGCAAGGATACCGTTTAAATCCACATAATCGGTCTTGTTCATGGAGAGCAGAATCGTACGGAATGCGTCGCGACCGGGCGGCGAAAGCTGCAACGAGTCGATCTGACGGAGCAATTCGGCGCGGTCGTGGGCAAAGTTTCGGATCATATTCCGGAAGGCCTGCTCAATTTCGTCAGGAGTGGATGCCGCGATCTTCCCCTTCCCGATCTTGTCGGCAAGGTTGTTGCTCAGCCTCGTCATGTGCGTGACGTTGACCGCCTGAGGCTTCTGCAAAAGAGCAGGAGGAAGGTTTAGCTCGGCGGCAATAGCCTCGCGCGCCCATCCTTCTGCGGCTGCGTCGCAACGCTCGATGGCACATTGACGTGCCACGGCTGCCTCCATCTCGTTGTTGAGACGCGTGAAAACGACGGCTACATCCTCGACCGATCCGCAGGCTGCGATCACATCGATTATATCCGGATTGCGCTCGATGAGAGCGTTGGCCACGGAAAACGGAGTGTGGACAGGCGTTCCGAGACGCTCGGCAGTATCGATGACATGTTTGACAATGAGTCGCTTGGCGGAAGTTTGAAGCATTCCATCCAGATAACCTTGACGGATGGAGTCGGCGGTTACACGTTGCGTCGCGGTTGCATCAGTTGGAAATAGGGCTTTGAGCCGGTTGTTGTCCAAGAGCGCTAATAACGATCCATTGGGTTCCATCGCCTCCTCTCCCAGACGTCTGGCCACCTCGGTTCTGATCTCGCAAGCCATTTTGTGGAACGATTCGGGAAGCTCGTTTGGATTATTGAAGAATGCCTTGTAAATGAGGTCGTTGTATTGGGGCGGTGTTAAATCGGGAATGTGAGTCTGCGCATCTTTGGGGACATTGACGGGTGTTGCGTTCGCTCGATTGATGAATGATTGAAGCATGGGCGACTGGCGAAGCGAATCTCCAGAGAGGGCGCGTCCGGCACTGATGAGTTGGTAAAGGAACGAGAAGGCATCCGCATTGCCGAGACGATTCACAAGAGAAAGCGTCTCGCTGTCAGTGATGCCACGCTCCTGCATGACCAGCACCGCGATGGTGCGCGCCTTTTGTCCGCCGACGTCATCTTGTGTAAGCCCATTGAACCACTTTCCAATCTCCGCAGGTTCTTTCAGCGCCAAGAACTCTGCACGTGTCGCCAGAATGGTGTCGTTCGGACAATATGTGGAACGCAGACGCAAGATCATATTATCCAGTTTCTCGATATAGGCCGCCTCGCTCATGCCGAGCTTCAATTCGATCGAGTGACCTGCTTCCGTCTTAAAGGTGATAGAGGCGTCGGGAGCAGTAGATGGGTTGCCGCCAGAGCGGTCCAGGATCGCCTTCTTCTGCGAGAGAGCCGTGTCCAGCAAAAGGCGGCGTTCATCATAGTTATGGAAATCGATATCACCGGCAATGACCCTCTGGGCGCGTACAATGCTGATGGATTCGGCGGTCGCACGTGAAGATTCCGTAGCGGTGTTCGTCGCTGTTCGCTTCGTGATAATGCCGGAGCGTTTCGAAATCGAAATGTTCGCGTGAATCTCCGCGTCTGTACGAATCGTACCGGCTCCCCTTGCGGCGTTGATCGCGGCTGCATTACGATCGAGGATCTCGCGTATCTGCTGACGGGAAAGCGGTTTCACGCTGCGCTCATGGAGGGTCCGGTCCGCAGTACCGTTGGGGGCAAGTCCGAGTTCGCGTCGAACGTCATTCACGACATCGTCGCCCACGCCGTTCTGCGCGAGAGCGCGTACGAAAGCCTCCTTGATAGCAATCGTCTCTTCGTGGGAGATCGTTTCTACGTTCTTGCGCCACAGATGGACATGGTTATTCATCTTGGCAAGGGATTGCTCACTGGCGAGTTTCACCTCTCCTGCGTTGTACTTGCCGGATGAAATCTCCTGAAACTGTTCGAGGGTGATGTTGACGTTTGCAAGATTAATAGGCATGATGCTGCTCCTTTCTTGAAAGTGGACTTCACTCTAACTACACAGAAAATGGCAAAAGGTTACACCTGCATGATCGCAGAATTTCCGAAATCGAAGGTGGATTCCTGTCCCCCCGTTTCTTTCGCCGTGTCTTCGGAGGGACGGAAGTCCGCGAGAAGGCCAATCCATTTTTCGAGCGTGTTGACAAATGAATCCAGTGCGGCGGCGAGAGACTCACCATCAAGGGAACCCAAGGGCAAAGCTCGAACAAGCGTGTACTCGCGCGTCTCCGGGTTTTGCGCAAACGTGGCACCTCCGGTGGCGTGGAAGAGGTGGTTCGCCTGAAGGAGGATGTTGGCAAAACGGTCTTCCGCCTCGGGCGGTGGCATACCGACCGTCGCGAAGATGAGCAGCTCATCCTTATTCTCTTCGTGGAGAAACGCGATATGCATGCCATCGACATTAAGCACGGCCACTCCGTCTTCCTGCTCGAGTCCCTCGACACCCAGTGTCGCCGCCAACTTTTCAATCAGCTCGTTGTATTCCATGACTGTTTTTCCCTCTCTGCGTTTAAGCAAGAACCTGCAAAAACCTTCCTTCAATCTTTGCGATTCCCTTTCGCAAGATAACGATGGATATTTTATCAAACTTCCATCCCTACCGCAAGTGAACAAGCGAAAATTTTGATTCACGGGTGGAATGGGCGCATCTACGTTTTCGCCACCAGTTTAGCTATCGCTTGAAAACAACAGAAACAACTTACAAAAACAACTTGTCTTTAGAGCGCGGGCTAACTCGCCCGCGCCGCGCATGGGAATGTTCATGGAAATAACTTTCGATTTCATCGACGATGGTAACATCGTCACGCAACGGACTCCCCATTCGATTACATTCGACCGCTACCGATGACATGCGACAAACGACACTCGACATGTCTCCTTCATTCTTCATTTTTTCATTGTTGCCTTCGGCGGCTCTCGTCATTCGTCATTTCTTCATTTTTATCTCTTCATTCTTCATTGGCGGCATCAGCCGCCCTCCCGCTTCTCAGTTGGCGGCTTTGCCGCCCTGTCACTGCCTCATTGAACAATCACAGAAACACCATCTGGAACGACGGTAACTGTGTAGTCTGGTTTTCCGACCAGTTTTTTAGCGAGTTCCATTGCCTCCGCTGCGCTGTGTGCGGGAATCATGTGCATATCGCGAACGAGTTGGTCGTCGCAAGAGGAGACGAAAATCACCTTCGCCTTAAGCAACACACGCGCCAGAATCTGCGCCTCCCATTGATCGACAGCTGTCTCTTCTGGACGTCGCGCCAAAAAGGTGCGCGTCATCCCTTCAAGGTCCGGCTCGTCGCGGAATGTGCGGTAAAGACTTTCGCCTCCGTGCCCGTCGGCAGCTCGCGCGAACATCACGATCACGCCGCCCCGCTTCACCGTCGCCTCTGCCGCAGTCATGCCTTTTACCGACTGGTAGATGTTCTGATCCAACGGATAACCTCCATTCGAGGAAATCGCGATATCCGCTGGCACGGCATCCACCTGACACTTCGAAACGAGGAACTCGCAACCTGTCCGATGTGCAGCTTCAAAGTCGCCCGCCACGCTAAAAATCGGTTCGTGAGCAGCATCGATAACTACGTTGAGAACAAAGGCAAGTTTCGCCGCACGCGCGGCGAAGAGCATATCCGCATGAATCGGATTTCCATCCAACATGCCTGTCCGAGCCTTGGAACTGGCTATGAAACCTGCGTTGTGGTTGTAGATGACTGTCTTGCGGCTCGCAATGCCGGGCAGGATACTTTTGCGCCCACCGGAGAAACCGGCAAAAAAGTGAGGTTCGATGAATCCCTCCGAGACCAGCAAATCCGTCTCCACGGCAAGGCGGTTCACGATCAGGTTGCCGCCAGACGGCAGCGTGCCTAGACTGACAAGGTTGGCCTCATCATCGCAATCATGAACCACGATCCGTTCCTGTGCAACGATCTCCTCCCCGAATTTCGCCACCAGCTCGTCGCGAGTCGTACCACGATGAAGACCTGTCGCAATCAGAATCGTAATCTCCGCATCGGGATTTCCCGCACGAATCTCCGCAAGCATCTGCGGCATCATCACGCGACTCGGTACGGGGCGTGTGTGATCCGAGGCAATGACGGTCACGCGACGCTTGCCCGCCACAAGTTCGCACAGACGCGGCGAGGCGATTGGATGCTCAAGCGAGTCGCGCACCAAATCCGCAGCTACTTTTGGCGGGTGATAATCGGCAACGCCCGACCTCAAAACGGCCGCCAGATGTCCATCCTCAATCTCAACGGGAACAAATTCTTTACCATACGGCACGAGTATCGTTTTCATGTGTCCTATTCTACCACAATGATTTCCGCAGAGCAATAGGGGTTGAGTGCACGGGCGTGAGACCGTGCCCATGCAAAACCCGAATGGGAAATTACAATCATATTCGTCACTGGCGGCGAAGCCGCCTTGCCGACTCTCTTTTTCTGCTTTATGTTTTCGTTGTAGTGCGGTATAGTAGTAACTCATTTTGTTTGAAGGAGAAGATACCATGTCGGACCAGAATTGCTCGAAGGAGGCATGTGCCTCGTGCGCCCAAGCCGGGAACTGTAGCAAAAAACAGCAGGATGCGGACCAGAAACTCCGTGATCGGCTGAGCCGGATCAACCGCATCATTGTAGTCATGTCCGGAAAAGGTGGTGTCGGGAAAAGCACGGTTGCGACGAATCTCGCAATGGCGGCCTCGCTCACCGGCAAGCGCGTCGGGCTGCTTGACGTAGATTTACACGGGCCGAGCATTCCGACCATGCTTGGATTGGAGAACGAAAGTCTGGTGGGTGACGACGATGGTATCCGTCCCGTAACGATTGGTTCTCTTCTGGTTCTTTCCGTCGGATTCATCCTGCAGAATCCTGATGATCCTGTCATTTGGCGGGGACCGATGAAAATGGGTGTAATCCGCCAGTTTATTGAAGATGTGAACTGGGGCGATCTCGATCTGCTCGTTGTGGATGTTCCGCCCGGAACCGGCGACGAACCGTTGAGCATCTGCCAGCTGATTCCGAATCTGACAGGTGCGGTAATTGTCACTACACCGCAGAAAGTTGCGGCGGTTGATGTCCGGAAATCCGTCACCTTCTGCAAACAACTCAAAGTGCCTGTTCTCGGGGTGATCGAGAATATGAGCGGATTTGCCTGCCCCCACTGCGGAGAGGTCACGCCAATCTACCGAACCGGAGGCGGCAAAAAATTGGCTGAAGAAATGGACGTTCCGTTCCTCGGGGCGATTCCGATCGATCCTGCAATTGCGGAGGATTGTGACGCCGGCAAGTCATTCATCGAGGCATCCGCCAATTCTCCTGCGTCAGCTAGTTTCCGGGAGATCATCGAGAAAATTCTGTAGAAGAAATCGAGGGGGGGATTATTATGTTTACACGGAGAAGTTTTCTGAGATCGAGCCTAGCGGGTACACTTCCGCTGTTGCTTCCGTGTGGCGTTCTGGGGGAGAACGCCCCGTCCAAAAAAATCCAGATCGGTGTAATCGGATGCGGACGAATCGCGAACGGTTTCGACATTCCGGGTATCGCACGGAACCAAGATCTGGCGACGATCGTCTCCGTCTGCGATTGCGACCGCTTGCGCGCAGAGGCGATCCGTGAGAAGGTGAAAAACGATTTCGGTACATCCCCTACCCTGTACGGGAATTACCGCGAAATGCTCGCCGACCCCACCGTGGACGCCGTGATGATCTGCACGCCGGACTTTTCCCATGCAGAAATCGCGGTTAACGCCGCCCTTGCTGGAAAAGACGTGTATGTGCAGAAACCGCTGGCGATGACGGTATTCGAAAGTAGAATGATCGTTCGGGTATTCGAAAAAACAGGGCGAATCTTCCACATCGGGTCGCAACAGCGTAGCGAAGGGAAGAGTACGTTCGGTTCTCAGTTCCGTCGTGCGGCAGAATACGTACGAGACGGACGGATCGGTGCGGTGAAGACCGTAGAGATTGGTCTGCCGCGTGATCCTAAAGAACCAGCTGACTGGCCGTTGAGCCAACCCGTACCCGCCACGTTCAACTGGGATGCATGGCAGGGACGTACCGCAGCCGCCGAATACTGCGAGCTGCGTTCACATCCGCAAGGAAAGGACGGAAAACCGAATCTGAACGGGCGTCCCGGCTGGATGACATTGCAATGCTACGATATGGGGATGATTGCCAACTGGGGTGCGCATCACATTGACATTGCCCAGTGGGCTTTGAATCAGGAGTCAAGCGGTCCGATCCACATCGAAGGGAAAGCGGAATATCCAAAGCGTCGTCTCTGGGATGTCCATGACCAACTCGATGTTACCATGACCTACGCAAATGGCACACGGCTACACATCACGAACGATACCGTCTATCCGAACGGCGTCCGCTTCATCGGAGAGAAAGGTTGGATTTTCTGTAGCCGCGGTTCGCAGAAGGCGACGATCAATGACCTCGGTGCAGGCGGTAAACATGGACGCTGGCGTCCTTTGGAGGCAAGTGCGCAATCACTCATCGAAGGCGAAGTCGCACATCCTGTTGTGCGCAATCCCCTCGACCATCATCGGGTTTGGCTGGAGAGCATTCGGTCACGCAAACCGACGAACATCCCGCCGGAAACCGCGCACCGCACCACGACCGCGTGTATCCTTGCTTACACTGCAATGAAGCTGGGACGTCCGCTGAACTGGGATCCTCAGACGGAACGCTATGTGAATGACGAGGAGGCAAACCTCACATTGGAGTTGCCAGAACGTGCCCCCTACGGAGTCCGCAACGCGCTTACACGAGCCGGTTTCCCGATTCGAGCCTGTTAAAATGCACTCCTTTCCGAATGCAGTGGCGGCGTTAGCCGCCCACGGGAGTGGCAACGGTCCCGTTGCCTCACTTCGTTCGGAATGAAGAATGAGGTGCCGCCTTGCGGCGGCAATGACGAATGACGAGTGATGGAATTAAGTGGGTTTCGCCCTAAGTGACGAATGAAATGGTTAAATCGCCGCTACGCGGCTTGAAATTGGCGGTGCGATCCATTGAAATGGCGAAGCCCGATTTAAAGCTGTCGAAAACTGCGATTTAACCATTTCATTTTAAGGCGGCATCAGCCGCCCTTGGGAGGGGCAACGTCCCCGTTGCCCGAATGGGAGGGACGCGCTCCGTCGCGTCCGACGCGTAACGACAATGCCTCGTCGTTAAGTGGTTGTGTCGCCGCTACGAGGCTTCGTTTGCTTTTGTTTGTGGTGGTACGGAGGTTGCCGCTTCGCTTCACCCCCGTCTGTGATTGTATTGCCGCTATGCGGCATTTGGGGTGTCACGATGTCGCAGTCGCAATGGGAGGGGCAACGTCCTCGTTGCCTAACACGCCAAACCAGCTTCCCCAGCCTAACGCGCTTAACCAGCTGGCGCAAAGTGCCCGGCCGGCCTACCGATCCACTAGCAGCTCACCTGTTGAAACTTTTTCCTCCAGTTGCTGGCGCATCCCATCGGCTGTCAGCAACAGTTTCGACAATTCACCTGGCTTCTTCCCGTCAGCCAGTGCACGAAGAAAAACCTCGTATGACTTGGCAACCTCGAAGAGTGTAGAATCGCGTCCCACAGCACCGAGACGGATCCGATCCGCAAGAGACCTTGCCAATCTCCGAATCTCTGGCGTCTCCGAATGCACGATGGCTTCTTGGAAGGTATAGCCAAATCCTTTGGTCTCACTGAAACTTTCGGGATAGAGGTACAGCCCCAAGCCGAACCGATGCACAATCTCGCGTGTGGAGAGTCCGGGCAACTTCACAACACGCCGCTCATCCAATAACCGCTGGTCGATTTTCTGGTCAAAGAGAACTAAGTCATCGGTTGATTCAAGAAGCTTGGCGGCAACTATCGGCGACCATTTTGTTCCGGCGGCAGCCTTACGCAACAGAGTCTCCAGTATCGGGAGATTATTACGGCGGTCAAGGAACCAGCTTGCCAGTACCGCCGCAACAGCAGGTTCCTGATCAGTCGCCAAACTCTTAAATGCGAAAAGTTCGGAAGCCGGCGGAAGGCAACCGTGAGACCACAGCTGGATCGTGCGGTCTAAATCGAGCTGCCTGTTGTCGCGATCCTGACAACGGATGACGCCCTCTATCAGCCACATCGGGACATCTTCCGGCTTGGTGTCGTTCTCGATCGCCACATCCATCACCCATAAACGCAAGAAGGCAATGCAGATGGCTCGGCGGAATTTCAGCAGGTCGGTTGCCGAAGGATCTTTCAACAACAGCTGTTCTTTCGCGCCCCCCTGCGGATCACGATAACGTGTCAACACGACCTCCGTATCCCCGTCCGTCTGATCACCGATTATCACGTCAAGTATTCCGTTGCGAGGCGTCAGCTTCAGGTGCGTGACGCGGGCCAACTCGGTACGGACGCGCTGAATGTGTAACAAAACTGGTGAACGCCAACCGATCTTGTCACGCGGAGAACGGATACGGATCGTTCCGTCGCTGGAGTAGATGGGAACGGTGAAAAGTCGATCCTTTGGACTACGCGGTGTCTGGTTTTGCGCGACACAACAGACTGTCCAAGACAAAACCATGAAGAAGCAAATGCACCACCTTGACCGTCCAATATTCATCATTCGCTTCTCCTTCCTCAACGCACTCCATGGAATGGTTCCAGACAACGCGGCAGGATTCCGTTCAACGCCGCCAGCGCAACTCCGTAGTTGGTGATCGGCACCCCCGCTTCCGTTGCAAGCCGTATCCGATGACAAATCTCTCGGCGGTTGAGCATACACCCGCCGCAATGGATGACCAGCGCATATTCGCTCAAATCGGGCGGATACCCCATTCCGCTTACCGTTGTAAAGCGGAATGTTTTCCCTGTCTTCTTCTGCAGCAGTTTCGGAATCTTGACCGTTCCGATATCCTCTTTCTTACGCAGATGCGTGCATCCTTCCGCAATGAGGATTCGATCCCCCTCTTGAAGAGTGTCAATCTTTTGCGCACCGCGCACCAACTCATCGAGATCGCCCTTGTACCTAGCAAATAGAATCGAGAACGAAGTCAACGGAATATCTCGAGGCACAATCCGTGAAACCGCCGCAAACGCCTGCGAGTCTGTTACCACAAGAACGGGCGGAGCGGCGAGACGATGGAATGCCTCTTGCAACTCGGTCTCCCGTGCGACCAGCGCAACAGCTCCACGATCGAGCACATCGCGCAACGTCTCCTGCTGTGGCAGAATCAACCTCCCCTTCGGCGCAGCTGAATCAATCGGTGTCACCAACACCACCACGTCATTCGGTTTGATCAAGCCCTGCAAAAGCGTCCGTTCTGCCCCCGCCTCCGGAACCATCGACGCCAGCAATCGGCGCAACTCGTCCACACCTTCTCCTGTCACGGCAGAGACGTCGATGGACTTGCCGCCCTCGCACGGGAACGGATTGCCGGTAGTTCCCAGATCGATCTTGTTGCGCACCCAAACGAATGGAATTGACTTCTCGCGGAGAGTTGCCACCAGTTCCTGTTCAAGAGAGCACGACAACTGCGAGGCGTCCGTCACAATCACGGCTATATCCGTTCGCTCCAACACCTCACGCGTACGCTGCACCCGCAAGCCGCCGAGTTCCCCTTCGTCATCGAGTCCAGGCGTATCGATCAGTTCGACCGGTCCAAGCGGCAGCAACTCCATCGACTTGTACACAGGGTCGGTCGTGGTTCCCTTTACGGACGAAACAATCGCGACGGGCTGCCCCGCCAGTACATTGACAAGACTGGACTTCCCTGCGTTGCGGCAACCGAAAAACGCGATATGCGTCCGTTCGCCTCGCGGTGTTTCGTTCAGGGTTGACATACCAGCTTCAGTTTTGCGATGGCATCACGGATGCATTCCATCACAGCACGCGAGGAAATGGTGGCGGCCGTAATCTCCGCGATTTGCCCCCCGTCCTTCTTGACGCGCCATTCGGTGGTCTCGGCAGCAAGACCGCGCATCGGGCTGCGAAATTCTTCGGTTGTCATCTTCATGCCGAGTCCCGGCGTCTCCTTCGCCTCGATCACCTCGAAGTTCGTCAACTTCAAATCCGCTCCGAACCCGACCATCAGTCGCACCGTACCGCCATATCCGTTTTGGGATGCTCCCTCCAACGCATACGCTTTAGGCTTGCCATCAATCGAGCCGACATAATAGACGAAATTTGTCTCGTATGTTTTTTCAACAAGCCCGTCACATGCGGGAAGCATCACCTTTTTCGCGGCATCCAACTTGCGAAGGGTTTCCGACTGGCGAATCGGTTCTTCGGTGATTTTGCTGACGAACGCCAGCAGGGAAGAACAGACTGCGCAAATCAGCGTCAAGGTAGCAATCAAACGAACCATGTCTTTCATTCCATATCCCTCCCCGCTATGCCTGGACGACTGGTTTCTTTGGAAGCTTCGTGCCAAACACCCGATTACGACAAGCACGGTTGATAAGCGGAACCACGGCATTCATCACGAGAATCGAAAAACAAACACCTTCCGGATACGCGCCGGTCTTGGAGGTACGGATCACCATCGTGATGATGCCGCATCCCAACCCGAAAATCAGCTGTCCCTTCTTCGTGATCGGCGAGGTCACCATGTCCGTCGCCATGAAAATCGCACCGAGGAATAGCCCGCCAGAGAAAACGTGGATGATCGGCGGCAACGCGGTTTCCGGAGCGCAAAGTTTCAGGATCTCCGCATACACCAAAACCGTGCCGATGAACGCGACAGGAATATGCCATGTGATCACCTTGCGAGCGATTAGGTAGATGCCTCCAAGCAACAGAGCCACGGCGCAGGTTTCACCCAAAGAACCGTTCAGGTTGATGCCGAACAACAGTTCCTTGAGAAAATCCCATGACACTTGCAACTGTCCGATAAAGTCACCATTCTTGAACGCCGCCTTGGCGAAACCGAGAGGAGTCGCAGTTGTCAATGCGTCGATTTTTGTGAGCGGCGTTGCATGAGTCTGGGACAACTCGTTGACCCAAGACTCAAGGTGCGTAGCCCAAGAGGATTCGCTCCAGGTCGTCATCGCGCCCGTACAGGAGATCAACAGGAAGGCACGTCCAGCCAAAGCGGGGTTAAATGGATTGCGCCCCAAACCGCCGAACACCTGCTTCGACACGGCGATGGCAAACGCCGAACCTGCAATCGCCATCCAAGTCGGCAACTGCGGCGGCAATGTCAACGCAAGAAGCAGACCGGTCACGCATGCGCTCAAATCGCCAAGCGAATTCTCGCGCTTCATTAATTTCCGACAAATCCACTCCACCGCGCAACAGGTGACGACACACACGCCGATCAGACGGACTGCATGCCATCCGAAGAAATAACAGGAAACAGCCGTCGCCGGAGCGAGGGCTATCAGCACGTCCAGCATAATCCCCGTAATTGTAGCGCCAGAATGCGCATGAGGGGATGAACTGACAACAAACAGATCTTGGCTCTCTTCTGGTTTCATCATTCTACCCTAGGTTCAAAAGAAAAAGTTATTATAACAAATTCTTGTCCAAAAACACAGTCAAAATATTTGATTCTTCCAAGTTTTTTACGGAAACAGTCTTTTCCAGAGCCCTGAAAGTGCGAAGGTGGACTAGCAGGACTAGCGAGACTGGCGGCTAAACCCTGTCCCGATTGTCCCCATGGTCACTGCTTCTCAACCGGTACGAAGCACCTACCGCCACTACTGCCTACTCCCTATTACCTACTGCCATCTTCTCAGCCTCTCCATTCCACGCTTCTCAGCTGGCGGCTCGCCGCCCCGCGAAGTTATAGGCAAGCGCCCCGCCCGCGTCGCGGGAACGTTCATGGGGAATAACTTTCGACAAGGTTACAAGGACCAAACGGTCACGACAAGCGCCCCCTCCCCATTTCAGGCAACGAAGACGTTGGCCCTTCCCATTCTCTGCGGCCTCATGCGAACCTCTGCGTCTCCGCATGAAATTTCTCTCGTCACTCGTCACTGCCGCCTCTGGCGGTCCGAAGTTATAGGCAAGCTCCCCGCCCACGCCGCGCGCGGGAACGTTCATGGGGGATAACTTGTCGGTTTCGACGACATGGGCGTTATCGTTACGCGGCGGACGCGACGGAGCGCGTCCCTCCCATTCGTCACTGCAACCTCTGGTTGCTTACTTCTCAGCATCTCAGCTTCCCCGC
>JAFYDR010000040.1 GCA_017544725.1 Kiritimatiellia bacterium
ACGGAAGAAGAAATTGACCAGCATCAGCAGGATAATGCCCCACAACGCCATTCCAAAAACAACGCCGATGTTCTGCAGATTGCGTTTCGTGACACTGCCGTAAATCGCCATGCCACCAAACATTCCCGCCGTGAGGAAGAAAATCTTCTGGATCGATCCCAGTTCATACGCGTAGAAGATGAGCGAGAGCGTCAATCCATTCAACGCCGCGTACGCCATGAACATGACAAACGCCAGCTTCGCGGGAATCTTGCGGATTCCCCATGACAAAACGAGGACGAGAACCAGCTCGGCAATCACACAACCCACGAAAACGCCTGATTGCATAATGCGAACACCCAAACCGCTCGTGGCCGTGTACCAGGCGATCACACCCGACAAGGCAAGCCCAATTGCCATCCATCCATATACCTTCCGCATAATGGACGACAGGAAAGAGGCTTCATCAATCTGCCGAGCCTCCTCAAACATCCGCGTGTAATCATAAACAGAACGATCATCCATATCCATCTCCTTTCCGTTATGCAAAATTCATCCGTCGGTCAATCCATCCCCGGTCAACCGTAAACGGAATGCCTTTAGAATAGCAGACCATGTCCCTACGTGCAATCCAAAAACGCAGTAGAGGAGGCATAGGGAATAGGCAGTAGTGAGTAGGCAATAGGTTGGAGGGAGCGGGCAGTGGAGAGTAGTCTGGAGTTCTTGAGAGGTGCCTTTTCTCATACGAAGGTATAGGAACGCGGACATGGTATGCCCGCGAACAGAACTTCTTGAGAGCAGAACCAGAGTCTCCCTTTTATCGCCTACTGGCTACATCAGCCGTTTGTAATTCCTTTAAAACGAGTGCTTGATTGCTTGGGGGAAAAAGAGTATAGTGATTCTGTTTACCAGTACACGAGTGCTGAAAAAAGTACGGAGGAATCGCGTGATGAACAGGTTGAAGTTTTGGAACGAGCGGGCGGAGACGATGTCCCGCGATGAGTTGTCAAAGGTGCAGCTGGAGGGCTTGCAGAAAACGGTCAAGCATGTTTGGGCGAACAACGAGTTCTATCGGAAACGGCTGACGGATGCCGGCATTGAACCGGGCGACATCAAGTCCCTCGACGATCTGCGCAAGCTCCCGTTCCTCACGAAGGACGATTTCCGTGATCAGTATCCACTCGGCATGTTCTGTATGCCGCGCAACACGATCCGCGAGATGCACATGAGTTCGGGATCGACCGGCACGCCTGTCGTCATGGCGTACACGGAGGCGGACCTCACCCAGTGGGCGGAGTGCATGGCACGTTGCCAAATCATGGCCGGATTGCAGCCGGGCGACACCTTGCAGGTGACCCCGACGTTCGGTCTCTTCAACGGCGGATTCGGTTTTTACCACGGTGCCCGTCGTGCTGGGCTTTTCACCGTTCCCGCCAGTTCCGGCAACACGGCACGCCAGATCAAGCTCATGCGTGACTTCCATGTGAAGGGCCTCGGCTCGGTCGTTTCCTACCTGCCTCGTATCATTGAGGTGTTGGAAAAGGAAGGTCAGACGCTCCCCGATCTGAAGATCGGTATCTTCGGTGCGGAGACCTTCTCCGATGCGATGCGCCAGCATCTGCGCGAAGTCTTGGACATTGATGCGTTCGACATCTACGGCATGACGGAAACCGGCGGCGTCGGAACTACCGGCATGGATTGTCCTGCCCATGATGGAATCCATGTTTGGGAAGACCAGTACATCACGGAGATCGTGAACCCCGACACAGGCGAACCGGTTCCCGACGGCGAAATGGGAGAAGTCATCATCACCTCCCTGACACGTGAAGGTATCCCCGTGATCCGTTACCGGACGCGCGACTTGTCGCGTATCGTCAGCCGCGAGAAATGCGCCTGCGGTAGAACGAGCCTTCGTATCGACCGCATTCCTGGACGTTGCGACGATATGCTGATTGTCAAGGGCGTCAACTTCTTCCCTCGTCAAATCGAACAGGCGTTGTTGCAGATTCCAGGAGTCCTGCCCGACTACCAGATCGTGCTGGAGACCAAGAACGGAATCACGGACGTGCGGATCAACGTGGAGGCGGAAGAGGGGGTGACGGGATACACGGTGGCCAAGCACCTGAAAGAGGTTCTCGGATTCAGTCCGAAGGGCGACGTGTTCAAACCCGGCTCACTTCCGCGTACCGAAGGAAAGGCCAAACGCGTCATTAAGATCAACCACGACGAACCGAACTGATCGTGAGACAGCTGACAGCGTGCCTATAACTTCGCTTCGCGAAGTAGTGACGAGTGAAGAGTGACGAATGGAAAAAGAAAAATGAAGAATGACGGTCGCATGTCGCGTGTCGTTTGTCGCGTGTCATCGGTGGCTTTCGATTGCTATCGAATGCTATCGAACGGGAGGGACGCGCTCCGTCGCGTCCGCCGCGTAATGACGACGCCCTCGTCGACGAAATCGACAGCATTTGCGATGGCATGGTTACGGAAGCCCTGAAGGGGCGTCAACTATACAGACGGGGGTGAACGAAGCGTAACCCCCGGCGATACGGCCAGTAAGCACCAAGCCCTGAAGGGGCGGCAGAATATTCTACCGTAGCCCGTCATGCCACGCTTCCTTCTGTCGCCCTTTCAGGGTTAATATCGCTTTGTTTGATTCCGGGGGCTGCGCTACGCTTGCCCCCCGTCTGTGTACCTTCGCCCCTTCGGGGCTTTCAGGTGGAAAGCTTCCACAAAATTCTTGGAAGAGCTGAGGTTTTGCAATTGCCTCTTCTGACTTTCAGCGTCTAACGTGTTGTGCGCCGCCTCAAGGAGGCGGCGCTTTTCTTTTTTCGCCTGCTACCAGATTTGCTTGCCTTGAAGCAACCAGGTCAGGTTGGTCAGCAGGACTCCGCCCCAATAGGACGGCAGGATAATGAGGAACACGGGCATCCGTAGGATTCCGACGGATCGAATGCGGGCTAGCGCGACCAGCGTCGGCACCAGTACCGCTGTCAGCATAATCCGGCAGTCGAGCTTGGTATTCGGGTATTCCGTCACAAGGTTCGTGTAGATCACGAAGATGAGGAACAGACTCATCACCAGCAAGGCTGCGACAAACACTTTGCGTGGTTTTTCCTGAAAGGGAACGAGCGCCTGCTGGACACCGAGCGCCCATGTCCCCAAGATGAAACCTGCAAAGAATACCCAGTGACTTAACCCGTCATCCAGATAGTCAATCGTCTGCCAAACCGCCGGTTGCATCTGCGCCGGTTTATACGCACTCGACATCCGATTGGTAGGGTCGTGCATCCCCATGCCGCAAGCGACCATGTAGATCGACAGCAGACAGAGTATCTGCACAACCGGATGCATCTTGCCGTGACCCACGCAACGGACGATCAACCAAAACAGGATCGAGATGGCGGGAGCGAAGACGAACATGGACAGTGCCTCGCGCCAGCGAATGATATCGCCGAACGTGTGCATCTGCCAGCCTCGCCACCACATCCGACTCGCGCCGGCCACCAGTGCGACCAGCGTGAACCAAACGAAGAGCCAGACCAACCGTCGGATGGTCTCACGATCTGTTAACTGCGTTTGCACGCTGCACGTACTCCCCTGTTGCCGTATCGACCACGATGTCCTCGCCCTCTGTCAGGTATTCGGGCACCATGACCTTCAGTCCGGTCTGCACGATCGCCGTCTTACCACGCGAGGTGACCGACGCCCCCTTCAGGACGGGGTCTGTCTGCGTGACCTTCAGCACAACCTTCGGCGGCAGCTTGATGGCAATGACACGACCGTCCGTCAGCATCGCGTCGATTCCCTCCATATCCTCCACCAGATACGGAATCTGCTGCTCCACCTGAGACGCATTCAACTCAAACTGTTCGAAGGACTCTACGTCCATGAAGGTGTACACGCCGTCCTGCTGGTAGAGATACTGTACCGCACGCGTATCCAGATCGATCTCGTCGAACTGGTCGTCACCGTGACAGGAAACGTCCTGCTTGGTCGCATCCACGAGGTTGCGGAAACGGAAGTGGTAAATTGACGCGGCACCCCGCGCACTGGGAGTCGTCACGCTCAACGACTCAACTTCATAAGGCAGGTTCTTGATCCCGATGATCGAACCTTTTTTCAATTCGCATGCTTTGCTCATAGTCAATCCTTCTTTCTGTACAAACTCCGATACACGGAAAGGGTCTTACGTGCCACCTCGGCCGCGGTGAAATCCGCCGCTCGCGCAAATCCCTTGCGGCGCGCGGTGTCACGCCAATCCAACGAAACAATCGAGGACTGGATCGCGTTCTTCCACTCCTGCCTATCGGTCGGGTGAACGATCTTGGCGGCTCCTGCGGTAACCTCGCGCAAGGCTGGAAGCGCCGAACAAATCACGGGGGCACCGCACGACATCGCCTCCAGCACGGGGTAGCAAAAGCCTTCATCCAAACAAGGGAAAAGGAAGGCGTAGGCGGCGGCATAAAGCGCAGGGATATCCTCATCGGGAACAACCCCCAGCCAGAAAATTCGGTCTTGTATTTTCAACACTTCCGCCTGTTCCCGCACGGCGCTATCCCGTCCGTCGAATCCTGCCAACGCAAGTGGAAGCGTCGCCGTCGGGTCTAGCAAACTGTAGGCTTCCAGCAGCATGGCGAGATTCTTCCGCTCGCTGTCCGAACCGATGTAAAAGAAGAACTTCTCCGGCAACTGATACTTTTCGCGCAAGGCGTCCAGACGCGCCTCCGGCTGTTGACAAAATGCGGGGGAGATGGGGGGCGGAATGACCTCGCCTCTCGCGGGAATACGTTTACCGAAATACGCCGTGCTCTTGTCGAAGATATCCTTCGAAACCGAGATAATCCGACGTGCGTGAAAGACGGCGTGAAACGAACGGAACCGCCAGCGCAGACGATACCAGAACGTGCAGTATTCCGGATGCTTGTAGGGGAAAAGGTCGTGGATCGTCAAGACCGTATATCCCGGAAAGTGCGTGGTTGACAACAGGGAATTGACATGCACGACCTCCGCTCGAATCTGACTCGCCAACCGAATCGCTTGTCGCCTCCCCTTCCCTGATCCGAACGGCTCGTCCGTTTCGTGTAACTCAATCTGGGAGGATTCGGGCAAGGACAGGTGGATTCCTTTTGGCATGAGAACATGTAGCCGTTCTCCCTCGTTCAACAAGGGCACCATCGCAGGGAGCAACGTCCGCACATAAGCCCCCACACCAGACGGTTCATTCGTCAGGACTCGTGCGTCAAAAAGAATCTGGTGTTGCGTTGCCACGGTATTTGTTAATCCGCCACTTCACCCTCTTCAACCACATGGATGTCCGGCGAAACGAACTCACGCAGTTTCGCCCCGATAAAACTTTGGCGCGTGAACGTGGCGTGGTGGCAGCCCGCACACATTCCGCGAAACGCGATCGTCACCTGATCGCCATCGACATCGATCAACTCGATATCCCCGCCATCCTTCTTCAGCTGCGGACGAATCTCGCGGTCGATCACCTCTTCCACGAGCTTGATTTTCTGCAGGGTCGTGAGCTTTTTACGCGGGGCAGGAACAGCTGCCGCCGCCGTGGCGTTCACCGCGTTGACCTGCCGTACCTGCGCCCGCTGCGCAAGGATCTCATCCAGGATTTTCTGAATGTCCCCACGGCAGTTTCCGCACCCGCCGCCAGCCTTGCAGTAGTTGGTCACCTCATCGACCGTCGTCAGGTTGTTTTCCGTCACGACGCGACGAATCTCGTTCTCCGAAACTCCGAAACAAGTGCAGACAATCCGCTCTTCCAGATTCCGAACCGTGGTGTCGCCCGTACGGTAATTCCGAATGGCGGCATCCAACGCCTGACTGCCCATAACGGAACAATGCATCTTCTGTTCAGGAAGCCCGCCCAGATATTCGGCGATGTCCCGGTTGGTGATCTTCTGCGCCTCTTCCAACGTCTTCCCTTTGATCAGCTCGGTGAGGGCAGAAGAGGAAGCAATCGCACTCGCGCAACCGAATGTCTGGAATTTCACATCCTGAATCCGTCCGTCCTCGTCCAGCTTGAACATCAACGTCAACGCATCGCCACAGGCCAGCGAACCAACCGTGCCAACCCCATCCGGATTCTCGATCTTGCCGACATTCCGCGGATTGCGGAAATGATCCATTACTTTTTCAGAATAATCCCACATGATTCCGATTCCTCTCGCAAAAGGAAAGTTAGTGTAGCAAATTTCAGCGAGAAGGAAAAGAGCTTTTAGCTTGCCTATCACTTCGCAGGGCGGCGAAGCCGCCCAGCGGGATAAGCGTGTTAAGCCGGTTAAGCGTGTTAAGCGAAAAGAAGGCAATAGGGAGTAGGCATACTCCCTACTGCCTTCTTCTCAGCCGGCATCTGCCGCCTCGGCTTACCCCTACTTCAGCCGCCCTGTCGGATACGGCCGGCGATGGCTCGCTTGAGGGTGAGCGGGTCTGAATAACGGACACCGCTGTCGGCGGGTAATCCAAACGCGAGGCGCGAGACAGTAACCGGAAACCGCTGGAGCTGTTCCGCCAGATACCCAGCGGTCGCGTCACCTTCCAGATCGGTGCTGAGCGCAAGCAAGACCTCTTGGATTCCGCCCTGCTCCACTCTCCGGATGAGATCCTGAATCCGCAATTCCGAAGCGCCGGTGTGATGCGACGGAGAGAGCTTTCCCATGAGCGCATGGTATCGTCCCCGGAATCCGCCGGAACGTTCGATGGCATAGATGTCGGATGGCTCCTCTACCACGCATAGCATCGTGTCATCGCGCAGGGCATCTTGGCAGAGGGCACAGGCCGGCTGGTCTAACGAAGTGAATCCGCCGCAGACGGAGCAACAACGGACTTCTCGCCGTGCCGCCTGCAGGGCATCGACCAGTGGATCGGAAAGCACCTCCGGTTTCCGCAGCAAAGCCAAGGCGGCACGTTCCGCAGAACGGGTTCCCAGTCCGGGAAGTCGCGCCAGCGCATGAATGAGGTCATCGATAACAGGTATCATCTGCCGTATCCAATCTTGCAGGTAATTTCAAAACCAAGAAATACACGGAACTCATGGAAGGTTCTTTCAGGAAACTCGCGATTTTCAGTGCATTCCGTGTTTGAAAACAGGATCGCTGAAAGGTCTTGAAACTGGTTCTTGTGAAACAAAAACGGCGTACCGACCGGTGAATCGCGGTACGCCGTAAGTCAGATTGACTCTGCCTCTGTGGTTCCGAATTTCCGCTCCTCGGTTGCCGCCTTGCGCGTGGGGTGTTCGCGTCGTAAGCGATCCGATGCTTGGAGCGTGTTCGGGAGAAGACGCTACTTGCCGCCTCCGAAGAGATCGGAAAGCCCGTTGGGGGATCCCTGCATCATCTTCATCATCGACTCCTGCGTCTCCTTTTTGACGCCCTTGAGCGCGGCGTTCACCACATTCAACAGCATCGTGTTAAAACGTTCCGGCTTGCCAGCCAGCACCTCGGCGAATGCATCCGGCGAAAACTGGATCGACTGGATCGTCATATCGCCGCGAGCCTGGCACTTGATGCCGCCATTCTCATAGACGAATGTGATCTTCTCGATCTCAGACTGGATACGCTTCGCTTCCTTGCGCATCTGCATAGCCTGACGAATCTGGTCAAACATTTCCTTCTACTCCTTCTCCTCGGTTATTCCTCGGTGTCTTCCTGCGCCGCCTTGTGCGCGGCGATGATCTTCTGCGCGACCTGCTCCGGTACGCGCTCGTACCGTGCGAAGCTCATCGTGTACTCGCCCTGACCGCCCGTCATGGAACGGAGTTCGGCGGTGTACTTGAACAACTCGGCAATCGGTGCCTCGGCTGTGATTATCTGCTCGCCATCACCCGTCGCCTCCATCCCGATCAGACGTCCGCGCTTATGCGGCATATCGCCCGTCACCGCGCCCATGAATTCATCGGGAATGATGATCTTGAGCGTCATCACAGGCTCCAGCAGAACCGGCTTCGCAGCCAGCACGCCTTCGCGGAACGCGTTGCGCGTGGCAATCTTGAACGCCATTTCCGAGGAATCGACTTCGTGGTATGAACCGAAGTACACGCGAGAGCGGACGTTCTGCACGGGATAACCAGCGAGCGGCCCGGAGAGCATCGTCTCCTGAATGCCCTTTTCGATCGCCGGGATGTAGTTGCCGGGAATGACGCCGCCCTTGATCTCATCGACGAACCAGTCTTCGGCACCTTCTTCCAGCGGCTCGATGTGGAGATACACTTCCGCGTACTGTCCGTGTCCACCGGACTGCTTCTTGTGCTTGTAGTGTCCGTCGCCCTTGCCCGTAACGGTTTCACGATACGGAACTTTCGGTGTGGAAAGAACCACGTTGACGTTGGACTGCGACTTGAGGAGGCTTACCGCGACATCCAGATGGACATCGCCGATACCCTTCAGCACCAGTTCCTTCGTAGCCGGATTCTTCTCGTAATGCAGGGTAGCGTCGCTTTCGACCAAGCGCTTCAGTGCCACGCCCAGCTTGTCCTCGTCGGCCTGCGTCTTGGCCGTCACAGCCGCCCACGTGACAGGTTCCGGGAAATCGATTTCCTTCAGAGACGTCGAGCATCCGTTGGAAGCCAACGTATCGCCCGTGTGCGTGTTCTTCAGTTTCGGAATCGCCACGATGTCGCCCGGTCCCGCCTCGGCGACAGGCACCTGTTTCTTGCCGATCGGAAGGATCATGGTGGAGATCGTCTCCTGCGAACCATCCTGCGTGTTGTTCTGCACGGACATGCCGCCCTTCATCGTGCCAGAGTAAATACGGAAGTAGCTCAGCTGCCCAAGGAACGGATCGACGGAGGTCTTCCACGCTTGCGCCACGAGCGGTCCGTTGGGATCCGCCTCGATCGGCTTATCTTCCTTGGAGAGGAACGTGCGCTTGCCCGGTGCAGGCAGAAGGCGGCAGATGCTCGTCAGCATTTCCTTCAACCCTTCGCCCTTGAGCGGACTCACACAGTAAATCGGATGGACGCCACCCTCGGCAATGCCGACGAGCAATCCCTTGCGAATGGTATCCGCAGGCAACGTCCCGTTCTCGAAGTACTCGTCCATCAACTTCTCGTCGGTCTCAGCGGCGGACTCGGCCAACTGTGTCTTCGCTTCCTCGAACTCGGCAGGCAGGTTTTCCTCGTCCAAAATGTTCACGATCTTCCCGTTCAGGGGAACGGTCAACGGAGCGCAACCCTTGCCGAACGCTTCGCGGATCGATGCGATCGTCTTGCTGATGTCCGCATTTTCGCGGTCCAGCCCCGTAATCGCAAACGCGATAGAGGTCAGTCCGTGCGACTTGCACGCACGCCAGGCACGACGCGTTCCAACCTGAACGCCCGAAACCGCATCCACGACGATCAGCGCAGAGTCAGCCGCACGGATCGCACCGCGCATCTGCCCGTAGAATCCGGGAGCACCAGGCGTATCGACGAATACCAGCTTGTAGGCCTCGCCGTTCACATCGAACTGAGAGGAGAAAGTGGAGGCGAAAATCGAAACTTTGCGCGCCTTCTCTTCATCGGAGGTATCGGAGATACTCGAACCCGCCGAGGAGGAACCGAGACGATCGTTGATGCCTAACAAAAACGCCAGCGCGTCCGTAATGGTCGTCTTGCCGCTGCCACTGTGCCCCAAGATCGCGAAGTTGCGGACGTTCGATACCGGTATCTGCATATTCAAAATCCTTTTGTGTTGTGCGGGTTAATGCCCGCAGTTGTGGTTCTCTGGAAAAGCGCGTCCCTCCCTCGGGACATCCCTGCCAAAGTGTGGAATTCAGTATTGCAGAAAGTCTAGGGGAAAGCAAGGCAAAAAATGAAAAAATAGGGAGGAGGCAGTAGGGAGCTGAGAAGCGGGGAAGCTGAGAAGCGAGCCGCCAGAGGCGGCAAAAAAGAATGAAGAGATAAGAATGAAAAATGAAGAATGAACGTCGCATATCGCGTTTGACTAGCAGGACTGGCGAGACTTGCTGCATTACCTTCATTCATCACTCGTCATTAGTCACTACTTCGTGTGTCGTGTGTTGCGTGTCATCGGTAGCTTTCGATTGCTATCGATTGCTATCGAACGGAAGGGACGCGCTCCGTCGCGTCCGCTTACGTAACAACGATGTCCCGTTCGTCGAAACCGACAGAATTTACGATTGCATGGTTACGGAAAACCCTGAAAGGGGGTCAACTGTTACAGACGGGGGTGAGCGAAGCGTAACCCCCGGCGGTACGACCAATATCCCCCAAGCCCTGAAGGGGCGGCAGAACACCCTACCGCCACTCGTCATGCCGCGTCGCTTTCCGTCGCCCTTTCAGGGCTTGCCTATAACTTCGCAGGGCGGCGAAGCCGCCCTGCCGAGAAGCGGA
>JAFYDR010000041.1 GCA_017544725.1 Kiritimatiellia bacterium
CCTCCGGCCGGAAAGTCCCTTTCCCGGAACTTACGGCGTATGCAATTCTCCTTCCGTGCATTCCCTGTAATCCGTAGTTCATACCGACCAGAAAATATGGTGCAGCAAGACGGCCAGTGATGCGTGCGTTCCAGACTTGGTCGCTTCCGCAGATAAGCGCGCCGTATTCAAGGTTCGGCAGATCCCAGTCGCGAACGCGGCGGGAGAGGTTGAGATGATAGTCGAAGAACTCGTGGTAAAGCGCCGCCTGCCGCGTTTCGCGGCGAAGGAGTCCAAGCCCCCAGCGACGAAACGCCTTGAGCGCCGAGACGATCCTGTTGTCCCGCATCCGGTGCAACGCATAGTGTTCACGAAGCAGGATGCGACCTTCCCCGCGATACATCCATGGATACCGGTAATCGACGACCTCGCAGTCGTGCCCAAGTTCACTGACCGCCGTGCAAAGCGCATACGCCTGTAGCATCGCGCCGTAGTTTTTCGCGAAGTGAAAGGTAAAGATACCAACCTTCATCCCGCCCTCCCCTTTTCTTCCATTACTTCACGAAAAAGGGCCTTCCACATCGGAATGACGTTCTCCGCCGAGAAGCGATCAACCGAACGAAGCGCGTTTTCGAACATTTCGTGCAGAAGCGTCTCGTCCGACATCAGCCGCCGTAGCGCAGCAGCGAACGCGGCGACGTCAAACGCCGGGACGAGGATCCCGTCCTTGCCATCGGTCACGATGTCCCGCAGCGCAGAATACGAATCAAAACAGACGGGAACCGTCCCATGCGCCATCGCTTCGCCCAGAACCATCGGGAAACCCTCGTAGCGGGACGGCGCCGCAAGAATGGGCGCGCCAGTCAGAAACGACGAGACGTCAGTGCTTGGGCCGTGGAAGCGGATGCGCGGGATTGTCCGATTCTTCGCTTTTCTTTCCAAATCGCCACGAAACGGACCGTCACCGACGATTTCGAGCGTCCAGTCCTGAAAATCGCGCGCCACGTACAACCATGCCTCCAGCAGGAAATCGACGCCCTTTACGCGCAGTAGCGATCCGAGAAACAGCACCTGTTTGTGCTTTGGCGGACGCGCCGGAAGCGGCACGAACGTATTGACATTGGGAATGGCACGAAGTTTCCGCGTATCACGGAGCCGTGCGACCCAGCGGAATTCGCCGAAATACCGGTCAGAAAGAAGGACGTACCGGTCGCAGATATCGTAGAGCAGCCGATGTCTCCGCCGGGTCCACCGTTCTGCGCGCCAAGCACGGACGAACGACAAGAGGCGACTTGACAAGGTCGTGCCTACGGTATCGTCTGGCCATCCCACCGGAATCGTCGGCGTGTTGTGTTCAACAATGACAAGTCCGACACTGGTCGGAATATTCTTGAGAAGACATTCCATCGGCTGGTAGCAGTCGTGGAAGACAACGATTCGCGCTCCCGTTTTTGAAATCGCAGATGGGAGAAAACCCCGATTTACTGGATCAAGGGGGTCTGAACTTGGAGCGTAGATTACATCGTCGTCGACGGTCAGTTCGGACGGGAACCCCGACGGAGGTCTTTGGATCGCACAAATGGACACACAGTAACCATTCTTCCTCAGAATCTGAGCGAGAATGGCCGACACACGTTCAATGCCGCCGAAACCGTAAAACCGGTAAAGACAGAAAAGGACGCCAAGACGGTCCATTATCTAGTGTTCCCCATTACTATTCGCCGAAACCATGTGAATGAGAGTTGGTTCGCTACGTAGTTCAGCTTCGCGTCCGTTTATCAGCGCGAGGCAAAATCCGAACCAAAGAAATGTCTCTTCAGGCGTTTTAGCCGAATGCCCACCGGCGAAGAAAGAATTCAAAAAAACGAGAAAAAGTTGTATAAACACAAACAAATACATTGACTCAAGCCAAGACCCAGGTCGGAATATCCTTGTTTTGCGGTATGCATAGATAATGGCGCATGCATAAAACAGGGCAAAGAACATGGCGCACGGGACCCCAAAATCTGCCGCAAGTCCAAGCCAAACGTTATGCCAGTTGCCTGTAAGAGCATGTCCCGCGTATGCATCATTTCCTGCAGCTACCCATGACACCTCTCCAAGATTTATGGCAAACCCTTTCCTCCCAGTCCATGGACTCTGCCGGATTTGATCTTTCGCCATTCGGCGCAATTCCGCACGAAAGCGGTCCTTGAAACCGTAATCCGACCACTTTGCGTCCCAATCTCCTGGAAGAAATGAGAGAGCCTTCTGGACGCTGGTTGGCAACTGGTATAAGTTGCCGTGTCCTACGGCAAGGAAAACGAGTCCGAACATGCCGACAGCAGCCAAAAGAACGACAAGCATCCGTTCACGTCTGCGGACAAATGCAAGAATTGCGGCACAAACAGGCGGGGTCATTCCTGCGGTTCTGTTGCCAGAATAGACGCAAAGCGTCCACGCGGTTGCAATACAGAGGAACAACCGGAAATCGGAAAGAAACCTGGATATAGGATACCGGCACAGCAGGAGCATTGCGACAATGCGCATCTGGAGAAACTCGTAATGGAGACTGTCTGAAAATGCGTCTCCTGAAATAACGCTATCTGCAGCTCTGGAAACAAATACTAGGCACGAAAGCGAACCGGCCATGGCAGTATAGAACAAAACCTTCGCTTGTTGTTCAGTAAAAGTCATCCGCTCCAAGACAAACAGCACGGCAAGTCCGATGACAAGCATCGCGTAGAAGCGTGATCCTATGCTTTGGGCTCCGAAGATGAAGAGACCGCAAGGATTAATGACGAACATCACTGCGACACATGCAATGTATGGGATGAGAATCCAAAACGTTGGAAACTCCGGTTTGGCCGGAATTTCCCGGCGGAAAATCGAACGAAGAAAATACATGCAAACAAGCGTTCCACCTCCAAGTTCCAAACCGCTCGTCTTGATATAAGGAATGCCTATTGTGAAAATCAGATAGCATCCAAGAACCCAATAATACCTGTCAAGACCGAGAATGAGCGCAAACAGCAAAGTGAAAACAACAACAACGTATAGATGATGTGAATTTCCGCTTGTCACGATTCTGCGAATCGCCGTCAGCGCAAATCCAATGAAACCAAAACCAAAAAAACATTGATACAGCTTCGTTTTATAGTTTTCTAGCGAAACAATCATGGAAAACCGCTCTCCTCAGATATTTAGTTACCAAAAATGTCAACTCGTGATGGTTGAGAAAATTTCACGAGGCAATACCGCCTAAAACATCGAAAAATCGTCTTTCTGGAAAGTTCCGCAACAACACATACGCAATAAACACCGAGTATTGCGACCATTGACGCAGGAATGAACCAATGTGAAGCAGCACTTGGAAAAGAACACGCAACAAAATTCCAGATGATTTCCCTCATCATCGGATGATCGTGAATCAGATAAACCCCGAACGAAGATCCGGCAAGAACCGAAATGAACCGTGACTGTCGGATATTCATCCGAAGAAATGCAAGAAAGAGAGATGCGGCTGCAAGAACTACAGGAAACTGCTGTCTTCCACGAAAATTCAGCCCGCCGAATGAAAATGCAAAACACACAAACATCAGGCATCCAACGGCAATTGCCAGGTTTAGAGCAACTCCACATTTCGCAACCAAACAGCTATTGCGCCTGAAAAATGCACCAATGCAGTAAAGTACGAAAAACCACGCAAGATTGTTCTCGAACCACTGATCCGGTTTCGGCAATAAATGTCCAAAAGTCGTGGGAATGCCGACAAAGACAACGAAGACAAGGCCAATCAGTGTAGAAAACTCACGATGTGCCAAGCCGTTGAGCATACGATTGATGAATGGAGAAAACACCGAAAGGACAAAGTAATCTGTTGCAAACCACCACTGATTTGAAATGATCGGAAAAAACGCCTTGACAGCAGGCAAATGTCCTGCAACCTTCCAAACATTTGGAACTGTTTTATGGGAGCAAACGAGCATAACCGCAAGGAACGGGACAATGGAATAGAAAAGAACTTGCGTATGGAGCCTTGCCAGACGAGCGAACGTAAACTCCTTGCACGAAAGA